>JASGFO010000352.1:0-2525 GCA_047605505.1 Gordonia sp. (in: high G+C Gram-positive bacteria) | reverse complement strand
GCACACCGGTTCTCGGCGGCCACACGCAGGTCGGGGTACCGGCGTCGTTGTCGGTCACGGCCCTCGGCCGCGCGCCGGAACCGATCCCGGCCGGCGGCGGTCGGGCTGGGGATGTCGTCTCGGTGCTCGCCGACCTCGGCGGCTCCTGGCGACCTGGCTATCACGGCCGGCAGTGGGACAGCACCTCGCACCGCCGCTCCGACGAGCTGGCCGCGCTGGCCGCCACCGTCGGCACCGTGCGGCCGGCGGCCGCCAAGGACGTGTCGATGGCCGGTCTGGCCGGGACTCTCGGCATGCTCGCCGAGGCGTCGGGCACCGGTGCCGAACTCGACGTCGCGTCGATTCCGCGACCGGCCGATGCCACCATGGGTTCCTGGCTGACGTGCTTTCCCGGCTTCGCGATGGTCGCCGCCGACCGCACCCCGGTCCGCGGGGTACCGGGTCCCGCGGTCGCCGCGGCCTGCGGGCAGCTCACCGCGACGCGCGGTGTCCGGCTGCGCTGGCCCGACGGCGAGGTGACCGGCGCGATCGCCGACGCCGTCACCGGATTGGGTGTTGCATGAGGGAGGTGACCGGGTGAGCATCGTCCGGCTGGGCGCGCTGGCCGCCCATTTCGGTCGTGATGTCGGCCGGGGTGTGACCAAGGCGGTCGGGATCATCGAGGCTGCGGCACGCGACGGGGTGGACCTGCTCGTCTTCCCCGACGCATCGCTCGGCGGCTACATCGGCGATCTGCGCCGCCCCGATCCGAACGACCTTCCGCCCGCATTGGCACCGGACGGGCCCGAGCTCACCGAGATCGCCCGGGCCGCCGGCCCGATGACGGTCTGTATCGGCTACACCGAGGCCGCGGGCGACGTCCACTACAACGCGGCGATCTGCCTGTCCGGGGACGGCATCCTGGGTCGCCACCGCAAGGTGCATCAGCCCGCGGGCGAATCCCAGGCCTACGCCGCGGGCGACGGTTTCGCCGCCTTCGACACCCCGGTCGGCCGGCTCGGGATGCTCATCGACTACGACAAGACGTTCCCCGAGTCCGCGCGGTCACTCGCCTTCGACGGCGCGCGGATCATCGCCACACTGTCGGCGTGGCCGGCGAGCGTCACCGACCGCGCGGCCCGGCTCCCCGCCGACCGCCAGTCCCGGCTCTTCGACCTCTATGACTGCGCCCGCGCCGCCGAGAACCAGGTGTTCGTGGTGTCGTCGAATCTCACGGGTATCACCGGGTCGCTGCAGTTCCTGGGCCAGGCCAAGATCGTGGGACCCGGCGGCGACATCCTCGCCACCACCCGCTCCAAAGGCGGCCTGGCCGCGGTGGAGGTCGACGTCGACGCCGAGATCGACCGGGCCCGAAGGGTTCTCAACCATCTCGCCGAGTTGCGCCCGGACATCTATCGGACCGTACGATCCCGGACGGGGTGACGGCCGTGCGCATCGGTCTGCTGACGTACTCGACCAAGCCGCGTGGCGGCGTGGTCCACACCCTCCACCTGGCCGAGGCGCTCGCCGCACTGGGCGCCGAGGTGACCGTGTGGAGCCTCGCCCGCGGCGGCGACGAGGGCTTCTTCCGTGCGGTCGATCCCGCAGTCCGACTACGGCTTCTCCCCTTCGCGGAGGTTCCCGGGGATACCGTGACCGACCGCATCCTGCGATCCATCGACACCCTGCGTACCGGTTTCGAGCCGGGCGCGTTCGACATCGTGCATGCCCAGGACTGCATCTCGGCCAACGCGGTCGGCACCTGCATCCGCACCATCCATCATCTCGATCAGTTCACCACCCCGGTGCTCGTCGACTGCCACGAGCGGGCCGTCGTCGCCCCGTACGCGCGCATCTGCGTCTCGGCCGGGGTCGCCGAAGAGGTCCGCGCCGGCTGGGGTCTCACGCCGACGGTCATACCCAATGGGGTGGCCGCACAACGATTCTCCGACGCCGCATCGGATCGTCCGGCCGCGCGGGCGGCCCGCGCGGCCTGGACGCACCGTCTCGGCCGCTATCTGCTCGCGGTCGGCGGGATCGAACCGCGCAAGGGCAGCATCGATCTGCTTGAGGCGTATGCGCTTCTGCGACAGTCCGATCCGGCTCTGGCGTTGGTGTTCGCCGGCGGGGAGACCCTTTTCGACTACCGCGGATATCGCGACGACTTCGACCGTCGGTGCCGTGAGCTCGGCGTCGACCCGGTCATTCTCGGCACGATCGCCGAGAATGATCTGCCCGCTCTCGTCGCCGCCTGTGAGGTGTTCGCGTTCCCGTCCACCAAGGAGGGATTCGGTCTGGCCGCGATGGAGGCCCTGGCGGCGGGTCGTCCCGTCGTGGCCCGCGACCTGCCGGTGCTGCGGGAGGTCTTCGGCGACACCGTCACCTATGCCGATGATCCCGAATCCCATGCTGCCGCAGTGCGTTCGGCCCAGACCCCGAACCCTGGGCGGGCCGCTGCGGGGCGGGTGATCGCGGGTTCGCTGACCTGGGAACGGGCGGCGGCCGCGCATCTGGAGTTCTACGCACGGCACCCGATGCCCCGGTGA
>JASGFO010000351.1:0-2528 GCA_047605505.1 Gordonia sp. (in: high G+C Gram-positive bacteria) | reverse complement strand
TTGTCTGCGCGGACTCCGTCCGCGCGGTGTGTGCGCCTTCGAGCGCCGCTCTTCGGTCACTCCGCTTGGTCGCTACGCTCCCGCGCTCCGCTCCCTGCATCGCGGCGCGGCGCAAACACGTGCGACTTACCCGCATTTTGAGCTGACTCCGTTGGTTGAGCTGTTTCCGCTGGTCGAGTAGCCCGGAGCGCTAGCGGAGGGCGTATCGAGACCACGTCTTCTGTGGCGAGGGTGGTCTCGATCTGGACAGGCTCGATCCGGCGGATGCGGGCCTCCTTTGTCGGCCCCACCCCACCAGCACACGATCGTCGGCACCAAACAACAATGTCGCCCGCTGGGCACCGTTGACCGGATCGTCCGGCCAACGGCCCCCAGCGGGCGACATTACGCGGGCAACCAGGATGCCCGGGCTGCTACTCTTCGCCGCGGGCCCTGCGGTCGAGGTCCATCAGGAAGTCGGGATCATCGTCGGGGCCCTTGGGGCCGGAGACCGCGGTCTTGGGGCGCCCCGCGTTCGCAGTCGGGCCGTACGCCCGCCACATCAGGTAGGCGATCGCGAGGATCCCCATCACCACAAAAACATATGCCATCGTGCACCTCCCGTGGCCCACCAGCGTACGTGAGGAACGCGGACCCGGTTTGTCACGTGTGGTGTGACCTGAATTGTGGCCCGAGTGGTTCGGCCGATCAGGGGACGCGGCGGTTCAGCAACGCCACCACGTCGTCTTCGCGGAAGCGGCGATGCCCGCCCGGGGTACGGATCGAACCCAGGATTCCCGACGACGCCCACCGGGCCACCGTCTTGGGATTCACGTTGAACATCGCGGCGACCTGGCCCGGGGTCAGCGTGTGCTGACTGGCAATGCCCGGGGTGATGACGGCGTCGGCACTCGGATTAATGGCGGTCATCAGATCTCCTTGTGGAGTCGGCGTTCTCTGTCTGCCGCCGGACACCTCTTCCTCCGACGGTGAGTTCATGGATACACGCAAATCACCCGGGTACTCGAACGGTCAGCAATTGGTAAAGAAAGCGCAAAGCGGACCTGTGAACGTCGTGTCGACCACGGCCACGCCCCTGATCAGGGCCGATGTGTCCGGCGTATCCTCAGACGCGTGATGCACGAGCGTAAAGAGACCGTCGGGGCGGGTTCCCTGGCACTGTCGATCGCCTTCTACACCGTGGCCCGGCTGGCGCTCGTGGTGGTGCTCGCGGCGGCGATCTGGGGGATCGGCAAGGCCGTGGGCGTCGACGTCCCCCTGTTGGTGGCCGCGGCGTTCGCGATCCTGATCGCGTTGCCCCTGGGTATGGTCGTGTTCAAGGGTCTCCGGGTGCGGGTGAACGAGCAGATCGGCGCCGTCGACGCCAACCGCCGCGCCCGGCACGACGACCTCCAGGCCCGGTTGCGCGGCAGCAGCTAGGCCGAGCCAGGTGAGCACCGACATCGACCGCCGGCTCGACCGCACCTGGGCCGACACCGCGGTCCGGCTCATCGACGCCGACGCCCGCCGCAGCGCCGACACCCACCTGCTGCGCCTCGACCTGCCCGACTGGTCCCGCTGGACCGACGAGACGGGCACGGCAACCGGCGTCGAGCTCTACCTCAAAGACGAGAGCACCCACCCCACCGGCTCGCTCAAGCACCGCCTCGCGCGCTCGCTGTTCCTCTACGCCATCTGCAACGGCTGGATCACCGAGAACACCACCGTCATCGAGGCGTCGTCGGGTTCGACGGCGGTCAGCGAGGCGTACTTCGCGCGCCTGATCGGGGTGCCCTTCATCGCCGTGATGACGTCGAACACCTCACCGGCCAAGACCGCGCTCATCGTGCGGCAGGGCGGGCGCTGCCACTTCGTCGACCGTCCCGCCGAGGTCTACGACGAGGCGCTGCGGCTCGAGGCCGAGCTCGGCGGTCACTTCATCGACCAGTTCACGATGGCCGAACGCGCTACCGACTGGCGCGGCAACAACAACATCGCCGAATCCATCTTCGCGCAGCTGGCCGACGAGGATCACCCCATCCCCACCTGGATCGTCGTCGGTGCCGGCACCGGTGGCACGTCCGCGACACTCGGCCGCTACCTGCGCTTTCGTCGACATCGGACCTGGCTGGCCGTCGTCGACCCGGAGAATTCGGCGTTCCTGCCCGCCTATCGCAGCGGCGACGGCACCGTCACCAGCGACGTCGCCTCACGGATCGAGGGCATCGGCAGGCCCCGCGTCGAGCCGTCGTTCGTCTCGCAGGTGATCGACCGCATGATCGGTGTCGACGACGCCGCCTCCATCGCGGCCACCCGTTGTGTGAGCAGCCGGCTGGGCCGTCGCGTCGGCGGCTCCACCGGCACCAACATGTGGGGTGCGTTCACCCTGGTCGCCGAGATGGTCGCCGAACGCCGCGCCGGCAGCGTCGTGACGCTGCTGTGCGATTCCGGTGACCGTTACGACACCACCTACTTCGACGACGCGTGGCCGGCCGCCCAGGGCCTGGATCTCACCGCCCCGACCGCCGTGCTCGACGAGTTCTTCGCCA
>JASGFO010000350.1:0-2534 GCA_047605505.1 Gordonia sp. (in: high G+C Gram-positive bacteria) | reverse complement strand
CCGTCGAGGATCAAATCGTACTGGGCGAAAAGTTCGACGGCGTTCTCGTTGCTCAGCGCGAACTCGTGCGTGTGCACGGTGATGTGCGGGTTGATCTCCAGCATCGAGTTCTTGGCGCTGACCGCCTTGGGGAGGCCGATGTCGGACTGGCCGTGAATGACCTGGCGCTGCAGGTTGGACTCGTCGACGGTGTCGAAGTCGACGATCCCGATGGTTCCCACGCCGGCCGCGGCGAGGTACATCAGCGTCGGCGACCCGAGCCCGCCGGCCCCGATGACCAGTACCTTCGCGGTCTTCAGCCGCTTCTGGCCGACCATCCCGACGTCGGGAATGATCAGGTGCCTGCTGTACCGGGCCACCTCGGCGCGGCTCAGGTCGCCGGTGGGCTCGGTCAGCGGGGGAAGTGTCATGGGAACGGCCAGGGGTTGGGTTTGCAGCTCAACGCGGGATTCGCCTCCATCTGCGGGTCCAACCCCATTATGTCCTTGTTTCGCACGCCGAACGACTGCTGCATCATGATCGGCGCCAACTTGCCGTTCTGCTTGCACGGCTCGTGCTGGGCGTAACCGATGCCGTGACCGACCTCGTGGTTGATCTGGTACTGCCGGTAGCTGTGGATATCGCCGTCGAAGGAGATCGCCCCGCGCACCCAGCGGGCCTCGTTGAGGAGAACCTGGTTGGTCGGCGGGTAGAAGCAGGAGCTCTCCAGTTTGATCTGGTAGCCGCACAGCTCGCGGGCCGAGTTCGTCGACGTCAGCGAGATCCGCAGGTTCGGGCTCTGCCCGGCGCCCACCCGCTTGAAGGAGACCTTGCCGCCACCGATCCAACTGTGCCGGTTCGCGAGCGTCGCGTCGACCATGGTCGCGAAGGCGTTGTCGCCGGAGAAGTCGGTGGCGATCAGCCCGTCCTCGACCTCCACCGTGTAGGTGTACTCCTGCGCGCCCCGACCGATCTGCTTCGACGTCTTCGTCGGCACGACGTGGAAGGTCTTCTTGCCCTGCCGGGTGAAGTGCCCGCCCGGGGGCAGCGCACCCACCGGCAGCGCGGCCTCGGCGATCTGCACCGTCGGGGCGCCGACGGGAGCCGACTCCTTGGCCACCTGGGTGTCGCGCCCCTCGTCCGGCGACGGCTTGCCCGACCCCTCGGCACTGCCGCCGCGCACGGTCAGCACCAGCAGGACGACGGTCAAGATGGCGAGCACCGGAATCGCGTACGCCCGCCAGCCGTAGGTGGCGACGAACCCCTCGTGGTCCAGGTCGGTCTCGGCGGGCGGGTCCCACGTCGCGGTCAGCGGCTGACCCGGGTCCGGGCGCGGCACCGACGGCCGACTGCTGCGCGCTGAGCGGGACGTCGCCGGCTGCGCGCCGCCGGCCAGACCGTCGTAACCACCGGCGGCCCCGACACCGGCCAGATCACCCGCGCGGGTGCGCGACCGGCGCGCGGCCTCGCCCGCTCGGGGTCGAGGCGGCACGCCGGAACGGCCGTCCTCAGATCGGTTCACATCACAACTTTCTCACAGGTCGCGGCCGTTTCCGCGGAGGCGCCGCGCAGGGCGCCCAGGTTACCGAAATGCGCTCAACCACCGCCGGAGTAGGCTGCTGCTCATGACAACGTCCAGCACGACTCCCGCGGGCCGCAACGGCACGCGGCTGCCGCGTAGTGCCCGGCGGTTGCAGCTCCTCGACGCCGCCAGCGAGATCTTCGTCGAGCGTGGTTACCACTCGGCCGGCATGGACGAGATCGCCATTCACGCGGGCGTCTCGAAGCCCGTCCTGTACCAGCACTTCCCGTCGAAACTGGACCTCTACATCGCCGTCGTCGACTCGCACGCCGAGAAGTTGGTGACGGCGATCAACGACGCGCTGCGCATCAGCACCGACAACCGCCAGCGCGTGCGCGCCGCCGTCGAGGCCTTCTTCGACTTCGTCGACCTGGACAACTCGGGCTACCGCCTGATCTTCACCTCCGACGCCAAGGACCCGGCCGTCATCAAGCGCACCGAAGGCGCCATCGAGGCGTGTGTCGACGCCGTCTACGAACTGGTCATGCACGATTCGGGCTACGACCCGTACCGCTCGCGCATGCTCGCCGCCGGGATCGTCGGCGCCAGCCAGGTCAACGCGCGCTACTGGATCGACGCACACCGGCCGGTCCCCAAGGACGTCGCGGTGGAGACCACCGTCGGCCTCCTGTGGGGCGGGCTGTCGCGCGTTCCGTATCAGAACGCGGACAAGGGGAAGTAGCTCCCGGGATGCCGGCGAAGCGGCTCGCGGTTCTCGCTACAGCACTCATCGCGGGTTCTGTCGCCGTCGGCTGCTCCGAAACTGCCGCCACCGCTGGTCCCGGACCATCGAACTCCATCAGCACCGACGAATCGATCATGCTTCACATCGAGGACCTCCCCGGTGGCTATGGGGCAATGGCCGTCACAGACCCGTACGTGCCACTGATCCAGGACGTCGAGCGCGAGAAGTCATCGCCGTCCTCCCCCGAAGGTTGCCATGCGGCGCGACTCACCTTCCTCGAAGACTTGT
>JASGFO010000349.1:0-2568 GCA_047605505.1 Gordonia sp. (in: high G+C Gram-positive bacteria) | reverse complement strand
CGTCGGCTCCGGCGCCACCCTCGCCCAACTGACGAACTCGCGGACGAAGTCGGTGGCCGGGTTCGCCAGGATCTCCTCGGGTGTCGCGTACTGCTCGATGTGGCCGCCCTCGGACAGGATCAGAACCTTGTCGCCGAGCTTGGTGGCCTCCTCCAGATCGTGGGTGACGATGACGATGGTCTTGCCCAGCTCCTCTTGGATCTCGATGAGACTGTCCTGCAGACGCACCCGCGTGATCGGGTCGACGGCGCCGAAGGGCTCGTCCATGAGCAGGACCGGCGGATCCGCGGCGAGTGCGCGCGCGACCCCGACCCGCTGCTGTTGGCCACCGGACATCTCCTTGGGCAGGCGGCTCGCGAATGCCGACGGATCGAGTCCGACCAGATCGAGCAGGTAGTCGGTGCGCTCGGCGATGACCTTTTTGTCCCAGCCGAGGACGCGGGGGATGGCGCCGATGTTCTTGGCGACATCCCAGTGCGGGAACAGGCCGCCGGACTGGATGACGTAGCCGATGGACTGGCGCAGCCGGTCCGGGTTCTCCGTGGTCACGTCTCGGCCGCCGATGGAGATGTGGCCCTCGGTGGGCTCGATGAGCCGGTTGATCATCTTGAGGATCGTGGTCTTGCCGCAGCCGGACGGCCCGACGAGGGCGACGATGGTGCCGGCGTCGATCGTCAGGTCGAGCCGGCGGACCGCGGGCCGGTCCCGGCGCCGATAGCGTTTGCCGACACCGTCGAAGCGGATCGAGGCGCCGGTGACAGGACGCGCGGGGGTGGCTCGGGAGCGCTCGATCGGTGTGGACTGATCGGTCATGAGGACAACCCCTTGGAGATCGTGACCCGGCCGAGTGCGAGCAGGAGCCCGTCGTAGACGAGTGCAATGATGACGACGAGAATTGTTCCGGTGAGTGCCATCTCGAAGGCGTTGACGCCGCCCAGCCGGGACCGTCCGGTGGAGATCAGGGAACCGAGGCCGGGTCCGAGGATGTAGGCGACGACCGCGGCCACGCCGACGATCATCTGCGTCGAGACCCGGATTCCGGTGAGGATGATCGGCCAGGCGATGGGCAGTTCGATGGTCAGCAGGATGCGCCAGCGCGGTAGTCCGATGCCGCGGGCGGATTCGATGACGGTGGCGGGGACCGACCGCAGTCCGACGATGGCATTGCCGGTCACCGGCATCGCCGCGAAGACGGCGAGCATCAGGAACGACGGAACCACGCCCAGCCCGAACGGCACGATCAGCAGTGCCAGAAGGGCCAGCGACGGGATGGTCAGCGTCACCCGGCTCGACGTCAGCGTCAGCGCCGAACCCAGCGGGAGGCGATAGACCGCGATGGCGATGACCATTGCGACGACCGTGCCGGCCAGCACCGTCTGGAAGGCGAGGGATGCGTGCTGATAGGTGAGGAAGGCAAGCCTCCCGGCGTGGCTGCTGAGGTAATCGAACAGGTGCACATCCGCCTCCCTTCGGTTGATCGGTGCCCCGTGCGGCAGGGGTGTGCCCCGGACCGTCCGCGCCACGGTATTTCCAGACCGTACAGATGCCGGCGTCGCCCATACCCGCCGGGCGCCTGCGGTGACCGGAGCGCGCCGACCATCGGTGTGACCTGCGCAAACACGCATCAGGGTACAATTCAGACGGCATCTGTGCTCGCAATGAGCGAGAATTGTGGCCGCGGCAGTTCCGGGCCCGCCCGCTCGATAGGCTGGGACCATGGCCGTGTCTCGCCCCCCTGACCGATCCGACGAGGTCCAGCGTGCGCCCCGGGCCCGGATGACCGGTGCGCAGCGTCGTCTCCAGCTCATCGAGGTCGCCCGCGGACTGTTCGCCGAGCGCGGCTTCGAGGCCACCTCGATCGAGGAGATCGCCCAGCGCGCCGGGGTGTCCAAGCCGATCGTCTATGAGCACTTCGGCGGCAAAGAGGGCCTCTACGCGGTCATCGTCGATCGCGAGATGGAGACCCTGCTGGAGATGGTGACGTCGTCGCTGACCCGCAATCGGTCGCTCTACCGCATCCAGCAGGTCGCGCTGGCGCTGCTGACCTACATGGAGGAGCGCACCGACGGCTTCCGCATCCTGGTGCGCGGCGACCGCACCACGTCGGGCGAGACCGCCACCTACTCGAGTCTGCTCAACGACGCGATCAGCCAGGTCGAGCACATCCTCGCCGGCGACTTCGAGCGCCGCGGGTTCGAGCCCACGCTGGCGCCGCTCTACGCGCAGGCACTCGTCGGGATGGTGTCGGTCACCGCGCAGTGGTGGCTCGACGTGCGGGAACCGTCCAAGGAGGTCGTCGCCGCGCACCTGGTGAACCTGTGCTGGAACGGTCTGACCCGCCTCGATCCCCATCCGATGCTCGTCAGCCCCGATGTCGTCGACCCGCCCGAGACCACGACCGCGGCCGACGATTGAGCTGCCTGACCGGGTCATGGTCAGACACCTGACGGGACTGCGGTCCGCGTGATCGCGCGGTGGCCGTGACCCCCGACCGGTGGCGCCTGCCCGGCACGTAGGGCGTGTCTCCCAATCCCCTTTGCGGGTCTTGGCGGCCCCGCTGCACGCCTG
>JASGFO010000348.1:0-2578 GCA_047605505.1 Gordonia sp. (in: high G+C Gram-positive bacteria) | reverse complement strand
GACGCGGACCAGCCGCTCGAAGAGCGCGAGATGCTCGGCGCCGACACCCGACCATTCCCCGGGGATGCCGTCGTGCCAGTGCGAATCGGCCTTCCACCGGTCGTTCGACGGATCCCGCCAGTAGGTGTTCGACGCCGCCACGATGGCGGCCTCGGACTGGGCGGGCCCGATCTGATCGATCCGGGTCTTCGCCCGGCGTGCGAGCGAACCGAACTTGCGCGCAACCCGATGGCGCAGCGAGGAGTCTTCCATCGATGTCACCGTACGGTCGTGTAGCGGTAAGTGCAGTGGTCAAATCTGCGGTTCATCCGGTCGGACCACGCGTCCCGGCCTGCCCGCGCCACTCGCACGTCGACCATCGGTCGGCCATCATGGGGTATGGAGCGTGCCGGCCCGCCGACGGTCACCGGACTGCCCAGGTTCGCCGCCGGTCGCGTCACCGCCGTGGCCGGGGCCGTGGCCGTCGTGCTCACGGCTCTGTCGGGCCGCTACGGTTTTCACCGTGACGAGCTGTACTTCATGGTCGCCGGCAGGCATCTGGCCTGGGGATATGTCGATCAGCCACCTCTGACGCCTGCGCTGGCACGGCTGTCGACCGCGGTCTTCGGCGATTCGCCCGCGGGATTGCGGGTCGTGGCGACCCTGGCGTTCGCGGCGGCCGTGGTGGTGGTCGCGCTGATCGCGCGCGAGTTCGGCGCCGATCCCCCCGCACAGGTGCTCGCGGCCGTCGGCACGGCCGGGTCGGGTTACCCGCTGGCCGTCGGCCACCTGGTGTCGACGTCGGGTTTCGATCTGCTGGCCTGGGTGGTGATCGGGTGGACGACGGTGCGGTTGCTGCGCACCGGCGATCACCGCTGGTGGCCGGCGGTTGGCCTGGGTGTCGGTGTCGGGCTGCTGAACAAATACCTCGTGGTTCTGCTGGTGGCGGTCCTGCTCGCGGCGATGGTGGTGACCGGACCGGGGCGCACGGCCCTGCGCTCGTGGTGGCCGGTCGCCGGCGCGGGCATCGCGCTTGCCGTCGCCGCCCCCACCCTGTGGTGGCAGGCGAGTCATGGCTGGCCGCAGGTGACGGTGGCCTGCGGCATCAGCGCCGACGACGGCACCGCCAACCGGATCCTGGTCCTGCCCGGACAGGTCCTGTTTCTCTCGCCGCTGTTGGTGCCGGTGTGGATCACCGGGTGGTTGCGGTGCGGGCGCGACCCGGCGATCCCCTGGGCCCGCCCGCTGGCGGTGGCCTACCCGTTGCTCTGCGTGCTGGTGATTGCGCTGGGTGGGAAGGCCTACTACTCGATCCCGCTGCTCCTGGTGCTGTTGGCGGCCGGGTGCGCGCCGGCCTGGGCCTGGTGCCTGCGGGGACCTGGCGTCGGGCGGCGGTGGCTTGCCGGGGCGGTGCCTGCGCTGGCGGCGCTGGCGTCGGCGGTGATCTCGTTGCCCGTGCTGCCGGCCTCGGAGCTGTCGGTGCCCAACGCGATCAACCGGGAGCAGGGCGAGCAGGTGGGGTGGCCGGCGCTGGTCGACGCGGTGGCCGCGGCGTGGCGGACCATCCCGCCCGCGGACCGGTCCCGCGCGGTGATCCTCACCGACAACTACGGGCAGGCCGGGGCGATCGCCCGATACGGTCCGGCGCGGGGATTGCCCGACCCGTACTCCGGGCACATGAGCTTCGCCGACTGGGGTCGGCCGCCCGATTCGGCCACCGGACCGGTGATCCTCGTCGGCGACGACGAGGCCCGCCTCATCACCGGATGCCGGGGCCGGGGCCGGGTGGACAACGGATACGGCCTCGACAACGAGGAACAGGGCACGGTGGTGTCGCTGTGTGCGGGCCCCATCGCGCCGTGGTCGAGGATCTGGGCGTCCCTGCGGTACTACTACTGATTGCCGACAGCCTGCGCTATGAGCCGACCCCGCTCAACTTTGTGGCGGAATCGGGAACAATCGCGCCCCGACCCCCGTTACACCCTTCGAGAAACCTGAGCGACACGGACTCAACCCAAGTTGACTCCGGCGAGGTTCCTGGGTAGGAACATGAGCCGGAGACACTGAGGTTCGGGTCCGGGCGAGGCGTTTCGCACGACTCCCCGCGCGGCTGCGCGGGGCCCGAGCTTTGGGTGTAGGCCCATGAACAAGGAGGAATCGCAAAGATGTCTCGTGCCGTTGGAATCGACCTCGGTACCACCAATTCCGTGGTGGCCGTCCTGGAAGGCGGCGAACCGACCGTCATCGCCAACGCCGAAGGCTCGCGCACCACCCCGTCGGTCGTCGCGTTCGCGCGCAACGGCGAGGTGCTCGTCGGGCAGCCGGCCAAGAATCAGGCGGTCACCAACGTCGACCGCACGATCCGCTCGGTCAAGCGTCACATGGGTGAGGGCGACTGGACCGTCGCGATCGACGACAAGAAGTACACCCCGCAGGAAATCAGCGCCCGCACGCTCATGAAGCTCAAGCGCGACGCTGAGTCGTACCTGGGTGAGGATGTCACCGACGCGGTCATCACCGTGCCGGCGTACTTCAACGACGCCCAGCGTCAGGCCACCAAGGAGGCCGGGCAGATCGCGGGCCTCAACGTGCTGCGCAT
>JASGFO010000347.1:0-2681 GCA_047605505.1 Gordonia sp. (in: high G+C Gram-positive bacteria) | reverse complement strand
GTGCGGGAACGATGAATCCGCCCTCACCCTGGATGGGTTCGATGATCACCGCGGCCACCGACTGCGCACCGATCTGCGTCGAGATCTGGCTGATCACCGCGTTGGCCGCGGCCACCCCGTCCGTACCGAAGGTATCCCGGAACGGGTAGCTCATCGGCATCCGGTACACCTCGGGGGTGAACGGTCCGAAGGCGTTCTTGTACGGCATGTTCTTGGCGGTCAACGCCATGGTGAGATTGGTGCGGCCGTGGTAGGCGTGATCGAAGCAGACCACCGCGTTGCGGCCGGTGGCCAGGCGGGCGATCTTGACTGCGTTCTCCACTGCCTCGGCGCCGGAATTGAACAGGGCCGTGCGCTTGTCGTGATCGCCGGGGGTCATTGCGTTGAGCTTCTCGGCGACCGCCACATAGGACTCGTACGGCGTCACCATGAAGCAACTGTGGATCAGGTGCGACGACTGGTCGGCCACCGCCGCGGCCACCGCGGGATTCGCGGCGCCGACGGTCGTGACGGCGATCCCCGAGCCCAGATCGATCAGCGAGTTGCCGTCGGCGTCGACGATCACACCGCCGTCGGCGTCGACGGCGTACACCGGCAACGTCGACGTCACCCCGGCCGCGACGGCGGCGCTGCGGCGGACGGCGATCGCGCCCGAGACGGGTCCGGGCAGTTCGGTGATGATCCGCCGCTCCTGCGGCAGGCGGTAGGTGATCTCGGGTGCGGTGGTGGTCATGGGTTCGCGACTCCAATCGGTACGCTTCGTGGTGCCTCGCCGAGGGGCGGATGCCGTGCGGCCGGCGGTCGCCAGGCCGGGGTCGCTCCCCAGTTTTCGCGCGATGGCCTGCGGGCGCCCCTGACATCCTGTCCAGCGCCGGCGCATTGGCGCGACAGTATGTCCAGGCCTCGTCTACGGTGACCATATGGCGACGTCCGTGCGATGGCTGCTGGCCCAACGTCGGCTGGAGCTCACCTTACGAGCCGGTGACGCAGGTATGGCCCGGACGCTGGACTGTGCGGTGAGCTCGGAACTGATCACGGCCGCCGACTGGATGTCGGGCGGCGAGGTGCTGCTGACCACCGGCCTGCGCCTGCCCGACGACCCGGCCGGCCGGCGCGCCTACGTCGACTCCCTCAATGACGTCGGGGTGGCGGCGCTCGGCTTCGGCGTGGGGCTCGGGTTCGCCGACATCCCGCCAGAGATGTGCCGGGCTGCCGACGCGGTCGGGCTGCCGCTGTTCGAGGTGCCCCTGCACATCCCGTTCTCGGCGATCACCCGCGCCGTCCTCGAACAGATCGGCGCCGACCGGTCGGCCCGGCTCCTCGCCGCCACCCGCGCCCAGCCACGCATGACGCGCGCGGCCGTGGCGGGCGGATCACCGGCCGTCGTGCGCGAACTCGCCGACGCCATCCGGCGTCGCGTCGTGCTGCTCGATGCGGCCCACGGGGAGGTCGCCTCCTCGCCCGATGCCCTCGGCCCGGCCGATGTCGAGCGGGTCCGCACGCTCGTCGGCCGCGACCCGGCGTCGGCAGGCGCGGCCTTCGTGGCCGACGATGTGACCATCACCATTGCCCGGATTGGTTCGGCAACAAGGACATTCGGATTTCTCGGGGTGCTCGGCGATGCCCTCGACGATGCCGCGCGCATGCTCATCGGCCACGCGGTGTCGCTGCTGGCACTCGAGCATGCCAAGCCTCTCGAGGTGCGCCGCGAGGCCGCCGGACTGCAGCGCGATGTCCTCGCGGTCGCCCTCGACGGCGTGATCGGTCCGCGCAGCCTGCGGATCCTGCGCCGGGCCGCCGACGCGCAGGGACGCATCCGCGCGGTCGTTTTCACCTTCGCCGACGTCCGCGGCGCGGGGCGCGGCGCGGCGCGACTGATCGACGAGCTCGAACGCAGCTGGCGGCCGGTGTTCGTCCACGTCGACGACACCGAGGTGATCGCGCTGCTGCGCGGCGACGATCACACCGACTTCGCGGGAACCCTGCTCAACGTGCTCTCCGGCGGGCTGGCGGTCGGTGGCGGCATCGGGCCGCCGGTGAATCTGTCCGACGGTGAAATACCCTGTCCCACAGCAGTTGCCGACACCGTGGGGAAGGCGCGCCTGGCCTGCCGCTCGGCGGTCGTCGGTCAGCTCGTCGATCTCGAGGGGGCGCGGTCGCTCCTGGCGCTCGAACCGGTGCGCCGCGCCCTCGGCGACTCCCACGACCACCGCCTGGCGCCCCTGCTGGACCATGACCGCAACAACGGGACATGCCTGCGGGATTCGCTGCTCGCCTTTCTCGAGGCCAACGGCAACTGGGGTGCCGCGGCGGCCACGCTCGGCGTCCACCGGCACACCCTGCGCAGCCGGATCGAGCGGGTCGAGGACATGCTCGCCGCCGACCTCAACGATGCCCGCACCCGGGCCGAGTTGCTGCTGATGATCCTGGGGGCGAGCGCATGACGGGCCTGCGGCTCCGGGCGGTCGTCGGGCTCGGCGTGCTGCTGATGGCCGGGTGCGCGAGCACCCCGACGCCCGCGCGTCCGGGCAGTTCAGCGGCGGTGTCCGACACCACTGCGACCCCGACCTCGACCACCTACGTCGCGCTCGGCGACAGCTACGCGGCGGGGACCGGGGTGGATCCGCTGGTCGCGGGATCGAAGTATCTGTGCCAGCAGTCGGCGCGCAACCTCGCGCACC
>JASGFO010000346.1:0-2685 GCA_047605505.1 Gordonia sp. (in: high G+C Gram-positive bacteria) | reverse complement strand
GAGCGCGGCCACGGGGGTCACGCGGCAATCGGGCCGACACACCAAACCCAGCCTGAGCAGATGGCTCGGTGGGCGTAGAGGCGACGTCGTCGCAGCCGCTGGCGCTGCGTTCATCGATCGTGCCGGCGTGCGCTGATGGGCCCTGCAACACTGAAGTCACCACGATGCTAGGGCGGATTAGTAGGGGCTAACCCCAATACCGTTCAGTTAAGGATCGGCGATCCGGCCCGATCGGGATCCGCGGACGTTTCCCGCTCCACTCCCTCGTGACCGCGCCGACGCGAGGTCACGAGGACAGCAGCTCGGCAATGGGTGTCGGCGTCGCCAGCTTGGCGCGCGTCTTCATCACCGCACCCACCTTGCCCGCGCCCACGACACCGGTGAGGATGCCGTCACGGCTGTAGTAGGCGAGGAACTTGACGCCGTCGTCGCTGACGAGGTGCAGCGTGTCCTCGGCGCGCGGGCGGCCCAGAACCTGGATCTTGACCTCGAACTGATCACTCCAGAAGTACGGGACGCTCGCCGCCACGGCCGGCCGGCCGGCGATCTGACCCGCCACGATCGACGCCTGCTCGACGACGTGATTCCAGTGCTCGACGCGGCTGGGTACGCCGTCCGGACCGGCCCAGTTCGCGACGTCACCAACCGCGAAGACATCGGGCACCAGCCCCGCTGCGCTCGCCCGCCCATCCCCCGTCGCTGCGCTCGCCTGCCCATCCCCCGTCGCTGCGCTCGCCCGGACGCGCCCGAGCGCGTCGCAGGCGATCCCGCCACCCGACTCCCGCGCGGCCAGCGCGATCGGCGAACCATCGAGATAGTCGGTGACCGGGATCGAACCGATACCGACGACGACGAGGTCGGCGGGCAACTCGGTGCCGTCGGCCAGCCGCACCGCGCGCACGGCACCGGCACCGGCACCGGCACCGGCACCGACGATCTCGGCCACCGCGACGCCCGTGCGCACGTCGACGCCGTGCCGCTCGTGCATCCGCGTCACCAGCCGGCCGATCCCCTCACCCAGCGCCGCCGCCAACGGCGTCGGGGCCGGCTCAACCAACGCCACCGACAGGCCGCGCCCGGTCAGGCTCGCCGCCACCTCACAGCCGATGAAACCCGCTCCGATCACCACGGCGGTACGCGCCCCCTCGATCTCGGCGCGCAGCGCGGCAGCGTCGTCGAAGGTGCGGATCACGTGGACGCCGGCCAGCGCCTCGGTGCCCGGAAACCGGCGCGGCGTCAGACCGGTCGCGAGCACGAGCGTGCCATAGCGGATCGCGACGGTCGCGCCCGCCGATGCGGTGCGCCCGCCCGGCGCCCCGCCCACCCTGGCGGTGAGTTCCTTTGCCCCGGTGTCGATTCCGGTGACCCGGGTAGTGAGCCGCAAGGTCACCGCAGCGTCGTCGTAAAACGCGGCCGGCTTGAGATCGGGACGGTCCTGCGTGCCGAGCAAGACCCCTTTGGACAGTGGCGGCCGATCATAGGGGGCGTACGGCTCGGCGCCGACCAGCGTGATCGGTGCGTCAAATCCGTTGGTGCGCAGGTTCTCCGCGACGCGCAGCGCCCCGAGTCCCGCACCCACCACCACCACACCCGCGTCGTCGCGCTCGCTCACCAGTTACCGCCCTCCCGGCATGTCGGCGTTCAGCGGGTCAGATCGCCCACCGGGGCCACATCGGCCATCAGCCAGATTCCGTCCACCTTACGCATGACCACCCATTTTTCGGAAGGTGTATGTTCGGGCTCCGGGGTGGCCGCACCGGCCGGGTTCGACGTGAGTTCCTGGTTGATCGCGACGAGCACACGCGCGCGCTGGTCCGCGTACTCGGCCACACCGATCCCCACCAGTTGCACCGCCCCGGTCACCTGGCCTGCCACCGCACCCGGCAGGACCACATCGGCGCCGACGGTCGCGTAGCGCGTGAGCAGGGGATCGGTCAGGTGTGTGCGCACCGACGCGGGATCGGCGCCCGGGGCAAAGGTGAACAGCGCCTCGACGGCCGCGCCCGCCGCCCGCTCGAGCTCGGTGCGGTCGCCCGCCGACGGCGCGGGTGCCGAGTGCACCGCGCCGATCCACCCCGCCGCCGCGACGACGAGTGCCACCACGATCACCGCCCCCGCCGCGACGATCCGGCGGCGCAGGCGCCGCGGCAGCCGCCTGCTCATCTCCGGCCTGCTCATGCCGGCCCTCTCATACCGGCACCGTCGCCCCCACCCGCCAGGCGCCGTCGACGCGAATCATGGTGAAGCTCACCGTGATCCGGTCGGTATCCGGGTCGCCGCCGACGAGTTCGGGATTCGATGCGGCCACCACCAGCAGCACCTGCGCCGACGCGCCGTGCCCCGGATCGGTGAGGAGCCCCGCGCCGAGTATCCGCCCGGTGCTCGGCGCCCTCTGCTCGGCCACCGCGGACCTCAGCGCGGCCGACGCCGCGACCAGCCGGGTGCGCTGTTCGCCGGTGGTGACCGCCAAGGCCTTCGCGACGTAGGCGTCGGGATGCGCGGGGTCGGCGGTCAGGAGGGTGACGGCCGCGGCCCGCGCCGCGTCGACGACGGCCACCTGCACCTGTGTCTGCTCCTCGCCGCGGTGGGCGGCGATGCGCAGCCACACCGCCGCGATCAGCAGCCCCACCGCGACGACCGCCGCGGCGGCCAGGGCCCGGCGCAGCCATCCCGAGCGGCGTCGGG
>JASGFO010000345.1:0-2719 GCA_047605505.1 Gordonia sp. (in: high G+C Gram-positive bacteria) | reverse complement strand
CACCGAACCAGGCCAGCGCGGCCTTGAGGCGTTCACTGGTGAACCAGCGGTCCAGCAGTGCGTCCCCCGACGCCAGCAACTCCTGGGTCAACGAGGTCATCGCGCCGCTGCGCGCGGCGACCGGTCCGGTCCGGGCCGTCGTCGCGGTGGGGCCGAGACCGCCGAAGGCCCGCGCGAAGCGGCCCGGCGTCGCCGGCTCGTAGAACGCCCGCATCAGCGCCGCGGACCGGGGCGTCCAGACCTGCACGAACCGCCGGTAGGCGTCGGCGTCCCGGGCGCCGCACGCAGCCGCGATCGACGCACACGTCGCGTCCAGATCGGTCCGAAAGACCAGCGGCGGGGAGGTGTCGGTGGCGGGGGCGAAACCCCAGGGATCGCAGTCGAGATAGGTCAGCCCGGCGCCGGCCAGATCGAGCTCGTCGGGGATCGGCGAATGCCGGATCATCAGATGCGCCGACGAGCCCCGGTCGACGCGGTACCCGGGAAAACGTTCGACGGTCGACACCGCCCCACCGGGGATCTCGTCACGTTCGACGACGCACACCGACCGCCCGGCCCGGGCCAGATAGGCGGCCGCGACGAGCCCGTTGTGGCCGGCGCCGACGACGACGGCATCGCCGACGGGGTGCGGCGGGCTCACCGGCCCGGCCCGGTGGCGCAGTCGTCGGGGACGGTCAGCGGCAGCCGTCGGCCGAGGAAGGCGAAGGGCCGCGGATCCCCGGCAAAGGTGAAATTGCGCAGCACGTCACCGAAGCCCAGCCGGCGATACAGCGACCACGCCCGGTTCCGTTCGGCCGGGATCTCCGGGGTCGACAGCAGGACCTGCCGCTCGGGCCGGTCGGCGAGGAGTTGACACAGCAGCCACCGGCCGATTCCCTGGCCCTGCGCGCACGGATGGACATGCAGTTCGGTGAGCTCGAAGTAGTCGGTCGTGATGTCGGCGATGAGCTGCGGATCCCGGCCCCGCAGCCGCAGACCGGTCCGGAGCTGCTGATTCCACCATTGGTCGGGGGCGCCGCGGTAGCCGTAGGCGATCCCGACGAGGAACTCGTTGCCGGTCTCGCCGAGCGGCGGACCGAGCCGGCGGCGCTGGTGTTCGGGGCGGCGGGCGTGGTCGTCGGGGAGTGTCTGCACCGCGCCGAACGCGCTCCAGCCGGGCCGGCCGATGTGGTCGCGCCACAACCCCACGCGATGGTTCTCGGTACCCCGGGGATAGTTCATGGCCGTCACGTAGACGTCGAGCGCGGCCCCCAGCCAGGCAGGGGAATCCTGGCCGGTCAATCGGACGAGCCGGATCACGGCGGTGGTGCGCTCCTCTGCTGTCGGCCCGCACGGTCGGTGCGAACTCCTCGAGAAAGTTGGCCACGGGCCTTGAAAGCCCGCGAGTGGTCTGGCTATATTGAATAGGTCGAATGAGTGTTCGATGAACGTGCCTCCGCAAGCTGTTTGCCGCGCACTCGACGACCGGCGGGATCCGGTGGTGGGCGAGGGAAGCGTCTGCCACCGGGTCACGTTGTACCGAACGAGCGGTGGGTCGGCGCGGCGTCGAACCACCGGCAGACACCGATCGACCCCGAGGAGGTCATGGTGACGCACCGTCGAACCACCCGGCCGGGCGCCGACCCGATGGCCGCCGGCCGCGCCCGCGACCTGCTCGATCGGGCCGACGCCCTACTCGACAACGCCGTCGGGGTCGAGGACGAGGCCGAGCGTTTCCGGCAATTCTATCTGGCCGCGCTCCGCGGGGCCGGGGCCGCGCTCGCCCTCCACGAGCCGCGCGTTCGCCGGGCGGTCCGGGGGCGGCCCTCGGACGCCTGGGGTCGACTCGAGCTCACCGCGCCCGAGCTTGCCGGCCAGGCGGCCTTCTTCGCCGGGCTGTCCCGGCTGCGCATGAACATCGAGGCCGGGATCGAACGGTCGGTGCCACCAGGTCTCGTCGCCGAGATGCACCGGCGTCTGCAGCTGTTTCTGGACGCGGTCGAGGCACTGATCATCGCCGGTGAACGCGGTGATCGGGCCGGCGGCGCGACGGTTGTCGCCCATCCGGCATGACCCGGGAACAAAACCGGTGGGCCATTCGTCCCAACAGGAGAGGTAATGGTGGTCGACACATCGTCGACCTCGTATCATGGGTCAGAGCCGCGAGCAACGGTCATGGGCAGGCGTCGCGGCGCCTGAATTGTCGATGACTTCCTAAGGAGGGGCGGTGCCACTCTCAGAGCACGAGCAGCGGATGCTCGAAGAGATCGAGAGCGCTCTGTATGCAGAGGATCCCAAGTTCGCGTCCAGTGTCACGCGTCGGCGTCTCGGACGGTCGTCCGGCCGACGACGCATACAGGCGGTGATCGTCTTCATCGTCGGTCTGGTACTGCTCGTGGTCGGGCCCATCGTCGGTCTCTCGGTCGGTGGCTTCCCGGTCATCAGCCTGATCGGCTTCCTGGTGATGTTCGCCGGCGCGTTGTTCGCGCTCTGGGGCGGGATACCGGGACACGCCGGTGGTGGTGGCTCCCCGGCCACCACCGGGACCGCATCGACCGGCCGCGGCCGGTCCACACCGGCCAAACGCAAGTTCAGCGAACGCATGGAGGAGCGGTTCAACCGCCGCTTCGAGCAGGAGTAGCTCTCCGGCCCCGCGACGACGACAACCGCAGCAGCCGCGCACCCACCCCGGGTGCGCGGCTGCTGCGTTGTCCGGAGGTCGGCCACCGGCCTCGCTCGT
>JASGFO010000344.1:0-2735 GCA_047605505.1 Gordonia sp. (in: high G+C Gram-positive bacteria) | reverse complement strand
CCGACCCCAGCGCCACCGACCGGGTGTCGAGGACCTCGAGGAAGGTCGACAGCATTGACGGCACGAAGTGCAGCGTCGACACGCCGTGCTCGCCGATCACCTCGGCCAGGTAGGCGGGGTCGCGGTGCCCGTCCGGTGTCGCGATCACCAGGCGCGCGCCGGTGCGCAACGGCCAGAACAGTTCCCAGACCGAGACGTCGAAGGTGACCGGGGTTTTCTGCAGGACCACGTCGGCGGGCGCGAGCGGATAGGCGTCCTGCATCCACTGCAGGCGGTGGACGATCGCCTCCTGGGACACCGTCACGCCCTTGGGCCGGCCGGTGGACCCCGAGGTGAACAGGGTGTAGGCCGCGGCCCGCGGGTGCAGCGGGGCGCGGCGGTCGCGGTCGGTGATCGGCGCCATGCCGACGCCCAACCGGTAGAGCGGGATCGTCGAGTCGACGCCGGCCACCGTGACACGCCCGGCCGCCTGTTCGGCCACGATCGCCGCGGGGGTGTGGTCGTGGGCCACCAGCACCCGCTCGACGCCTGCGGTGTCGAGCATGGAGCGCAGCCGGTCGGCGGGTACGTCGGGATCGATCGGGACGTACTGTCCGCCGGCGGCGACCACCGCGTGGATGGCGAGCAGCAGCTCGACCGATCGGGGGACGCACACGCCCACCGCGGTGTCAGGGCCGACGCCGTCGGCGATCAGCGTGCGGGCGAAGGCATTGACGCGGGCACCGAATTCGCCGTAGCTGAGGATCCGGTCGCCGAAGACCACGCCGACCGCGTCCGGTGTGCGCTGGATCTGATCGGCCACGACATCGGCGAGCGTGGCTGCCGGGAGGTCAACGGTCTCGCCCCGCGGCCAGGTGGGTGCTGCCGCGGCGGCGTCGGTGGCGGCCTCGACGGCGGCGACGGCATCGCCGACCGCGGTGTCGGGGGATGCCAGCACGGTGCTCAGCAGTTGCGTCAGGGACTGGCCGAGGTCGGCGATCCGGTCGGCGTCGAAGAGGTCGGTCGCATAGGTGATCGCGAGGGGCCACGGGCCGTCGGTGTCGGCGGCCGCGACGTCGAACAGCAGGTCGACGCGTGCGCTGGGTGCGGCCGGGTCGTCGAGTGCCTCGACGCGCAGTCCGGGCAGTTCCAGCCGATCCTGTGGGCCGCTGCCGGTCAGGTTCAGCCACACCTGGGTCAGGGGTGCGAAGGCCTCGGACCGGACCGGGTCGAGCGCTTCGACGAGGGACTCGAACGGCACGTCGGCGTGGGCGAAGGCGTCGAGGTCGGTGGTGCGGATCGCGGTGATCAGCGCGTCGAAGGTCATCGCGGGGTCGACGTCGGCGCGCAGTACCAGGGTGTTGACGAACATGCCGACCAGCGGGTCGAGTTCGCGGCGGCCCCGGCCGGCGACGGGGGTGCCGATGGCGATGTCGTCGGTGGCCGAGGCCCGGGCCAGCAGCACCGCGAGCGCGGCGTGCAGGACCATGAACGGGGTGACGTCGGCGTGGGCGGCGTAGCGCCGGATCGCCGCGGTGACGGGTGCGGGCAGTGCGGCGGCGTGCCGGGCGCCGCGCAGGGAGGCGACGGCGGGCCGGGGCCGGTCGCTGGGCAGGTCGAGCACGTCGGGCAGCCCGGCGAGCTGCGCGGTCCAGTAGGACAGTTGTCGCGCCAATTCCGAGTCGCGGTCGTCGACGGATCCCAGGATGCGGCGCTGCCACAGGCTGACGTCGGCGAACTGGACGGCGAGCGGGGGGAACTCCGGTGCGGTGCCCGCGCCGCGCGCAGCGTACGCGGTCACCAGGTCGGCGACCAGCGGGCGCATCGACTCGCCGTCGGCGGCGATGTGGTGGACGACGAGCAGCAGCACGTGCCGGTCGGCCGACTCGGTGAGCAGCCGCACCCGCAGCGGTGCCGCGGCGGTGACGTCGAATCCGGTGTCGGCGGCCGCGGCCAGCGCCGCCGGGTGGTCGACGACCGCCCACTCCAGGTGGGCGCGGGCGTCGTCGGCGGCGGCGATCTGCTGGTGGGCGACGCCGTCGACGGCCGGGTAGCTGGTCCGCAGGATCTCGTGCCGGGCGACGACGTCGCCGATCGCGGCGCGCAGTGCGGCGACGTCCAGCGCGCCGTGCAGGCGCAGCGCCACCCGGATGTTGTAGGCCGCCGACGCCGGGTCGTACCGGTTGATGAACCACATCCGTTGTTGGGCGAAGGACAGCGGAATCCGGTCGGGGCGCGGCTGCGGCTCGATTGCGGTGGCAGGGCCGGTGCCGGGGCGGATCCGTTCGGCCAGTGCCCGCACGCTGGGTGCGTCGAACAGGTCGCGCACCGTGACGTCGGTGGCGAGTGCCTCGGCGACCCGGGCGGCGACGCGCGTCGCCGACAGCGAGTTGCCGCCGAGGCCGAAGAAGCTGTCGGTGACCGACACCTCGGCGACGCCCAGCACGTCGGCGAAGACCGCGGCGATCTGCTGTTCGGCGGCGGTTTCCGGCGCGGTGTGCGCGGCGGCGGCGAAGACCGGGGCGGGCAGTGCGCGGCGGTCGATCTTGCCCGCGGAGTTGAGCGGCATCTCCTCGACGACGACCCAGGTCCCGGGCCGCATGTAGTCGGGGAGGGTGTCCGCGACCCGCGCTGCAAGGGCGTCCAGGTCGACGGCCGGGCCGGCGAGGTAGCCGACGAGTTGGTCGTCGCCCGCGGGGGTGGTGGCCACGGTGACCGCGGCGTGCACCACCGACGGGTCCGCGGCGAGGACGGCC
>JASGFO010000343.1:0-2742 GCA_047605505.1 Gordonia sp. (in: high G+C Gram-positive bacteria) | reverse complement strand
CCACGATCCGTGCCCGCGTCGTCGACGACGGTGACCTGATCACCGCAGGCAGCGTCACCTCCGGACTGGACCTCGGCCTGTATCTGCTCGAACGCGACTTCGGGCCGCGGATCGCCCACGCCGTCGAAGAGCTCTTCGCCCACGAACGCCGCGGGATCACCTGGAAGAACACCGGCCCGACGCCGGCCACCTGACACCGACGCGACCGAAGAACCGACGAAGACCCGACCGAAAGCAGCACGAATGAACACGATCACCGGCACCTGGCAGCTCCGCATGAAGACGCCGATCGGCACCATCGACGCCGACTACCGCTTCGTCGAGACGCCCGGCGGTATCACCGGCACCGCCACCGGGGCCGGGGAGGAGACCACGCTCGTCGACATCACCTGCGTCCCGACACCGGACGGTGAACGCGTCACCTGGCGACAGAGCATCACCAAGCCCATGCGGCTCAACCTCGCCTACGACGTCACCGTCGTCGGCGACACCCTCAGCGGCCACTCCCGTGCCGGGCGCCTCCCCCGCAGCGCCGTCACCGGTCGACGGGTGGGCGTGGCCGGGCTCTGACCCCAGCGCGACCGCGTTGCCACGGTCCGGTGTGATTCCTCACATGAGGAATCGTCGAGGCGGTTAGAGTGCTGCACCATTCGCATTCGTGTCGTACTCGCCGGTAAAGTCACCGGCGTCGCCCCGTCCAGCCCCAGGGAGCTCGTCGATGACTGATTTATCCATCACCGCCAACAACCTGCCGGCGCTCGACGGGGCCCATTCCACCCGAAAACCTGCATGTTCGACAGGATGCGGGCCGGCAGCAGCGCCGTACGACGAGCCGGAGAACTCTCCGCGCGAGGAGTGCGGCGTTTTCGGTGTCTGGGCTCCCGGCGAGGACGTCGCCAAGCTCACCTACTACGGGCTCTATGCCCTGCAGCACCGCGGCCAGGAGGCCGCCGGGATCGCCGTCGGTGACGGCTCGCAGGTGCTGGTCTTCAAGGACCTCGGCCTGGTCTCCCAGGTCTTCGACGAGCAGACCCTCGCGTCGATGGTCGGGCACGTCGGGATCGGGCACTGCCGTTACTCGACGACCGGCTCGACCACCTGGGAGAACAGCCAGCCGATCTTCCGCACCACCTCGGCGGGCACCGGCGTCGCGCTCGGCCACAACGGCAATCTCGTGAACACCGCCGAACTGGCCACCCGTGCGCGGCAGCTCGGCCTGAAATCGACGGCGGCGACGTCGGACTCCGATATCGTCGGCGCGCTGCTGGCTCACGGCGCCGCCGACAGCACCGTCGAGGCGGCCGCGATGGCACTGCTGCCCACGCTGCGTGGCGCATTCTGCCTGACCTTCATGGATGAGCACACCCTGTACGCGGCCCGCGACCCGCACGGCGTGCGTCCGCTCTCACTCGGCCGGCTCGACCGTGGCTGGGTCGTCGCCTCGGAGACCGCGGCCCTCGACATCGTGGGTGCGTCGTTCGTCCGTGACATCGAGCCCGGCGAACTGCTCGCGATCGACGCCGACGGTGTGCGGTCGAGCCGCTTCGCTGCGCCGACGCCGCGGGGGTGCGTCTTCGAGTACGTCTACCTCGCGCGGCCCGACAGCGTCATCCACGGCCGCTCCGTGCACTCGGCGCGCGTCGACATCGGTCGGCGCCTGGCCCGCGAACATCCCGCCGCCGGTGACCTGGTAATCCCGGTGCCCGAGTCCGGGACGCCGGCCGCCGTGGGATTCGCCCAGGAGTCGGGGATCCCCTACGGCCAGGGGTTGATGAAGAATGCCTATGTGGGGCGTACCTTCATCCAGCCCTCGCAGACCATTCGGCAGCTCGGAATCCGGTTGAAGCTCAACCCATTACGCGAGGTGATCCGCGGCAAGCGCCTCGTCGTCGTCGACGATTCGATCGTGCGCGGCAACACCCAGCGCGCCCTCATCCGAATGCTCCGGGAGGCCGGTGCCGCGGAGATCCATGTGCGGATTGCATCGTCGCCGGTGCGCTGGCCCTGCTTCTACGGCATCGACTTCGCCTCGCCGGCCGAACTCATCGCCAACGGCATGGATTCCGAGGAGCACATGGTGGAAGGCGTCCGGCAGGCGATCGGCGCTGATTCGCTGGGCTACATCGGCATCGACGAGATGATCGCGGCCACCGAACAGCCGGCGTCGGCGCTGTGCGCGGCGTGCTTCGACGGTCACTATCCCATCGAACTCCCGCGGGAGACCTCGATGGGCAAGGCCGTGCTCGAGCAGATGCTTGCCAACGCCGCCGGTGGTGGCCGGGTCGACCCGTTGACAGCGCAGAACGACAATGTCAGTGCCGTGATGCGGCCCTGAGATGTGCGACCGCCGGTGTGTCCCGGTGATCTGGCGCAAGAAGAATTGGGAGACACGCCGCAGGCGGGTAGCCTTTCACCCGTGACTGACGCGGATTCGGCTGCCGATACCACCTCCACCACAGCCGAAGGGCTCTCCTACGCAGCCGCGGGTGTCGACATCGACGCCGGTGAACGCGCTGTCGAACTGATCAGCACGCACGCCCGGCGGGCCACCCGCCCCGAGGTGCTCGGTGGCCTCGGCGGGTTCTCGGGGCTGTTCGCCCTCAAGGGCACCTACATCGAACCCGTCCTGGCCGCCGCCAGCGACGGCGTGGGCACCAAACTCGCCGTCGCCCAGGCATTCGGCAAGCACGACACCGTCGGCCAGGATCTCGTCGCCATGTGCGTCGACGACCTCGTGGTGTG
>JASGFO010000342.1:0-2770 GCA_047605505.1 Gordonia sp. (in: high G+C Gram-positive bacteria) | reverse complement strand
CCTTGACGACCTCGATGACGGTGCCCTTGACGGCCTCGTCCTTCTCCTTGAGCTCTTCGATGGTGCCCCAGGCGCGCTCGTACTGCGCACGCTTCTTGGACAGGATCAGGCGCCCTTCCTTGTCCTCCTTGGTGAGGACCAGGGCCTCGACCTCGTCACCGACGTTGACGACGTCATTGGGGTCGACGTCGTGCTTGATCGACAGTTCGCGAGACGGGATGACGCCTTCGGTCTTGTAACCGATGTCGAGAAGAACCTCGTCGCGGTCGACCTTGACGATCGTCCCTTCAACGATGTCGCCATCGTTGAAATACTTGATCGTGGAGTCGATGGCGGCGAGAAAGTCCTCAGCCGAGCCGATGTCATTGACGGCTACTTGCGGCGAGGGGATCGTGGGGGACGACATGTGGTGAATTGCTCCGGACGGGTTGGTCGTAGGTACAGTTTCTTGACAGCGGTACCCGATCGGCACGACAGCGGACGTGCGGCAACGATACGCGCGCGTGCTAGGTTACGCCATACCGGTTGTGCTGGGCAAATGCGACGTGCGCAGTGGGATGATCGACGGGCGGGCCGGTGGACGCCGACCGATACGATCGCCGGCGTGGATCCCACCGACGACACCCCGCCCGCTCGCCGTCCCCGACCACTCGGCGAGATCGACTCGGCGACCAGCGCACGCGCCAGCCGCTCCTGGTGGGATGCCGAGTCCGGCGACTATCACGCCGAGCACGGCGAGTTCCTCGGCACCGACACGCCCGGCGGCGACGTCGTCTGGGGCCCGGAACGTTTGCGGGAGGCCGAGGCGGGCCTGCTCGGGGAGGTGGCCGGGCGGGCGGTGCTCGAGGTGGGCTGCGGCTCGGCGCCGTGTTCGCGCTGGCTGGCCGGCCGAGGGGCGCGGGTGATCGCCATGGATCTCTCCCGCAGGATGCTCGGGCGTGGCATCGAATCGATGGATCGCCTTGACGGGCAACGGGTTCCGCTGGTGCAGGCCAATGCCGAGTCATTGCCCTTCGCCGACGCCTGCTTCGACATCGCGTTCTCGTCGTTCGGCGCGATCCCCTTCGTCGCCGATTCCGCGCGGGTGATGGCCGAGGTGGCCCGCATCCTGCGGCCCGGTGGGCGGTGGGTGTTCTCGACGAATCACCCGATGCGCTGGATGTTTCCCGACGACCCGGGCCCCGACGGGCTCACGGTGTCGATTCCCTACTTCAATCGGACACCGTACCGCGAGGTCGACGAGACGGGCACCGTCACCTACGTCGAGCACCACCGCACGATCGGTGACCGCGTCCGGGAGATCGTGGCCGCCGGTCTGCGCCTCGACGACATCGTCGAACCCGAGTGGCCCGAGGACCTCGAGGAGATCTGGGGTCAGTGGAGTCCGCTGCGGGGGCAGTATTTTCCCGGCACGGCGATCTTCTGCTGCCGCAAGCCCGCGGGGTGAGGACTGCTCACCGCACCTCGTACACCCACGACCGTGGATGGGTGAGCTCACCGTTCGCCGACCACTGGTAGTCGCGGGCCATGCCTGTGCCGTGATAGGTGCGCAGGTATTCGAGGAGGCCGGCCCGGGTGGATGTCCCCGAGTCGATCGCGCGCAGCATGATGGCGATGAGGTCATAGGCCTCGGCGGCGAACATGCCCGGCGGCTGCCCGAAGGCCTGTTGATAGCGGTCGGCAAAATCCTCGGTACCGGGTCCGCAGGGGCAGGTGAACAGCGCACCCGACGCCTCGGGGCGCGGCGTCGAGGTGAACCGTGACCCGAAGGCCTGATCGCCACCGGCGACGAACTGCGCGGTGACCCCGGCGGCGCGCAACTGCCGGACCAGGGGCGACACCTCGAGGAAGGAGCCCGCGAAGTAGACCGCGTCGGGGTCGGCGGCCGTGATGCGGTCGACCTGATCGGTGAAGTCCTGCGTGCCGGCGGTCGCGGTGACCGTGCACGACGACACCGCCGCGGCACCGAGTGTGGCGATCAGTGTGGGGGCGATGTCGACGGCCGATTCGGAATCGGTGCCGACCACGCACACCCGCGAGAATCCACGCGGCCCCGTCAGGTAGTTGCCGACGGCGGTGCCGAGGTCGCGGTCGGTGACGGTGCCGCGGAAGAATGTCTGCCAGTTCTGGCCTGCGCCCAACCCGGGTGCCGTCGTCGACGGGCTCGCGAACACCAGGCCGGCGCGGCTGAACGTGCGGCCCATCGCTCACGCCTCCCCCGACGTCCACGGTCCGAGTACCCCGATCACCGCCTCGTCGTCGACGATGTCGGCGGCGAGGCGCCCGGCACGCTCGTTGCTGCCGACGGTGTCGAACTCCCGCAGCGTGACCTGGCAGCCCGGGTTGGCGGTGTTGTGCGCGTCGACGGCGAGCCGCGCGCCCTCGCGTATCCCGCTCGCGCGGTCGGCGCGCTGTCCGGTCAGCGGCCCGGCCCACGCGATGGTCGTGGGCGCGCAGGAGGCAGTCCCCGCGCCGGCCGGGTCCAGCGGCTCGGCGCCGCTGCGGCCGACTTCGCGGCCGTCGGCGTCGAGCGCGGTCAACTCGGTGATCGTGCCCGGTGCCGCGGCGGGCGTCTCGGAATCGGCGTCGGGACGCAGCAGATAAGCGCCGGCCGCGCTTCCCAGGGCGACGACGAGGATCGCCACCAGCACGGCCACCCACACCCCACGCCTGCGGCGGGGTTCGTCGGCCACCGGATCCGGGGTGAGCGGCACCGGGCGCGGCGGCGCCGCTGGTGCGGCGGGCAGGCCCGGGGCGAAGGTGGGCGACC
>JASGFO010000341.1:0-2799 GCA_047605505.1 Gordonia sp. (in: high G+C Gram-positive bacteria) | reverse complement strand
CGTAGTGGAAGAAGGAACGCGAGGAGATCGGGAAGCGCATACCGCCGAGTTCGGCGATCTCGGGTTCCCCCGGCACGAACGGCTCCGACCGCAGCCGCCCACCGATCCGGTCGGGTTCATAGACCACGGGCCGCAACCCCAGCCGCATCAACTCGTAGGCGGCGACCATGCCCGCCATGCCCGCACCGATGACCGCGACCTCACTGCCCACCGCGGCGTCGGGGATACTGCCGATCCCGGCCGGATGGGTGAGCCAGTCGTCGTAGGCGAACGGGAAGTCAGGGCCGAAGATCGTGATCGGCGGCTCGGGTGACATGGCTCCAGGGTAGGGCGATCGGGCGCGGGGGTCCGGGTTGTTGTCGGGGTGGTCTCCTCTGCAGCTACTCGACCAGCCGGACGGCCTGGCGCGCCCGAGCGCGAGTCGCAGCCCAGTGACCGGCGTCACCTGATGGTCGGGAACCCGACGCGGTGCGGGCACGACCACTTCTCACAGCGGCCCACCCGGGCCGGCCGCCGTGAGGAGAGTCGACGTTGGTCACCACCGGACCGCTCGGTACCGCCGGTGCGGCGCCCCCATCAGCACGCCCGCGTTCTGCGGCCGCCGACCGCTGGCGTCCGCTGCTGCTGCGCTGGCACTTCTACGCGGGGCTTCTCGTGGGGCCGTTCCTGCTGGTCGCGGCGATCACCGGGCTGCTCTACACGCTGACGCCCCAGATTGACCGGGCTGTCTACCGTCACGAACTGACCGTCGACCACGTCGGCGCCCACCGCCTCCCCTTGAGTGCACAGGTGCGGGCGGCCCGCGCCGCACATCCCGAGGGGACGATCTGCTCGATCACCCCCGCGCCGACCGCCGACGGCACCACCCGCGTCGGCATCGCCACCGACGACGTGCCCGCCGAGGCCATCCGCACGGTCTTCGTCGACCCCTACACCGGTGACGTCCGCGGCGCGCTCACCACCTACGGGGAATGGCTGCCGGTCCGGGCGTGGTTCGACGATCTGCACCGCACCCTGCATCTGGGCGAGATCGGCCGCAACTACAGCGAGATCGCGGCGAGCTGGCTGTGGGTGGTCGCCCTCGGTGGCCTCGTGCTGTGGATCGGGCATCGCCGGCGCACCCGCACGCTCGCCCGGCTCGCCCGGCCGGACCGGACCGGACCGGGTGCGACCGGTGACTCGACAGCCGCGCGGCGGCGACGCACCCTGAGCTGGCACGCCGCCGTCGGCGTGTGGATCCTCGTCGGCCTGATCGGATTGTCGGCGACCGGGCTCACCTGGTCCCGGTTCGCGGGCGAGCACATCGGCGAGGTCCGCAGCGCGCTGAGCTGGGTGACGCCGTCGGTGTCGACGGCGACACCGGGCGTCACGCCCGTCGACGACGCGGCCCTCGTGGCGCAGGCCACCGGCGTCGCCCGGGCCGCGAGGGCGGCCGGGCTGCGCGATCCGATGGTGCTGACCCCACCCGCCGGGCCCGGCGCGGCCTGGCAGGTGACCGAGAACCAGCGCACCGTCCCCACCCGCGCCGACGCGGTGGCGATCAACCCCGCCGGCGACACCGTCGTCGATCGGGTGGCCTTCGCCGACTGGCCGGTCATGGCGAAGATGACGCGCTGGACCATCGACGCCCACATGGGGCTGCTGTTCGGTCTGCTCAACCAGATCGTGCTGGCGCTGCTGGCGCTCGGGCTGATCTCGGTGATCGTGCGCGGCTACCTCCTGTGGTGGCGGCGCCGGCCGAGCGGCCGGGCACTGCCCGGCGCCCCACCGCGCGGGACGCTCGCGGCGCTACGACCGGGCGAGGCGGTCGGACTGATCGCCGTGATCGTCGGCGTCGGCTGGTTCGTGCCCTGGTTCGGCCTCACGTTGGGGCTGTTCACGGTGATCGACGCGGCCCGCGGGATCGTCGCCGACCGCCGTGTCGAGGCCGGTCGATGATCGACGACGAGGCGCTGCGCTGGGCGCTGACCGTGCTGTTCACGCTGTCTGCGGCCGAATGTGTCTACACGATCGCCCGGCACCGAGGCGCCTGGCGCGGCACCGTCTCGCATCTGCTGCAGCTGGCGATGGCCGTCGCGATGGCGGTGATGGCGTGGCCCTTCTCGATGACGTGGCCGACGCTCGGGCCGATGGTCTTCTTCCTCGTGGCCGCTGCCTGGTTCGGTGCCGCGGTGGTGCGGCCCGAGCCGCCCGCGGCCCATCATTGCGGCTCGGCCACCCACACCCGCGAGGGGCGGGTGATCGCGGCCTCGTCGGTGGCGATGATGGGGGCCATGGCCTGGATGTATGCGGTGATGAACGGCGGTGTGCTGCCCGGGCACGGCAGCGTCGTCGCGGCACCGACCGCCGCCGGGCCGGTGCCGGTGCTGCTCGCCCACGATCACGGTCACCACGGCGGTGACCTGCCCGGCATGGACATGACCCACGCCGCGCAGCCCGGCTATGTGGCCGCGGTGAACTGGCTGCTCGCCATCGGATTCGCGGCGATGGCCGCGGTATGGCTCTACCGCTACTTCGATCGCCGCCACGCCGTCCGCGGCACCGGCGGCGTCCTGCCCTTCGTCGGGGATCTGTGCCAGGTGTTCATGGCCGCCGGGATGGCGACGATGTTCGCGGTGATGGCCTAGGTTGTCTCGGTCGCGGGCGTCTTCACAGAGACGTAACCCGACTCTCAGTATGTTCTCATGTATCGAACTCTAATTCGTCTACACTAGAGATATGACCGATACTGAGATCGCCGCCACGTTCGAGGAACTCCTCGACACCCTGGCTGATCTCGCCGTGCCCGACGAGATCACC
>JASGFO010000340.1:0-2810 GCA_047605505.1 Gordonia sp. (in: high G+C Gram-positive bacteria) | reverse complement strand
GGCACCGAGGAATTGGGGGCGATCGTCGAGGCGATCACCGCCTGCCCCCCCTCGGGCCCCGGCCACCGGGCCGGGGCACACTCCCATCTCTCCCGGAGGCCACCACATGGCTGCGATGACCGCCGCCGAGTTCCGGGTCCTGCGGGACCGCCTCGGCCTCACCTGGCGAGACCTCGCCACCATGCTCGACCGCAACGAACGCACCATCGCCCGCTGGGAAGCGGGCACCACCTGGATCTCCGACCGCTCGGCCGCCGATCTGCGCGCTCTCGACGCGGCGACCGCCGATTTCATCGAGCAGACAGTCGACAATCTCCTCGCCGGCGACCTCGCCGCCGAGGGGTGGCTGGTCGTCTACCGGACCACCGCCGACCTCCACGAGGCGTGGCCCGACGTCACCTACCCGGCGAGCTGGCATCGCGCCGCGATGGGCCGCGTAGCCGAACGCGTCCCCGGCGCGCGGCTACGCTACCTCGACGAAATCCTCGACGACGAGGGCGACCGCGACGACAAGGACCACCAGTGACGACGCTGCTGCTCCGCCTGGCCGGCCCCACACAGGGCTGGGACACCCACCAGCACCGCGTCGGCGACCCCACCCACCGGCCCATCGCCAGAACCCACCCGGCCGAAGCGCTCGCCCCCACCACGTCCGGGATCATCGGATTCCTCGGCGCCGCACTCGGCCGCCCATGGTCAGCGCCGGACGGGCGCCTGCGCATCCGGCCCGAGCTGGCCGACCTCGCCGCATGCGACATCGTCGTCCGCGCCGACCAGCCCGGCCGACCACGACTGGAATTCCGCACCACCCGACGCCGCATCGCGGCCGGGATGGCCGTATCCCCGCGCGCCGAGACCGTCCTCGACGACGCCGTATTCCTGGTCGGTGTCGACGGACCCGACTCACTCGTCGATGAGATCACCACCGCACTCCACGCGCCGCGGTATGCCCTCTTCCTCGGCAAACGCGAATTCCCGCCGACCCTGCCGATCCTGCTGGGCACCACCGCACTCGACGCCGAGACCGCGGCCCGCGGCCACGAGTGGCTCGCCGCCCGATGGTGGCGCGAGCGCGAGCACCAGACCGTACGCCTACGCGTCTACCGCCCGCACCTGGCGCGCAGGCACACCCCCGACGCCGCCGACGAACTCGCCGACGCCGAGATCGACAACCCCGCCGGGCGGCCGGCACCCGACTGGCTCTCAGCACTCTGACGGGGGTTGATTTATACCAGAAAATATACCGATCCCCATGCCCAGACCGAATCTGGTGGTGGCGTCACAGTCCGCGGTATCGCAGGATTGGTGTCACGTCGACGGAGAAGGCTTGGGTGCTGTCGTTGACGGTGAGGGATACCGGTAGCGCTTCGGTTCGCAGCAGGGTTGACCCGGAGTGGATGCCGTACCGGTTGATCACGGATCCGCTGGTGACGGTGCCGGCGGGGACGGTGATGGTGCCGGTGGTGCCGGTGATCTTCGCCCATGTGTACCCGTCCTCCGTTGCCTCGGCGGCGGTGCCCCAGGTGGTGTCGACGTAGACGGTGCCGACTCGGGTGGTGTCGATGTACAGGCCGACGCGGTTGCCGAGTGCGGCGATCGCGGTTGCGCACGCATTCCGGTGCGCGGTCGTGTATGTGGTGGTCATAGCGTGTCTCCTCGTTACTGGTAGGCGCGGATCCAGGCGCGGCCGCCCGCGCCCACCCCGCCCGATTTGTTGCTAACGTAAATCTGCCCGTATCCGGCGCCACCACCGCCGGCACCCGGCGCGGTCCCCGCGGATCCGTTGCCGGTGGACGATGCGGCTCCACCGGTGCCGCCGGTGTAGGTGACACCGTTGTAGGTGGTCGAGCCGGGCGAGCCGCCCGCCGTGCTGCTGTTGAGCAGGCTGTTTCGGGCGCCGCCCGCACCGCCGGAGGCGTAGGGTGTGACCGCCGCTCCGGTCGTGTCGTAGTAGAGGACCACGCACCCCCCTCCAGCACCACCGGCCGAGTTCGATGCCGCAGTCCCCGCCGACCCGACGATCACCGAGAATGATGTCGTCGCCCAAGGGATGTCAACGCCGCGCTGGACCGTGTACGTGGCGAATGAGCCCGCGCTACCCCCGGCGCCGCCGTACCATGACGAGCTGGCCGACCCGCCACCACCTCCACCACCACCAAGCAAGATCAGATCGATATAGGTGGCCCACACCGGGATCGTGTACGTCCACGTCCCCGCCGACGTGAACGTGGTGGTGGCCGCTGCCTGTGCGGACCATCCGGCGGTCGCGGAATCCCCGACCGCGCCATCGTCCCGCGCCGTGACGATGGGTTTCCCGGTTGTCTGGTCGGCGCTCGCGGCGCCGTTGCGGATGACGACTGCGGGGTGCGCAGCAGCGGAATCTGTGCAGCATCCTGCTGCGGCCTCCCCAACCACGCCGAGACCGGCACCATCACACCCGGCCGCGCCATCAAGGATGGTCACGGCCGGGTGGGCCGCCACTGTATCCCAGCCGCCGCCCGACTCCCAGACCGGGACGTGCAGCTCGAAATCCTGTGTCGGATCGACACCCATGTACAGGCCGTCACCGGAAGCGCCGCCTTCGGCGACACCGAAGACGGGCAGCAGACGAGCCGTGTCGGCGCCACCGGCATCGTCACCGACACTCGCCTGCGGCACCCACACCCACCCCAACCGCGACGCCACCGACGTCGCGGCCGGGCCGTCAACCGTCCACCCCTGCCGGGTGGCCTGGGCGACGGTGGGGCCGTCAACCGACCACGCCATCAGGTGGCGTCCACGAAAATGGTGCGGACCGCGACCGCGCCGGG
>JASGFO010000339.1:0-2830 GCA_047605505.1 Gordonia sp. (in: high G+C Gram-positive bacteria) | reverse complement strand
GTTCATGCCCAGACACATCGAGCAGCCGGCCTCGCGCCATTCGGCACCCGCGGCGGTGAAGATCGCACCGAGGCCCTCCCGCTCGGCCTGGGCGCGCACCCGCATCGATCCGGGGACGACGAGCATGCGGACCCCGTCGGCAACGGTGCGGCCCTTCAGGATCTCGGCGACCGCCCGCAGATCCTCGATCCGGCCGTTGGTGCACGAGCCGACGAAGACCGTGTCGACGCTGATCTCGCGCAGCGGGGTGCCGGGCGTCAGGTCCATGTACTGCAAGGCCTTCGCGGCCGCCGACGACGCGGTCTCGTCGCCCATCTCGGCGGGATCGGGCACCGTCGACGCCAGCGGCGCACCCTGGCCGGGGTTGGTGCCCCAGGTGACGAACGGTGACAGCGTCGACGCGTCGATGTGCACCTCGTTGTCGAACACGGCGCCGTCATCGGTCCGCAACGAATCCCAATACGCCACGGCCGCATCCCAATCGGCGCCGGTCGGCGCGTGTGGGCGGCCGGCCAAGAAGTCGTAGGTGACCTGGTCGGGGCCGATCATCCCGGCGCGGGCGCCGGCCTCGATCGACATGTTGCAGATGGTCATCCGCGCTTCCATCGACAGCTTCTCGATGGCGGAGCCACGGTATTCGAGGACATATCCCTGCCCGCCGCCGGTACCGATCTTGGCAATGACGGCCAGAATCAGGTCCTTGCTCGTGACACCTGCGGGCAGTTCCCCGTCGACGGTGATCGCCATGGTCTTGAAGGGCCGCAGCGACAGCGTCTGGGTGGCCAGGACATGTTCGACCTCGGAGGTGCCGATCCCCATCGCCAGCGCGCCGAAGGCACCGTGGGTCGAGGTGTGCGAATCACCGCAGACCACGGTGGTGCCGGGTTGGGTCAGGCCGAGCTGCGGGCCGACGACGTGCACGATGCCCTGCTCGGCATCGCCCATGGAGTGCAGGCGGATCCCGAACTCGGCGCAGTTGCGACGCAGTGTCTCGACCTGGGTGCGCGAGACCGGGTCGGCGATGGGCTGGTCGATGTTGACGGTCGGGACATTGTGGTCCTCGGTCGCGATCGTGAGGTCGGGACGGCGCACCGGCCGCCCGGCGAGCCGGAGGCCATCGAAGGCCTGGGGGCTGGTGACCTCGTGCACAAGATGCAGGTCGATGTAGATCAGGTCCGGCTGCTCACCGTCACCACTGACCACCACGTGGTCGTCCCACACCTTCTCCGCCAGGGTGCGCGGCTTGGTCTGACTGTTCGTCATGGCTGCATTCACATCCACTTCTCTCGCACCCCAAGCGTGGATCGGGCTGGATCAGCTCGGGAGTGCATCTCACTATCTGGACGGCTAGTATCGGCCTATGGGAAATGATAGCGCATCGCCGACCACCAGCGGAATCGGTGTGCTCGACAAGTCGGTGATGGTGTTGCGGGCGGCGGCCGACTCGCCATGCACTCTCACCGAGCTCTGTGAACGCACCGGTCTGCCGCGCGCGACGGCACATCGCCTCGCCGTCGGCCTTGAGGTTCATCGGCTCCTCGCCCGCAACGTGACCGGCCGCTGGTATCCCGGGCCGGCGCTGGGTGAGCTCGCCACGACCGAGCACGATCCGGTCCGAGAGGCCGCCCTGATGGAGTTGCCGCGGCTGCGGGAGCTCACCGGTGAGTCGGTGCAGGTGTATCGCCGCGAGGGCGCCGAACGGGTGTGCATCGCCGCCATGGAACCGCCCACCGGACTGCGTGACAGCGTCCCGGTGGGGACCCGCTATCCGATGAGCGCGGGATCGGCCGCCAAGGTTCTCGCCGCCTGGTCCGATCCCGACACGCAACGGGCACTGCTCGCCGAGAGCGTCTACTCCGACCGCTCGCTCCAGGAGATCCGACGCCGCGGCTGGGCGCAGAGCGCCGGTGAACGGGCCGCCGGGGTGGCCAGCGTGTCGGCGCCGGTCCGGGACGGCAGCGGTGAGGTGGTCGCGGCGATCTCGGTGTCCGGCCCGATCGACCGGATGGGCCGACGCCCGGGCGGCCGGTGGGCGGCCGATCTGCTGGCCGCGGGCGAAGCGATCCACCAGCGCCTGCGCTGAGGGCGGGTGCCGCCGGTCGAGACCACCTGACGTACCGGCAGCCGCACGGCAGTGGTCTCGACACAGGCCTCCTCCGTCGCCCTTACTCGACCAGCAGAAAAGCGAGTCCACCACCCACTAGAGTTCTGTCATGGGTATCAATCAACGCTCCCGGATTGTCATGACCGACGACGAGATCGCCGATTTCATCCGGCGCAGCCGCACCGCGACGCTGGCGACGACGGGCCCGGACGGCTCGATTCATCTGGTCGCGATGTGGTACGGGCTCGTCGACGGCGAGATCTGGTTCGAAACCAAGACCAAATCACAGAAGGCGGTCAATCTGCGCCGCAATCCGCGATGTTCGGTGCTGATCGAGGATGGTGCCACCTATGACTCGTTGCGGGGTGTCGCGATCGAGGGCGTCGCGGAGATCTCCGATGATCCCGAGGTGTGTCTGCGGGTGGGTATCAGTGTGTGGGAGCGCTACACCGGGCCCTACACCGAGGAGTGCCGACCCCTCGTGGAGCAGATGATGAACAAGCGGGTGGCGGTCCGCATGGTCGGCGCTCGCACGCGCTCGTGGGATCATCGCAAACTCGGGTTGCCGTCGATGCCGGTGTCGGGGGCGACGGCGCCTGCGGGGCGGTGAGACCCACCGCCGACAAACAGACACCCGCCCCCTTTTGTGAAAGGGAGCGGGTGTCACCATGTGTAGCCCCGACGGGATTCGAACCCGCGCTACCGCCTTGAGAGGGCGGCGTCCTA
>JASGFO010000338.1:0-2859 GCA_047605505.1 Gordonia sp. (in: high G+C Gram-positive bacteria) | reverse complement strand
CAGACGGTCAACGCCTACTACAACCCGGGCATGAACGAGATCGTGTTCCCGGCCGCGATCCTGCAACCGCCGTTCTTCGATCCCGACGCCGACGACGCCGCCAACTACGGCGGCATCGGCGCCGTGATCGGCCACGAGATCGGGCACGGCTTCGATGATCAAGGCGCCAAGTACGACGGCGACGGCAACCTCGTCGACTGGTGGAGCGACGCCGACCGCACCGAGTTCGGCAAGCGCACGGCCAAGCTCATCGCGCAGTACGGCGAGTTCACGCCGGTCGGCCTGGATCCCGAGCACAAGGTCAACGGCGAGTTCACCATCGGCGAGAACATCGGCGATCTGGGCGGGCTGTCGATCGCCCTGGTCGCCTACGAACTGGCGACCGCGGGCACCGAGCCGCCCGTGATCGACGGCCTCACCGGCCGTCAGCGCGTCTTCTTCTCGTGGGCGCAGATCTGGCGCACCAAGACCCGGGACGCCGAGGCGATCCGCCGGCTGTCCGTCGATCCGCACTCGCCGCCGGAGTTCCGCTGCAACGGCGTCGTCCGCAACATCGACGCCTTCTACGAGGCCTTCGGCGTCACCGAGGGGGATGCCCTCTACCTCGACCCCGCCGAGCGCGTGCGGATCTGGTAGCGCTCGGCGGGTTCACAGAAGGCCGCCGGTCAGTAGTCCTCGTCGGTGTAGACGATCATCCCGCGGAGGTTCTTGCCCGCGAGCATGTCGTCGTAGGCCTCGTTGATCTGGTCCAGCCGGTAGGTCGTGGTGACCAGGTCTGCGAGATTCAGCCGGCCGGCCCGGTATTCGTTGAGCAGCGCAGGCACCTGGGTGCGAGGTCCGGTGCCACCGAAGATCGCGCCCTGCACCCGCTTCTGTAGCAGGGTCAGCTCGAAGAGATTGAGTTTGGTGTCGACCTCGGCGAAGTTGCCCATACCGGTGACGACCACCTGACCGCCCTTGGCGGTGATGCTCAGGGCCGGCTGGATGATGTCACCGTGCAGCTCGCCGACGGTGATAATCGTGGTGTTGGCCATCCGCCCCCAGCTGATCTCGCCGATCACCGGGGCAGCCGCCTCGATCGACTCGAAGGTGTGGGTCGCGCCGAGCTTTTCGGCCATCTGCCGTTTGAACGGCACCGGGTCGATGGCGATGACGAAGCGCGCGCCGGCCGCGGCGGCCCCCTGGACGGCGTTGATGCCGACCCCACCGACACCGACCACCGCCACGGTGTCGCCGGAATGGGTCGCGCCGATCTCGACGGCCGATCCCCACCCGGTGGCAACACCGCAGCCGAGCAGTGCGGCCTCCTGCAGCGGGATGTCGTTTTCGATCTTCACCACCGACGCCTCGTTGACGGTGATGTACGGCGCAAAGGTGCCCAGGAGGCACATCTGGGTGAGGGGCACGCCATCGGCGGTGTGCACGCGATGGGTCTTGTCCGTGATGGACAGCCCGGTGAGCAGTCCCGCCCCTTCGTCGCAGATGTTCTGGAGCCCCCGCGAACACGATTCACACACCCCGCAGGCCGGGATGAACGCCGTGACGACGTGATCACCTTCGGCAAGGCGGGTGACCCCGGGGCCGACCTTGGTGACGATGCCGGCACCCTCGTGTCCGCCGAGCACCGGCAGCGGGGCCGGGCTGTCGCCGGTGCGCAGATGGTGGTCGGAGTGGCACAGCCCCGAGCTGACCAGCTTCACCTGCACCTCACCGGCCACCGGATCACCGATCTCGATCTCCTCGATCTTCCAGGGTTGGCCGACCTCACGCAGCACTGCACCTTTTGTCCTCATCATTGCCTCTCTTCGTCACAGCATGTGTCGCATCCATTCTCTAATACGCATACGACGGTATGTTTGCGTTTCACCGGATTCGAGATCACGCACTACGACGGCGGAGCGCACGGATGGGGTGGCCTAGAAATAGAACACGTTCTAGTGTGGGGATGTGGATATCACCTATGCCGCGACCAGACGCGAGCTGACCACCGACCGGGGCGTGCTGTGTTATCACGAGGCCGGCGACGCCGAGGCACCTCCGCTGATCCTTCTCCACGGTTCCGGGCCGGGTGTCACGGGCTGGCGCAATTACCGTGGCAACCTGGGGTTCTTCGCCCGGACGCATCACACGTTCATCCTCGAGTTCCCCGGCTTCGGGGTCAGTGATCCGTGGGAGGGGATGCCGGTGCTGACCGCAGGCAAGGCGGTGATCGCGTTCCTGGATGCACTCGGCATCGAGTCCGCGCCGATGATCGGCAACTCGATGGGCGGGGTGGTCGGGATGAATCTCGCGATCCGCAAACCCGGCCGCGTCGAGAAGCTCGTGACGATCGGCGGCGTCGGCCCCAACGTGTTCAGCCCGAGTCCGTCGGAGGGTCTGCGCCTGCTGCAGGAGTTCGCCGACGATCCGACCCGCGACCGACTCGTCCGCTGGTTGCGGGCCATGGTGTTCGACGCGGCGCTGGTCACCGACGAGCTGATCGACGAGCGGTGGGCGGCAGCCACCCAGCGCGACGCGCTGGCCACCGGCCGCGCGATGTACGGGTCGGCGTCGTTCGCGATGCAGCAGGAGTTTCTCGCCGCCGCCGACACCCCGCCCTACTGGGCGATGATGCACAAGGTCGGCTGTCCCACGCTGCTCACGTGGGGCCGCGATGATCGGGTCAGTCCGCCGGACATGGCGATGGTGCCCATGCGGCTGATCCCGCAGGCCGAGTTACACGTCTTCCCTCGGTGCGGGCATTGGGTGATGATCGAGGCCAAGGACGCGTTCGAGGCGACGGTGGCGGCGTTCCTCGCGCGGTAGGTGTGTCGGCCTGATTGCCGCGTGACCCCCGTGGCCGCGCTCATCGTCGGGTGC
>JASGFO010000337.1:0-2860 GCA_047605505.1 Gordonia sp. (in: high G+C Gram-positive bacteria) | reverse complement strand
GATCACCGGGATGGAGTTCGGCTTCGGAATGCTGTGGGAGTCCGCTCCGCCCGGCGATCACGTCCTGATCTTTCGGGATGTCGAGGGACCGCCGCCGGCCGGCTGGTGTGACGACGACGTCTCCGCCGTCCGGGCGTTCCGCGCCGAGGTCGCCGCGGCGGCCGATGCGCTGCCGGGCACCGCCGTCGGCCACTACACGGTCACCTCCGACGGCCGGGACGTCGATCTCGAGCACGCCGTGACCCCGGACGGATTCGGCCGGCTGGGCGCCGAACGACTGTTCCGCGACGATCGCGATCTGACCGTCGGGCGGGACGACGTGATCGCCGACGCCGCCGACCGGATCGGCGCGTTGACTGTCATCATCGATGCCCTGGACGTGATGACCCCCACGGGTCACGGACAGGAGCTCTGGCCGGTTCGGGTGCTGCCGCCGAACGTCCGGTTCGTGGTGTCGACGACCGTCGACGAGCATGCCGGCTCGCTCGACGGTGTGGGTGCGCAACCGATGCTGATCAGGCCGCTGCCGGGTGCGGTCGCGGCGTCGTGCGCGGCGACGGTGGTGAGCCGGACCGGCCGGGCCCTCCCCGCCGCAGTCCTCGATCACATCGAGCGACGCGGGCGCAGTCCCCTGTGGATTCGGCTGGCCACCGACCTGCTCGCGGATCTCGATGCCGACGATTTCGCGGCGATCGCGACCGAGCCCGATCAGGCCGCCGCGATCGCTCGGCTCCTGACCGACGAGGTCCGCCGATTCCCCGACGCCGTCGACGAGTTGGCGGGCTTCGTCCTCGACCGGGTCGGGGCCCGGATCGGCAGTGATGCGGGTGACGTCATCGTGGGCCTGCTCGCCGGTGCCACGCCCGGCCTTGCCCCGGCAGACCTTGCGAACTGTCTCCCAGGCGTCGCCGATGCGCCGCACCTCGTGGCCGTCGCGCGGCGCGTGCTCGGCGATCAGGTGCGGGCGGTGGACGCGGCCGGCCGGCTCGCCTTCGTGCACGCCGTGGTCCGCGATGCGGCGGCGCGGCGCGCGCCGTCCGATCAGCACGCCCGCATCGTGGGGACGCTGGCCGCGCGCCCCTGGGACGACACTGATGCCCGGACCGTGCTCACCCACGGGCTGCGTGCCCGCGATTCCGACGCCGCGACGGTGGCGGACGCGGTGGCGCGGGCACTCGATCACGCGCCGCCGGAGGCGAGCACCGAGCTGTTGCGGACGATCGCGGAGCACCCTGCCGCGGTGCGGATCCTGCGTGCGATCCCACCGGCCGCGCTCACCGACCGTTCGGTGGGGACCATCCTGACGGCGGACGGCACCGCACGCGACCATCTCTCGCCGCAGGCCCGTCTCGAGGTGGCACGCATCGCCCTGGACATGGCGCAGGCACTGGGGGATCACCGCACGGTGATGTGGGCCTTCGGCGTCCTGGGGAACTCGGCACATGCGTTGGGCGACTACGCGACCGCGGCGGCCGCCTGGGGCCGCGAGCTCGGGATCGCCAACGAGCTGCTCCGCCTCGCGCCCGGATCGGCGATGCTCCTTGGCGACGTGATTGTCTCGCTGGGGAATGTCGGCCGGCTGCACATGGATTCGGGCCGGCTCGCCCCGGCCGAGGAGGCCTTCGCCGAGGCCATCCGACTGGCACGCCACGCGGTGGACCAGTGGCCCGAGTCGGCCGGCGCGATCAAGGATCTCGCCACTGCGCTCGGCCATCTCGGGCAGGTGCAGCAGACGCGAGGCGCGATCACCGACGCGCTCCGGTCCTTCGACGAGGCGCTCCCGTACGCGGAGCAGTTGCGGGAGCTCCGGCCCGCCGACCCATACACCGTGCTCTATCTGTCCCAGCTCTGGTCGTACGTCGGACTGGCACACGAGACCCGCGGCACGTCGGTCTCGGCCGCGGCGGCCTACGACAACGCCTTTCACATCGCGCGGCGCGTGCGGTCCGACCACCCGACGATGGCCGTGCCGCTGGAACGTCTCGGCGACACGCTCTTCGACCGCGGGCGCCTGCGAACCGCGACCGGCGACCGCACCGGGGGAGCGCGTGATCTCGACGAGGCATTGGCCGCGGCCAGGACCCGATCGAGACTGGAACCGGGCGTCGTCGAGGCGGAGCGAAAGGTGCTCCGAATTCTGCTGGACATCGCGCACGTGCTGTGTGACTGCGGTGATCCGCGGGGCGCCGACGAGTATGTCCGCGAGGCGCAGGGCCTGGTCGAGTCGTTGCTGTCCGCGCATCCCGACTTGCTGTTCCTCCATCGGGACCGGGTCTTGGTGCACACGGCGATCAGCCGGGTCGCGCTGGAGACCGGCGATCTCGGCCGGGCGCAACGGGCCATCGGGCAGGCCCACGAGTTCGCTCGGCACGTGATGAGCGGACCGGACGACCCCCGATCCATGACACTCATGGGCGTTGTCCTCGCGGAGGCAGGCACAGTGGCCGGCGCGGCCGGTGACCCTCAAGCCGCGCACGACGCCTACGAGTCGGCGGTCCGGCTCTACGAAGGACTGGTCACGGCCGCGCCGGAGAATGCCGACCATGTGACCGGGTTGTCCGCGGTGCTCCGGGAGCTCGGCGAGAAGACCGGAATCCTGGAGGGACCGGCGGCCGCGATCCCCCTTCTCGTCCGCGCACTCGACGCCGCTCGGAAGCTCGCAGAACTGCGTCCGAACGCGGTCAGACCCCTCGTCGAACTCGACGTGACCCTGGGGCGGCTCGGGCAATACCACTTCACCCTCCGGGCCGTCGACGAGGCGGAGCGGGCCTTCACCGAGCAACTGTCGGTGGCCGAGCGCGCCGTGGCACTCGCCGACGCCTCGTTCGACTCCCTCGGGATGCTGTCGAGGGCCACCGAA
>JASGFO010000336.1:0-2867 GCA_047605505.1 Gordonia sp. (in: high G+C Gram-positive bacteria) | reverse complement strand
GCCGCGGTGATCATCGAACCCATCCAGGGTGAGGGCGGATTCATCGTTCCCGCACCGGGTTTCCTGCCGACGCTGGCACAGTGGTGCCGCGCCGAGGGCGTCGTGTTCATCGCCGACGAGGTGCAGGCCGGGTTCGCGCGGACCGGCTCGTGGTTCGCGTGTGCGGACGAGGGCGTCGTCCCGGACCTGGTGACCCTCGCCAAGGGCATCGCCGGCGGCATGCCGTTGTCGGCGGTCACCGGCCGCGCCGACCTGCTCGACGCGGTCCATCCGGGCGGGCTCGGCGGCACCTACGGCGGCAATCCAGTGGCGTGCGCGGCCGCGCTCGCGGCGATCGACCAGATGGAGACGCTGGATCTGCCCGGCCGGGCCCGCCACATCGAGGAGATCGCCCGGGAGGTCCTGGGCAGTGCCGCCGAATCTCTTGCCACACAGGGCAAGCCGGTGATCGGGGAGATCCGTGGCCGCGGCGCCATGATCGCCGTCGAGCTCGTCGACGCCAACGACGGCATCACCCCGGCACCGGCCCTGGCCAAGGCGGCCGCCGCGGCGTGTGCAGCACAGGGCGTGCTGATCCTGACCTGCGGCACCTACGGCAACATCATCCGGCTGTTGCCGCCGCTCGTGATCGGCGACGACCTGCTGCGCGAGGGCCTCTCGGTCCTCGTCGACGCCCTGCACGCGACCGCATGATCACTCGAACCACCGACCAAGGAGTGTCCGTGAGTCATCCCCTCGATCCGCTCTCCGCCGACGAGTTCCGCACGGTAGCAGCCATTCTGGCCCGCGAACACGGTGTCGGCGAGGGCTGGCGGTATGCCTCGATCGAGCTGGCCGAGCCGGCCAAGGCCGAGCTCGCCGCCTACCGGGACGACGGCACGGTACCGCCGCGACGCGCGGTGGTCGTGTGCTTCGCGACCGGACCGAACGCGACCTACAAGGCGTTCGTGTCACTGACGGCCGGCACGGTCGAGTCGTTCGACCACGTGCCCGGGGTGCAGCCGAACTTCACCGTCGACGAATACGAGGAATGCGACCGGGCACTGCGCGCACATCCGGATGTGCAAGCGGCCCTTGCCCGCCGGGGTATCACCGACCTCGACAAGGTGTTCATGGACACCTGGACCTACGGGGGTGCGCTGATCCCGGCGGAGTACCGCAGCCGGCGCGTGGGCTGGTCGGACACCTGGGTGCGCGACGCCGACGGCGCCAACCCGTACGCGAATCCGGTCAGCGGTCTGCACTGCGTCATCGACCTCAACACGATGGAGCTGCTGCGCATCGAGGACGACGGCGGGTTCGCGACCCCGGCGGTGATGGGCGAATACGTTCCGCGGCACATTCCGCAGCGGGTGCGCGACACCTTCGCCCGGCCCGCACTGAAACCCCTCGAGATCACCCAGCCCGACGGCCCGTCGTTCACGCTCGACGGCAATCTGCTGACGTGGCAGAACTGGTCGCTGCGGGTCGGTTTCAACTATCGCGAGGGCATGACCCTGCACACCGTCACCTACCGCGATGCGGGCCGCGACCGGTCGGTGGCACACCGGATGTCGTTCGCCGAGATGGTGGTCCCCTACCGCGATCACTGCACCGATCACTACCGCCGCACCGCCTTCGACATCGGCGAGTGGGGGCTGGGATTCATGACGACGTCGCTGGAACTGGGCTGTGACTGTCTCGGCGAGATCCGGTACCTCGACGCCGTGCTGCACAACAGTTCCGGTGAGCCGTACACGATCACCAACGCGATCTGCATCCACGAGGAGGACAATGCCGTCCTGTGGAAGCACGTCGACCACGAGGCCGGTGCCGAGGTGCGCCGGATGCGCAGGCTGACGGTGAGTTTTCATGTGACCGTGGCCAATTACGAGTACCTCGTGTACTGGCGGTTCTATCAGGACGGCAACATCGAGTGCGAGGTCCGCGCCACCGGCATCATGGTCACCACACCGCTGCCGCCGGGGACCACCGAGAATCCGCACGGCACGATCGTCGACAACCGCACCTATGCGCCGTTCCATCAGCACTTCCTGGTGGCGCGTCTCGATCTCGACGTCGACGGCACCGACAACACCGTCTTCGCCTCGCAAACCGTGCCGGAGCCGATGGGCCCCGGCAACCCGCTGGGACTGTCGCTGGTGCAACAGAACACGCCGCTGCGGACCGAGTCCGAGGGCATGCAGGATCCCGACTACGCGACCCAGAAATCCTGGAAGATCGCCAACACCAACGTCACCACCGCGCTCGGCGCGCATCCCGCGTACAAGCTCGTGCCGACCGGGGCCTTCCCACCCATGTTCGATCCCGCGTCACCGGTCTTCCAACGCGCCACGGTGATCGGCCACACGTTGTGGGTGACCCCCAACAGCGCCGACGAGCGCTGGCCCGCAGGCGAGTTCGTCAACCAGTCCGAGACCGACACCGGGATGGCCGAGTGGACGAAGCACGATCGGCCGATCGAGAACACCGACGTGGTGCTCTGGTATGTCTTCGGCATCCACCACATCACCCGGCCCGAGGACTGGCCGATCATGCCGGCCGACGTGGTCTCGTTCTGGCTCAAGCCCTTCGGCTTCTTCGACCGCAACCCCGCGCTCGACGTCGCGCCGTCGCCTGCGGCGCACTGCTGCGGCTCCGGCGCGGGCGAATGATTCGACGCATCGAACCGAATCTGCGAAAGGACCCCGACAACCCATGAGTGACACCGACGTACTCGATCCCCAGGCCGTTCTCGCCGCCGTCCCCACCGGGCTCTGGATCGGCGGGGAATCCGTCGACGCGACCGGCTCGGGCACCTTCGAGGTGATCGCCCCGGCCACCGAGGAGCCGATCGCGACGGTCGCCGACGCCACCGTCGCCGATGC
>JASGFO010000335.1:0-2949 GCA_047605505.1 Gordonia sp. (in: high G+C Gram-positive bacteria) | reverse complement strand
GACGACGCGGGCGTACCGGTCATCGAGGTGACCCACGGTGACGGGCTCGGTGGCTCCTCGTTCAACTACGGATTCTCCAAAACCCCGGAGCAGCAACTGATTGCTGCGGCTGCCGAGACCGCCAAGCGGGCCAAGATCGCCTTCCTGATGTTGCCGGGGCTGGGCACCACCGACGATATCCGCGCGGCCCGGGACAACGGCGGCCAGATCTGCCGCATCGCCACGCACTGCACCGAGGCCGACGTGTCGATCCAGCACTTCTCGCTCGCCCGGGAACTGGGTCTGGAGACCGTCGGGTTCTTGATGATGAGCCATTCGCAGCCACCGGAGGTGCTGGCCCGCCAGGCCCGCATCATGGCCGACGCGGGCTGCCAGTGCGTGTACGTCGTCGACTCGGCCGGTGCGCTCGTGCTCGAGGACGTCACCGACCGGGTGGCCGCGCTGCGCGCCGAACTCGGCGACGACACCCAGATCGGCTTCCACGGCCACGAGAACCTCGACATCGCGGTGGCGAACTCGATCAACGCCGTCCGCGCCGGCGCCCAGCAGATCGACGGCTCGATCCGCCGCTTCGGCGCGGGCGCCGGCAACACCCCGACGGAGGCGTTCGTCGCCGTGTGCGACAAGCTCGGCATCACCACGGGTATCGATTTCCGCAAGATCGCCGACGCCGCCGAGGACGTGGTGCGCCCGGTGATGCCAAGTGAATGCCTCGTCGACCGGTCGTCGATGATGATGGGATACGCTGGCTGCTATTCGAGCTTCCTGAAGCACGCCGAAGGCCACGCCGACCGCTACGGGGTATCCGCGGCCGACATTCTCATCGAGGCGGGGCGTCGCAAACTCGTTGGTGGACAGGAAGATCAGCTCATCGATATCGCCCTGGAACTGGCGCGGAAGAGCCCGGTGGCGTAGGGGAGACGGGATTCTCTTTCCGACGGTCGTTCGGGGGCTACGCAAGTTGTTGGGAAAGGTCTCGATCTCGGCAGGCTCGATCCGGCGGATCTCGGCCTCCTGCGGGGCCTACTCGACCAACGGAAAAAGGGGGCTCGTGGTCGACGGGCGCTTTCCTTTTTTGGGGTTGGGTGTGTGGGGTGGGTCTCCTTTTCCGCTGGTCGAGTAGCCCGGAGCGCCAGCGGAGGGTGTATCGAGACCACACCCACCAGGCGACGAGGCCTCGACCAGCGAACCAGCAGAAGAAGGAGCCCCCGAAACCATCTCCCCGCCGGCGGATGGCGGAGAGCGATGATGGCTCCCTGCGGATCCCGGTCATCGCGGATCGACAGGTCTGAGACGACGGACGGCCCGGTCCCGGCGATGACCGCGGAGCGAACGGCAGCCGTCGTCGACAGTTTCAGGACGGGGTCGGCGCGCGGGCTGTCCGGAGCGTGGCGGGTCAGCTCTCGATCGAGGAATTGTCTTGTTCCCGAGCCTGATTCGCGGGTGACGAGAGCGGTTCGGGCGAGTTCGGGTGCGCGACCGGCCGTTTGCGCCGCGCCCACCGGTGATCGGCCGGCATCACCAGCACCAGCCGGTCGTGGGCCACGATGCGGCCGTGCACGAACGGCGCGACGTCGGGGCCTTCGATGAAGCCGAGTTCGATGTCGCCGCCCCGCACGAGCGTGCAGGTCCGCTCGGAATTGGTGGAGTGGGTGGCGTTGGTCGCCCTCGTGGTCCTGATGCTCGATTGGTTCGTTGTCGCGGTTCGGAGCGCAATCGGCGTCGTCGACGGCACCCTCTTCGGTTCTGCGCCTGCCACCGAATACGCCCGTCGGAGCGCCCACCTGGATCATCCGGCCTCCCAGTAGTCGGCATCTGGAGTGTCGGGGATAGGAGTGCCGGGGCCGCGTCGTCATGCTGCGTCGGGGCGCTCGGGGTAGCTGATGTCGGTGCCGCGGGGCAGGCGGGTGTCGTCGACGACGAGGATCGTCGGGTGGTGATGGCCGGTATCGGCTGGTTGATGAACTTCCTTGCGGACGTCGGCGAGGTGTTTCTCGAAGTTGGCCGGGAGATCCGGTATCCGATTGATCAGCCGTGGATTCTGTGGCATCCCGGGCGCCACATTGAGTTGCCACCAGGTGCGGCCCTTGTGCTTGCCGCCGGTGACCGTCCCGGTCGTGTATTGGCCCGGGTCGGGTCCGACCATCCGGTGATGTTGCGGACACGCCGGCGCCAGATTCGACAGATCGGTGGGCCCACCATCAGCCCAATCGGTGTCGGAATGATGCATCTCCGTCCGCGCGGCCGGCTGAGTACAGCCCGGTGCCGAACACCGTTCACCACCTTCCCCGCTGAACGACGCGAGGCGTTGACCACGGGAGGCGAGGCGTCGCCCGCGCCCGAAGTAGAGGGGTTGTGCCGCTCCGTCTTTGAACAGTGCCAGCCACGGCTGAGAATCCGCCGCAGCAGAGAGAACATCACTCAACGGCAGGATCGCGCCGGTGGCGGTGGTGCCGAAACCGGCCTGCTCCAACAACTCCGACAACGTCACCTTGATGATCAGATGTGCCGGCATCCCGCGGTGTGTGTCGCCGAGTAACCCACCATCGAGTGCCGCGTCCAAGAGTGCGACGAACGCATCATGATTACGTTCGGACTGGGTGCGGTTGTCCCGCTGAGCCGCCGCTTTGAGTCGTTCGGGGTCGGCGTCGGCGGCCGCACCGACCGGCGAATCATCATCGGCCGGATTATTCGCTCCGGGTGCCGCCCACGCGTTGAAGAACGCCGACAGTTTCGCATACGCCATCGGGGTCAGCAGCCCGGAGAGTTTGGCCATCAACTGCGGGTCCTGCGCGCCGAGTGAGAGCCGGCGTCGCCGCATCCGATCCTTCTGGTCGGTGAGTTGACCATCCGGGTCGAGGTGCGCCAGCAGCCGCACCCCGATCTGGGTGAGATCGGCGGGCTCGAACTCGCAGGCCTTCTCACCCAACGTCCGTTCGGCCGCGACCT
>JASGFO010000334.1:0-3003 GCA_047605505.1 Gordonia sp. (in: high G+C Gram-positive bacteria) | reverse complement strand
CGGCGAGCGCAGCGACGGGGGAGGACGCGGCGAGCGCAGCGACGGGGGATGACGCGGCGAGCCGCAGCGGTCATCGGGCCGGCGGTCATCTGGTGGTGGCGATCCACCATCTGGGTGTCGACGCGGTGTCCTGGCAGACGATCATCACCGATTGTGCGACCGCGTGGGCGCACCTGTCGGCGGGGCAGCAGGTGGTGTTGCCGCCCACCGGCACCTCGCTGCGGCGCTGGGCCGATGTGCTCGTCGACCTGGCCGGCCGCGACGACGAACTCGAGCTCTGGCGACGGCAGCTGGCGGCGTCGCGCCCGGTGGGGCGCCCGCTCGAGCGGGCCCGGGACCGGCAGTCCACCGTGCGCACGCGGACCCGGCTGCTGGGGCCGGAGTTGTCGGCGGCCCTGCTCACGGAGGTGCCCGCGGCCTTCCGGTGCGGTGTCGACACGCCGCTGGTCGCGGCGCTTGCCCACGCGGTCGCCGCGACCGACCCGGCCGATCCGCGGCCGGTCGGCTTCCTCCTCGAAGGCCACGGCCGGGAAGAGCAGGTGGCTCCCGCCCGCGCCGACCTGGCCCGGTCGGTGGGCTGGTTCACCAGCCTGATACCGCTGTCGGTGCCGGTGGTGGCCGGTGCGGACGGGACCGGTGCGGACGTGGCGGCCACCGTCAAGGCGGTGAAGGACACGCGCGCGGGCTTGCCCGACCACGGGGTGGCGTTCGGTTCGCTGCGCTACCTGCGCCCCGACTCGCCGCTCGCCGACCTGCCGTTGCCTGCCATCAGCGTCAACTACTTCGGCGCCGTCGCCGACTCCGAAGGCACGGGACCCGACGCGCCACCGTTCCTGCCGGTGCCCGGCGTGCCGGTGCTGCCGCAGTCGGTGACCGGCCGGATGGCGGCGTTCGCGGCACTCGGTGTCACCGTCAGTATGCTGCCGACCGGCGCGGGCCGGGTGTTGCGTGCCGATTTCGCGGCGCCCGCCGCCGTGCTGGACGAGGCGGAACTCGACGAGCTCGCGGCAGGCTGGGAGCGCACGCTCGCCGACCTCGCGGGGCTGGTCGCCGACGGCGGTGAGGTGGGCCTGTCGGAATCCGATGTGCCGGCCACGGGTCTCGCGCAGACCGAGATCGATGCCCTCGCCGCCCACCATCCGGGCGCCGACCTCTGGCCGCTGTCCCCGCTGCAGCAGGGCCTGCTGTTCCAGTCGGAGATCGCGATCGGGCCCGACGATCTCGACGTCTACCTCGTGCAGGTGAGCATCGAGATCGCCTCGGCCGTCGACGAGGAGCGGATGCGCCGCGCCGCCGCCGCACTGTTCCGCCGGCACCCCGTGCTGCGGTCGGCGTATGTGCGGACCGCGACCGGCACCCCGGTCGCGGTGATTCCGCCGGACGTCGAGCCCGACTGGACCACCGTCGACCTCACCGACCTCGACGAGGCCACCGCGAACGCCCGGCTGGCCGAGATCACCGCGGCACAGCGGACCACCCGCTTCGACCTGTCCCGGCCCGGACCGATCCGCTTCGTGCTGGTCGGCCTGCCGTCGGGGGTGCGCCGACTCGTCATCACCCACCACCACATCCTGCTCGACGGCTGGTCCGGCCCCCTGGTGATCGCCGACCTGTTCGCGGCCTACCTCGCCGACGCGCCGCTGCCCGCGCCGATCGGCCCGGGCGCCGACTTCCACGACTTCCTGGACTGGCTGTCGGACCGTGACCACGCGGCCGCCACGCAGCAGTGGCGCACGGTGCTCGAACCGCTGACCGGCCCCACCCTGATCGCGCCTGCGCTCGGACCGGCCCGCGGCGAGATCCCCGCCACCTGCGGCATCGACCTCGACACCGAGGCCGTCGCGCGCCTGCACCGCTTCTCCCGGGAGCACGGGGTGACCCCGTCGACGGCGATCCAGGTGGCCTGGGGGGTGCTGTTGGCGCAGGTCACCGGCCAGCAGGCGGTGGTCTTCGGGGAGACCGTCGCGGGACGGCCCGCCGAGCTCGACGGGGTCGAGACGGCGGTCGGGCTGTTCATCAACACGATCCCGGTGGTCGTCGACGCGCACCCGGACCGCACCCTCGGCGACCTCGCCGCCACATTGCAGGAGACGAAGACCCGACTGCTGGATCACCAGCACGTGAGCCTCGCCGAGATCACCGAGATCGCCGGCCAGCCCACCCTGTTCGACACCCTGACCGTCTACGAGTCCTATCCCGTCGACGCCGACGCCCTGACCTCGGGCAGCCGGTCCGCCGGACTCGACATCACCGCCGTCGACGTCGCGGATGCCACGCACTACCCGCTGAACCTCATCGTCGCGCCCCGCGGCGCCGCACTCCACTTCGACGTCACGTACCTGCCGAGCGCCGTCCCGGAAACCCAGGCGCGCCGTCTTGCCGACGCGTTCTGCCGGATCCTGGACCGGCTGGTCACCGCGCCGGCGACCATCGTGGCCGACGTGGACACCATCGACCCGGCCGACCGGGCGCTGGTCGAGACCTTCTCGGCGGGCCCACAGGTACCCCTCGAGGCGACGACCCTGGCCGATCAGGTGGCCGCGCAGTGGGCGTCGACACCCGAGGCCATCGCCCTGCGCTGCGGTGATCGTTCGGTCACCTACCGCGAGTTCGGTGCCCGCGTCACCGCCCTGGCCGAGGAGCTGATCGGCCGCGGTGTCGGCCCCGACGTCGCGGTCGGCGTGTGCCTGCCCCGCTCGGTCGAGCTGCTCGTCGGCATCCACGCCGTCGTGGCCGCCGGCGGCCGGTACGTGCCCATCGACCCCGACACCCCCGCCGACCGCGTCGCCTACCTCCTCGACACCACCGCCGCGGCACTCGTGCTGACCGGCACCGGTCCGGCGCCCGCCGCCCTGGCCACGCAGCCGATCCCCACCCTGACCGTCGACGCCACCACCGCCGTCGACCTGGACCGGCCGGCGATCGACGACGCCCGGCGGCTCGGCACGCTGCGGCCCGAGCATGGCGCGTACACGTTGTTCACGTCGGGGTCGACGGGGCGGC
>JASGFO010000333.1:0-3020 GCA_047605505.1 Gordonia sp. (in: high G+C Gram-positive bacteria) | reverse complement strand
CATCTGCTGAATCGGTGCGACCCACCCGTAGCGTTCGCCGATCAAGCCCACGAATAGTGGTTCGGCACGGGCGATCTCGGTGAGGCACACATCCAGGACGCGATTGTGGCGCGATGATTCGTCGGCGTCGTCAGCGGAGATTCCCCAGCGCAGGTCGATCAGCTCGACGCGACTCCCGAACGGTGCAGCGAGTTCGTCGAGGACCGGTAGCACCGATCGGTTGAGCTCGTCGCGCTCATGGTGGAAATCACGAAAGGTCGACGATACAAAGACCGGGATGACCGCCATGGAATGTCCTCACCACCCGGTCGGCAGGAACTCCGTGATCACCCGGTCGACGGCCGCTGCCCGCGCCGCATGGGCGAGAACGACGAGTCGCCGCAGGCCCGCGTCACCGTCGGCGGCATGACCGGCGCTCGCACCGACGGTGACACCGCCGTCGGTGGCCAGACCGACGATGGCCTCCACCTGTGCGGCGGTCGCGATCATCCGCGTCGCCCGGGCGTCGTCGTGGGGCGGGAGCTCGACGAGGTTGCGGTGGGTCAGCATCCGTAGGGTGCCGCGCAGGTCGGCGGGACCGGATGCGGTCCGGCCACCGAGTCGGCCGATGAGGGCCGTGGCCTCGGTGACCGCCTGCCGCAGTTCGTACTCGATGTCACCCGCGTGGGGCAGCGCCCCGGTGGGCACCGGCACCGTGTAGCGGTAGACGCTCCAGCGGCACAGCCCGTCGTGGTCGGCGGGGACCAACGCGAGCGGGGTTGGGCGGCCGTCGTCGACGAGCAGCACCTCGCCGGCGGTGAACGCCGCGGTGGTCGCCGGATCCGGGGGCAGCCCCTGGACCGCGCCAGCGTCGGGAAGCCGGACGGAGAGCCGCCGCGCGTCGCGCAGCATCGCCAGCACCCCGAGTGTGCCGTCGGGTGTGTCGCAGCCGGTGTGGTCGTCGATGACGTGGGTGTCGGCGAGGGCGTTGAGGGTGTCGCCGACGTCGTCGGGCGAGCATCGTCCGGCGATCCACGCGGCTGCCCAGGCGCCGACGGCGCAGGCCGGCCACGCTTGGGTGAGAGTGTGATTGGTGCTCGTCATGGCTCCGACAGAATACGCCCGCACACCGCATCCGGGCTGGTCGGCCGGAGAGAGGAGACCACGGCGGATGCTCGACGCCGGTGGGCGTGGCACCGGCGCCACCGGTGCCGGTGTGGCTATTGTGACATGTGTGACCGATCGATATGGGCGCGATGTTCTCGCTCAGCCACGCCGAACCGCACCGCGTATCCCCGAGGTGGCCGCCGAGCGCGACCTCGTGGTCGAGGACGCTGCGACCGGGTTCTGTGGCGCGGTCATCGGCTGGGAGAAGAGCTATGCCGGTGATCTCGTTCGGCTCGAGGATCGCCACGGCCGTTCTCGGGTGTTCCTCATGCACCCCGCGGCATTCCTGATCGACGGCAAGCCCGTCACCCTGGTCAAGCCCACCGCGCCGCGCGCCGGGTACGGCCAGGCGTCGGCGCGCGGTTCGGTCGCGGCGCCGACGCGGACCGCCTCCGGTTCACGGGCCGTGGCGCAGCAGCGGGCGCGGACCGCGCGGGCGAGCCGCATCTTTGTCGAGGGTGTCCACGACGCGACGCTCGTCGAGCGGGTGTGGGGCGACGACCTGCGCGTCGAGGGCGTCGTGGTGGTCAGCCTCGACGGTCTGGACAACCTTGACGCGGCCCTCGCCGAGTTCGGTCCCGCGCCGCATCGGCGCGCCGGGGTTCTCGTCGATCACCTGGTCTCGGGGACCAAGGAGGCCCGGCTGACCGCCGACGTGGGTGAGCACGTGCTCGTGTGCGGGCATCCCTACGTCGACGTCTGGGAGGCGGTCAAGCCGGCCGCGCTCGGAATCTCGGGCTGGCCACAGGTGCCGAGGGGTGAGGACTGGAAGACCGGCGTGTGCCGGCGACTCGGCTGGGGGAGTCCGCAGGACGGCTGGCGCCGGGTCCTCGCCGGCGTGTCGAGCTTCCGTGATCTCGAGGTGCCGCTGTTGCGATCGGTGGAGGAACTCATCGACTTCGTCACGGCGGCCGCCGGCGACGACTGACCATCTCGCCGCCGATGAACCTCGGTTGGTGATGGTCGCCGCTACAGGCCGGTGACGCGGGTGGGGGTGGTCCGGTTGGTGGTGGTGCCGTCGCAGAGTTGACCGTATTCGTTGTTTCCCCAGCAGTAGGGGTGGCCGTCGGCGATGGCGCAGGTCGTGCCGCCGCCGCTGGTGATGGCAGTTACGTCGGGTCGGGTGAGGACGTAGATGGTGGTGCCGATGCCCACGAGCAGAATCACCGCTGTGATGGCGGCGAGTACGAGTGTCCGGCGTCGTCGTTTCGGGGTGGCGGTGGCCTCGTGCGCGGGTGGGCGCGGGTACGGGTGTGGGGTGGCGTATTCGGTTGGTGTCGCGGTTGCGGGCAGGGGTGCCGGCGGTGGGGCGGGCTTGGGTCGGTGGAAATGATGTTGGGGTGGCGCAGGCCGCGGCGGTGCGGGCCTCGCGGGTGAAGCGTTCGGCGAAGTCGGGGGCGTTCGCGGCGCCGGAGATCACCTTGAGGGCTTCGGGCCGGTGCAGGCCGGGGTTGGTGACGAGGTACACCTGCCCCATCCCGCCGTGTCCCAGCCGAGAGACCACCTGATACCCGGCAAACACCGACCTGGCCGCCAATTCCTTTCGGTGCCCCACTCTGCTTGCCCGGCTCAGAACGGGGAGATCGTACCGTGCGCGGAGTTGGCCGCAGATGTGTCCTCTGAGCAGACGACAAGCCGACGACCTGCCACATTCCGTCGCCTGGAAGCCGCCTGGGCGAGTCGGGACCGTCCTCGATGGCGCGCTCGCCAATCGTGCCGAGTCATCAAGAAACTCTCAGGAATATCTCAGGTATCGAACTTGGATACGTGTAGAATAGTGGCATGAAGCATACTGAGATCATGACCGGCATCGAGGCGTTCCTCGATGCCCTGGGTGATCTCGCCGTTCCCGACGAGATCACCGGCCCCGACGC
>JASGFO010000332.1:0-3026 GCA_047605505.1 Gordonia sp. (in: high G+C Gram-positive bacteria) | reverse complement strand
CGACCTCGGCCACGGACAGCGGCTTGCCGTCCATGTAGCCGCCCTTGATGACCAGCGCCTTGTTCTCTTTGGCGAACGTCTTGATCGCCTTGGCGGCCACCACCGGCTCGCCCTCGATGAAGGCGATCGCGGTCGGACCGGTGAACAGCTCGTCGAGCCCTTCCACGCCCGCCTCCGCGGCGGCACGCTTCACCAGGGTGTTCTTGGCGACGGAGTAGGTTGCACCCTCACCGAGGGAACGACGCAGCGTGGTGATCTGGCTGACGGTCAGGCCACGGTATTCCGTGACGAGCGTCGCCGTGGAGCCCTTGAACTGCTCGGCGATCTCCGCGACTGCGGCGACCTTGTCGGACTTGGCCATACTTCGCCTCCTTCCTCATCACTCGAAATTGAGTTGGTCGTGTTCGCACCAGCGGACCGAGGGTTTCGGGAGGCAAAAGAAAAACGCCCCGAGCACACGAGAGGCACGGGGCGTCACAGAAAGTCGTCTGCCGCTGACGGCATGGACCTCATTGAGAGTCCTCGTTCTCCCTGCGTGGGCCGCGACTCGCGTCGCCCTTCGATCGGGGCTGCCCCCGATGACCAACGGTCTCTGGTCGAACCGATACGACGCGCACGCGGCACGCCGAACCGAGGAGAAGGCTACCCGCCGGGCGGTCCCGGCACCAAATCGGCTGGCCGGCGCGCAGTCCTGCTGCGGCCGAGCCGCCTCACCTGTCCGAATGGCTGGTTTTTTCCGTACGAACCCCGGCGACCTGGCCCGATGCCGATGACTGTCGAATATCTACCCCCCAGATGCCGATGTGCAATCGCCGATGCACTATCCTCGCGAGCGGGCAGTGACGTGCGACACAAAGTGTAAGCCGAGTTTCACAACGCGCCCACCCGACACGACGGGCGTCCACCGGCACCATCCGGGCAGACCCCAGGCGAGGTGATGCACCATGACGTACCAACTCGATCTCGATACCGGTCATCGGATCGCGACCGGCGGGACCCCGGCCCGCGAACCGGCCCGGCGCGCGCCCCATTTCGGCACACTGCCACTCGGTGACCCCACCGGCGGTGCCGACGCGATCGCCTGGCGCGAGTCCGTCGACGGCGCGCTGCGCTATCCGCGGGTGTCGGTCGACCGCGACGTGTCGATCACCATGAGCGACGGGATCACCCTGCGCGCCACCGTGATCCGCCCGGCCAACCGGTTCGGGCAGACCGTGCTCACCCCGTACCCGGCGATCGTCAACATCAACCCGTACAACCGGGCCGCGATCGACTTCATCGACACCGCCATCCACGCGCCCGGACTGGGCAAGGTGATCCGCAGCGCGTCGTCGGCGTTGAGTCCGGACGCCTCGGCGTCGGGCGGCCTGACCCGCCTCGGCGCCACCCTCGCCGGCGGCGTCTTCGACGTCTTCGGCATCAACCGCAACCTCGTGCGCAGCGGCTACGCGCAGGTCGTCGTCGACGTCCGGGGCACCGGCGCCAGCGGTGGCAAATGGGAGATCCTGGGGGCCCGCGAGCAGCAGGACTCGGTCGAGATCATCTCCTGGGCGGCCGAGCAGGAGTGGTGCGACGGCACCGTCGGGCTGGCCGGGTGGTCGTATTCGGCGATCAACTCCCTGCAGGCCGCCGACAAGCGCCCGCCCGCACTCGGTGCCGTCTTCGCCGTCGAGGGCTGTGACGACATCGTCCGCGACGTCTACATCACCGGTGGCATGCCGTCGGCGTTCATCCCGTTGTGGCTGTCGGCGGTGAACATCCTCAAATGGGTGCCCAATCCGTCGACCTACCTGCGCGACCTCGTCCGCGGGGACATCGTGCGCTGGCTGCGCGACCGGATCGCGTCGCCGGCCACCGAGATGCCGTCGCTGCTGTGGGGCTTCCTCACCGCGCGCGACGACCGCATCTTCGACGACCCGTACTTCGACGAGCGCGATCCGCAGATCGACCGGATCAACGTGCCGACCTTCACCGTCGGCGGCTGGCACGATCTCTTCGGCCGCAGCGCCACCGGCATCTACGATCGCCTGCAGCTGGCGCCCGGCCACAAGCAGATGATCGTCGGCGACGGCTATCACTTCGACGCCGGCTTCGGACACGGCACCAAGTTCGCGCCGCCGCGCCTGGATGTGCTCGAGCGGGCCTGGTTCGACCGCTGGCTCAAGGGCCACCAGAACGGGATCGACCACTACGGCCCGGTGACGATGCTGCAGCAGGGCGGGGCCTGGACCTCGGGGGCGGCATTCCCGCGCCCCGGCGTGCAGCCGCGCCGGCTGTACCTCAGCGCGGCACCGTCGGGGACGGCCACGCACGCGGTGCGCGACGGCTCGCTGAGGGCGGCGCCCGCGGAGGCCGTGTCGTCGCTGCACATCCAGCCCGATGTCCGCGGCCTGGCATCCCGGGACATGACGCAGGTGACCGCCGGGGCGACCATGGCGCTGGGTGAGCGCTTCACCGTCGACGCCCGGTTCCAGGAGCGCGGTGCCCTCGCGTTCACGAGCGCGCCGGTCGCCGAGTCCACCCCGATCAGCGGCGCGCTGAACCTCCGTCTCAACGTCGCAACCACTGGCCACGAGGCGATCTGGGCGGTCACCGTCAACGATGTCGCACCCGACGGGTCGTCGCGGGTCCTCACCAATGGCGCGCTGACCGCGTCCAATCGCGCGCTCGACGAGTCCAAGTCCACCTACGCCGCCGACGGCAGCCTGCTGACCGCGCATCACTACCTCTCGCGCAAACGCAAGCTGCCGGTGCCGGCCGACGAGCCCATCCGCATCGACATCGACCTGGTCCCCACCGACGCGGTCCTCGAGCCCGGGCATCGCCTGCGTGTGGACGTCTATGCCGCCAGTTTCCCGCGCTACCTGACGGTCATCCCGGATCTGATCAAGGCCCGGGGGCGGCGTCAGCGCCTCGTGCTCGACCCGGCCCACCCCAGTTACCTGACCTTCCAGTCGGGGCCCGGCCTCGGCTAGGGCCAATACCGTTCAGTTAGGCTTACATGGGTGTAGTTTGGTTGTATGCCC
>JASGFO010000331.1:0-3082 GCA_047605505.1 Gordonia sp. (in: high G+C Gram-positive bacteria) | reverse complement strand
GCTGATCGGGATCATGGCCGAGCGAGAAGGTCAGGCACCCCTGAGGGTCGAGGTCGACCACGAGGACAGCGACGTCGAGGTCGGCGAGGGCCGCTCCCAGCGAGGCCACCGTCGTGGTCTTCGCCACCCCGCCCTTCTGGTTGGCAACCGCAAGAATGCGCGTCATGGCCCCAAGCTTACGGCCGATGACCTCCGCACCCCGCGCCGAGCGACCCCTACTCGGCGGGCGTCAGATCACCGGTGATCCAGCGGATCGACGCCGGGGTGAACAGCATCACCAGGGTGACCAGTGCCAGCGCCGCCAACGGCACCGCGAAGGCCGGCTGATCGCTGGTGAACAGGTAGTAGGACACCGGCAGCAGCAAGATCTGCGCGACGAGCGAGATCGCGCGGCCCCAGCGCCGCCCGCTGAGCAGTGCGATGCCGCCCACCAGCACGCCGCCGAAGATGATGCCGAACCAGGCCGCGGTGCCGTATCCGCTGATCGCGTCCTCGTGGTGGCCGCCGAGCTGCCGGATGACAAGGATCGCGGCAACGATCAGCGCAATCGACCCCTCGAGTGCGGTCAGACCGCCGGCGATGCGGATGGGGGTCGGCGGCGCGTCGACGGCGGACTCCGCGCCGCCGGGCCCGGGCGCTCTGCGCTTGCTCACCCGTCCAGAGTAGAAGGTTCGGGACCGAAGGTTCACCGACATCACCGGCGACCGCACCCCGGCCGCCGGTCGCGTCCGTGGAGCGACCCCATATCCTCTGGTGTCGTGCGCGTCATGCTCATCGTCAACCCATTCGCCACCGCAACCAGCCCGGCCGGCCGGGACGCGCTGGTGCACACCTTGAGTGCGCACCTCGACGTCGACGTCGAGCACACCAGCCACCGCGGCCATGCCGGCGAGCTCGGGGCCCGGGCGAGCGCCCAGGGATACGACGCGGTGATCGTGCACGGCGGCGACGGATCGGTCAACGAGGCCGTCAACGGGATCCTCGGCCCGCCTGCGGGTCGGCGGCCGACGCATCTGCCCGCCGTCGCGGTCATCCCCGGCGGCAGCGCCAACGTGTTCGCTCGCACCCTCGGTGTCGATCCGGATCCGTTGCAGGCCACCCGGCAGGTCATCGGGCTCCTCGACACCGGAACGCGGCGACGGATCGGTCTGGGCCATTCGGCGGACCGCTGGTTCCTCTTCAATGCCGGGATGGGCATAGATGCCCGGATCGTCCACGCGATGGAGGACAAGCGGGCGCGGGGTAAGGCCGCCACCCCCGGTCGTTATCTGTGGACGACGGTCGCCACGTTCTTCCGGACGGACGGGGACACGACGACCTTCACCGTCACTGTGCCCGACGCCAAGCCGCTCGACGGTGTGCGTTTCGCCTTCGTCTCCAACACCAGTCCGTGGACCTATCTGGGCCGGCGGGAGATCCGCACCAATCCGGGGACCGGGTTCGGCGACCGGCTCGGGGTATTCGCCGCGACGTCGACCTCGGTGGCGCGGAATCTGCCGCTGGCGCTGCGCCTGCTCGGCGGCATCAACCCCAAGGCCCGCCATCTCTTCCGGGACGACGACGTCGCGTGGGTGCATCTGCAGGCCGCCGAGCCGATCGATGTGCAGATGGACGGCGACTACGTCGGTGCGCACTCGGAGATCCGGTTCGATCATCGCCCGGACATCCTCGACGTCGTCGCCCCCGCCGCCGACTGACGACGGCAGGCGATACCGCGCGTCGTCAGGGGGGAAACCGGGCCGCAACCGGCGGATGGACAGGTCGGCACACCTGGTGATGCAGTTCATGAACTGCTACCTTCGGTGGTCGACGTCATCGCGATGCCCCGGTCACCGTCGAGACCTGCAGGTTTACGCTGCAGGATCGTCAATCGGGGCGTAGTGTAGAACACCGGAGTTCGCGCTGTCGCACCGCCCCGCCGTTGTGGGACCGACGCGAAAGTGATATTGCCCACGTGTTAACGGCAACCCATTGACTTCGGCTGATTTCGTGAAAGTATTCACAAGCAACAGCGCGGAAACAATTGGTGTGCCCGCGTGAACAATCGGTTACAGCCAACACGAACCAGAACCACAGGTTGACGAGTGGTGCCCGCAGGCACCTGAAGGAGAAGAAATGGACTGGCGTCACAAGGCCATCTGTCGCGACGAAGATCCGGAACTGTTCTTCCCGGTGGGAACCAGTGGTCCGGCCATCGCGCAGATCGCCGACGCAAAGCTCGTCTGCGCACGCTGCCCGGTCACCGCCGACTGCCTGGCCTGGGCCCTCGAGTCGGGCCAGGACGCCGGCGTCTGGGGCGGGATGAGCGAGGACGAGCGCCGCGCCCTCAAGCGTCGTACCGCCCGCACCCGCACGCGCACCAGCGTCTGAGCGAGCACATCGCCACCCCCCGGTGGCCGACCAGAGAAGCCCGGCGATCGCGCCGGGCTTCTCTGCTGTTGCGCCAGGCCGGGACACCGCGCCACGGATCGGTCACACCAGCGGCACCGTGACGACCACCTCGGTGCCCTCGCCCTCCGGGTTGGGCCCGGCCCGGAGCTCACCCCCGAGTTCGATCGATACCAGCGTCTGCACGATTCGGAGTCCCAGCCGATCCGAGGTGGCCAGATCGAAGGCGCCGGGCAGTCCGGTCCCGTTGTCGCGCACCAGGATCTGAAGCCGCCGGACATCCCGGTCGGTACGGATCTCGATGTGGGCGTCCGCCCGCGGCGAGGTGAAACCGTGTTCGATGGCGTTCTGGATCAACTCGGTCAACACCATCACCACCGGCATCGCCCGGTCCGCCGGCAGCACACCGAGCCGGTCCCGTCGTCGCACCGCCACCGGCAGTTCCCCGGAGGCCACGTCGACCAGGATCGGGACGAGCCGATCCACCGCCTCGTCGAGATCAACCTCCTCGTCGACACTGCCCGAGAGCATCTCGTGGACCAGCGCTATGGACGCCACCCGCCGAACCGCCTCGCTCAACGCCGCCTGCGCCTCGGCGTTGGTGGTGCGCCGCGCCTGCAGACGCAGCAGCGCCGATACCGACTGCAAGTTGTTCTTGACCCGGTGGTGGATCTCGCGGATCGTGGCGTCCTTG
>JASGFO010000330.1:0-3091 GCA_047605505.1 Gordonia sp. (in: high G+C Gram-positive bacteria) | reverse complement strand
ACCGCCGCCGGATCGGGGCCGCCCGGCCGCGGCGCGGGTCGCGGTGGGCTTGCCGTGGGTGGGTTCGCCGTGGGTGGGCTTGCGGTGGGCGGGTTCGCAGTCGGTGTGTTCGCCGTGGGTGGCTGCCGCACCGGCACCGGCACCGGGCCGGGAACCGGGCCCGGCTCGGTGGGCAGTCGGTGACGTGGCACGGCGGCCTGCTGATGGCGGCCGCTGCGCGCCGCCCGGGCCGCCCACGGGCGCGGATTTGAGGAATCCGCGGCATGCCGGGGTATGGACGGACCGGCGCCATGCCGGTGGGTGGGCGAATCAGCGGCGTGCCGGCCACCGGACTCGGCTGTCATCAGGCTGCCTCCTGGCCGGCTCGTCCGATCGCGGTCAGCTCTCAAGATACGCAGTCGCATATCCGGACGCGACGACCGACGCGAGGAACTATGGTGTGGCGGCGTGGTTGCCGTTGTCTGCTCGCTGCCAGCGGGCTACGAGTTCCCTGTGCGATCGATGTGTCAATGTGCGGTGCGGGCTACCCGTCCGTAACGTCGGCGGCGGTTCCGCCGACATTACTGAACTGAGGGGACTGTGCTGCCGACCCCCGGCGCGGTGTCACGGGAGCGATGTCGACAAGATGGGAGGCTCGGCGTGCGGTCATAGATCAGTGCACGGTGAAGATTCGTTCGATCGGACTGTTGACCATCGAGCGCCGAATCATCGATGTTTGTGATTGAGACGCCGAGAGCGTGGATTCGGCGACCGGACCCCGGCGCCGCCCGGGAGAAAGCGTGGCAGGAGAGCATGGATTCGACGGAGGACCCCTGGTCGGTGGCTGCTGACGTCGATCACCGTCAGCTGCCGCTGACCGCCGCGCAGCGCGGCATGTGGTTCGCGGAGAATCTCTCGGACGACTATTCGGTCACCGTCGCGCAATATCTGGAGATCCGCGACGACGGCCGTCCACTTGATCACGAGCTCTTCGGTCGCTGCGTCGTCGAGACGGGTCGGATCCTGCAATCCCCGTTCACCCGCCTGATCGAGGTCGACGGCGTGGCCCACCAGGTGATCGACGAGTCCGTGCCGTTCACCGTCGATCTGCTCGACCTGCGCGACGAGCCGGATCCGATGGCGGCGGCCCAGGAGTGGATGCGCCGTGACCATCAGGCGCCCGTCGACCTGCTCGACGTGCCGCTCGCGGTGTCCGCACTGATCCGCGTCGCCGACGATCGCACGCTGTGGTATCTGCGCGGACACCACATCATCATCGACGGCTACGCCGCACTGACCGCCGTCACCGAGGTGTGCAACCGCTACAACGCAGCGGCCCGCGGCACCGCCTACACACCGCGCCCGGCCGCCGACGTCGCCCAGATCGTCGCCGACGACCACGCCTACACCGAGAGCAGCAGGCGCGCCGCCGACCATGAGTACTGGGCGGCCAACGCCGGCGACCTGCCGGAGCGGGTCACGCTGGCGCAGCACGCGAACACCGCGGCACTGAACCCACGCAACGTCATGGCGGGCACCCGGATGAGCGCCGCGATGTGCCGGCGTATCGACGCGCTGAGCGCCGAACTGGCAACCTCGCCCGCGGTGGTGCTGACCGCCGCCTTCGCCGCCTACCTCGCCCGGATGACTGGCACCGACGACGTCGTCCTGAGCCTGCCGGTGACCGGCCGGGCGACCGCACGCATCAAGCGGGCGGGCGGGATGCTGTCGAATATGCTGCCGATCCGGACGCGGGAGACCTCGCGCCTGTCGTTGCGTGCGCTCCTCGATCAGCTCCGCATCGAGCTCACGGGGGCGCTGCGGCATCAGCGCTATCGCTTCGAGGACATCCGCGTCGACGCCGGCCTGCGCGACGCGAACACGGCCTCGTTCGGCCCGATCGTCAATATGGTCTTCTTCGACAAACCCATCGAGATCGATGGTGCGCGTGTCGATTACCACATCCTGACCTCGGGTATCCTCGAAGACCTCCGGATCAACTTCTACCGGCCGGGCCCGGCGGCGGGCATCGTCGTCGATCTGCACGGCAATTCGGAGCTGTATCAGCAGGCGGAGCTCGACGCTCATCTGGCGCGGTTCCTGCTCGTCGCCGACCGGCTGATCGACGACGTCGACGCCGTGGTCGAGGACGTCGACCTGCATTTCCCGGCGGAGGCCGACGACCTGCGGGCGCTGGGTGTCGGGCCGTCGGCGGTGCCCTCGCCGGACCGTCTGCTCGACGGCTTCCTCGACCACGTCCGCGCAACCCCGGCGGCCGCCGCGGTCGACGTCGCGGGCGATCGGTGGACCTACGCCGAGTTCGACGCGGCGCGCCGGACGTTGGCCCGGCTGCTGGGCGAGGCGGGTGTGCGGGCGCATGATCGGGTGGTCATCGCGCTCGACCGCGGAGCCGACCAGGTGTGCGCGGTCTATGCGGTGCTGGGTCTGGGAGCGGCGTATGTCCCGATCGATCCGCAGCAGCCCGCCGACCGGCGCCGCACCATCGAGCAGATCGTGTCCCCGGCCCTGGTGATCGATGAGCAGTTCTTGCAGGACACCGGATTCGATGCGCGCGCCGCGATCGGCGCGGATCCGGCGACGGCGCCGGTGGCGGAGCTCGCGCCGGTCAGCGACGCGGCGGCCGCCTACATCATCTTCACCTCGGGGTCGACGGGCGCCCCGAAGGGCGTCCAGGTGGCGCACAACGCGATCAAGAACCGGCTCGACTGGATGCAGGCCGACTATCCGCTGACCGCCGCCGACGCGGTCCTGTACAAGACGCCGATCACCTTCGACGTCTCCGTCTGGGAGTTGCTGTGGCCGCTGCGCACGGGGGCCCGGATGGTGATCGCCGCGCCGGGCGGGCACCGCGACCCGGAGTATCTGTTCGACCTCATCGGCCGTCGCGGCGTCACCGTTGCGCATTTCGTCCCGTCGATGCTCGACGTGTACGTCGACGTCGTCGCCGCCGACGGGCATACGCGGGTGCTGCCACCGGCGGTGCGGCGCGTCTTCACCTCCGGTGAGGCCCTGCCGCGGGCCCTGGCGGCCACGGTGCTCGCCGCGTCCTCGGTGGACCTGGTCAACCTCTACGGCCCCACCGAGGCGGCCG
>JASGFO010000329.1:0-3108 GCA_047605505.1 Gordonia sp. (in: high G+C Gram-positive bacteria) | reverse complement strand
CCCGCCGCGCGCCCCGCGCGTCGGCCGCGGCCACCCAGTCCACATCGCTCACCCGCGGCCGCGAACGGGCGTGGCGGACGTCGTCGGCGCAGACCCGCCGCGCGATCGACAACAGCCACGTCTTGGCGCTCGACTCGCCGCGGAACCGCACGATCGAGCGCATCGCCCGCAGATAGGTTTCCTGGGTGAGGTCGTCGGCGTTGTCGGCGTGCCCGAGATGGGCGATGAACCGCCACACGTCCTTCTGGGTGCCCCGGATGAATACGGTGAGCGCGGCCCGGTCGCCGGCGGCCGCGGCCAGCGCGGCCCGTGTCAGCGTCGCGTCGCGATCCTCGGGGTCCATGATGTCCACACCCTAACCGCTCGGGCCCGCCGCGGCCGAACCGGCCGGACAGTGACCCTCAGATCTCCGGCCCGGGCCCGAAGCTGCCGGGAACCATCGTTGTCGGTGGCGCGACCTATCCTCGTGACGAACCCTGTGGCGGCCCGCGCGGCGATCTCGATGATCGCCGCGCAGGCGCGGAGATCGAGGACGACTGTGACCACCCTGCATCCCGGCAGCACCGACGACGACGCCCCGGTCACCGGCGGCACCGCCGACACGCCCGCCCGGATCCGCCTCGACGTCTCCGGGATGACCTGTGGTGCCTGCGCGGCGCGCGTCGAACGCAAGCTCAACAAGGTCGACGGGGTCCGCGCCTCGGTCAACTACGCAACCCGCATCGCCACCATCGACGCCGACCCGTCGATCAGCGCCGAGCAGTTGTGCGGCGTCGTCGAGAAGGCCGGCTACGGCGCGAGCCCGCGCACCGAGACCCCGTCGGCGCTGCCCGATGCCGATGCCGACGCTGCACGCAGTCTGTTCCGGCGGCTCGCGGTCGCGGTGGTGCTGTTCGTGCCGCTGGCTGATCTGTCGATCGTCTTCGCGGTCGTGCCGTCGACGCGGTTTCCGGGCTGGCAGTGGCTGCTGCTGGCACTGGCCGCACCGATCCTGACCTGGTGCGCGTGGCCGTTCTACCGGGTCGCCGCCAAGAATCTGCGCACCGGCGCGGCGACCATGGAAACGCTGGTGAGTCTCGGTGTGCTGGCGGCCACCGGCTGGTCGCTGTACTCGATGTTCACCGGCACCGCCGACACCGCCACCCGCGGGGTGTGGGCGGCGATCTGGGCCAGCGACTCCATCTATCTCGAGGTCGCGACCGGAGTCACCGTGCTGGTGCTGGCGGGCCGCTACTTCGAGGCCCGGGCCCGGTCACGGGCCGGCGGCGCCCTGCGGGCGCTGGCCGCACTCGGCGCCAAAGACGTCGCGGTCCTGCTCCCCGACGGCTCGGAGATACGGATCCCGCCGGAGGAGTTGTCCGAGCAGCAGCGTTTCCTCGTGCGCCCGGGCGAGACCATCGGCACCGACGGCCTGGTGATCGAGGGCACCGCCGCCATCGACATGAGCGCGATGACCGGGGAGTCGCGGCCGGTCGAGGTCACCGGTGGCGAGCCGGTGATCGGCGGCACCACGGTGCTGAACGGGCGGCTCATCGTCGAGGCGGCCGCGGTCGGCGGCGATACCGCGTTCGCGCAGATGATGCGGCTGGTCGAGGAGGCACAGTCGGGCAAGGCCCGCGCCCAGCATCTCGCCGACCGGATCTCCGGGGTGTTCGTCCCCGCGGTCGTGGCCCTGTCGCTGCTCACGGTCGGGGGGTGGCTGGCGCTGGGCCAGCCCGCCGAGCGGGCCGTGTCCGCCGCGCTGGCCGTGCTGATCATCGCCTGCCCGTGCGCGCTGGGCCTGGCCACGCCGATCGCGGTGATGGTCGCGACCGGGCGGGGCGCGCAACTGGGCATCTTCCTCAAGGGCCACCAGACCCTCGACACCTCACGGCTGATCGACACCGTCGTCGTCGACAAGACCGGCACCGTCACCGAGGGCGCGCTGTCGGTGGACGCCGTCGTCCTCGCCGACGACACCTCGTTCTCCGCCGACGACGTACTCCGCCTGGCCGCCGCCGTCGAGTCCGCGTCCGAACACGCCATCGGCGCGGCCGTCGTGCGCGCCGCGGGCACCGAGGAGCTGCCGACGGTCGGCGACTTCTCCGCCTCCCCCGGCCGGGGGGTGACCGGCACCGTCGACGGGCAGGTGGTCACCGTCGGCTCACCACGCTGGACCGGGCATGCCGCGGCCGTGCCCGCGGCAATCGCGCGCGCCCGCCGCGACGCCGAGGCCGCCGGGCAGACCGCGGTGTACGTGACGGTCGGCGGGGCGATCGTCGCGCTGATCACGGTGGGCGACACCCTCAAGGAATCGGCCCGGCCCGCGATCGCGGGCCTGCGGGCGGCCGGCCTGCGCACCATCCTGCTCACCGGCGACAATGCCGGTGCGGCGCAGGCCGTGGCCACCCGGATCGGCGTCGACGAGGTGATCAGCGAAGTGCTGCCCGATGCCAAGGTGGCGGCGATCCGCCGCCTCCAGGACGACGGACATGCGGTGGCGATGGTCGGTGACGGCATCAACGACGGTCCGGCGTTGGCCACCGCCGATCTCGGTCTGGCGATCGGCGCAGGCACCGATGTCGCGATCGGTGCCGCCGAGGTGATCCTCGTGCGCGACGATCTGCGCTCGGTACCGGCGGCGCTCGCTCTGGCCGGGGCCACCGCGCGCACCATCCGCACCAACCTGGTGTGGGCATTCGGCTACAACGTGGCCGCCCTGCCCATCGCGGCGGCCGGTGTCCTCAACCCGCTCATCGCGGGCGCGGCGATGGCGCTGTCGTCGCTGTTCGTCGTCACCAACAGCCTCCGGCTGCAACGGTTCGGCGAGAGCAGGCGACGGTAGCGCCCCCGGCGCCGGCTATCCCGCGCGCCGCGACATCTCGCGCAGGCGCGCGTGGGTGGCCCGTCGACGCACCAGCCAGGCCCGCGGCGCCGTCGCGGCGAGGGGCCCCCGGGCCCAGCACAGCAGGCCCCCGGTACTCAGCAGGGCCACAACCAGCAGGCCGACGGCGAGGACATGTCCCCCGGTGAGGACCGCGGCGACGACGAGGACACCCGCGGTGAGCGCCGCCGCACCCGCCGCCAACCACCGCCGCCGCCCACCGGGCACCGCGGCGCGCGGCGGCG
>JASGFO010000328.1:0-3112 GCA_047605505.1 Gordonia sp. (in: high G+C Gram-positive bacteria) | reverse complement strand
GCTCGGCGGCCCGGCCGGCGAGATGCCGAGGGCTGCGGCGGCCGCGGCCGCCAGCGTGCCGGCCGTCGGGAACCGGCCCGCGGGATCCTTGGCCATGCCACGGGCGATGACGGCGTCGACGGGGAGGTGGAGCAGGGGCGGTGGCTGGGTCAGGTGCGCACCGATGAGCGCCTGGATGTGGGTCGCGGTGAACGGTGGCCGACCCGTGAGACATTCGTAGAGCACGCACGCGAGCGCGTAGATGTCGGCGGCCGGGCCGGGCTGGTCGCCGGCGCCGAACCGTTCCGGTGCCATGTAGCCGAACGAGCCGACGGCCAGTCCGGTCTCGGTCAGGCGGGTATCGCCGGCGGCCTGCGCGAGACCGAAATCGACGAGGTAGACAAAGCCATTCGGGTCGACCAGGACGTTATCGGGTTTGACGTCGCGGTGGATGAGCCCGTCGGCGTGCGCGGCGTCGAGCGCCTGGGCGATCTGTGCGACGATGCCGACCGCGGCGGCCGGTGGCAGGGGGCCGCCGGCCAGCAGATGCCGGAGGTCCTGACCGTCGACCACCCGCATGTCGAGGAACAGCCGTCCGTCGATCTCACCCCAGTCGTGGATCGGGATGACATGCGGACTGTTGATCCGCGCCGCGGTCCGTGACTCCCGGAGGAAGCGCTCACGGAACAGCGCGTCGTCGGCGTACTGCGGTGGCAGCAGTTTGAGTGCCACCTCGCGTCCCCGACGGTTGTCGGTCGCGAGGTACACCTCGCCCATTCCGCCGCGCCCGAGCAGCCGGTCGAGGGTGTAGTCGCCGAGAGTGGCCCCGCTTCGGTCGATGCCGTCGTCCACCGCGCCCTCCACAACAGGCGGGCCACGCGGCTCACTGGCTTGCCCGCTCCACCATCTAGACCACCAGGCCGACGCTCTTGAGCCAGTCGTATGCTACCGTCGCGGGCTCCTGACCGTCGATGTCGACGCGTCCGTTGAGGTCGCGCATGATGTCATCGGTGAACTTGCCCGACAGCGTCGCGAGCAGTCCCCGGAGCTGCGGATACCTCGACAGGGTCGCCTCGCGGACCACCGCGGTGCCGGTGTAGGGCAGGAAGAAGTGCCGGTCGTCGGTCAGGATGACGAGGTTGAGGCTGGTGATCCGGCCGTCGGTGGTGTAGACCATGCCGAAGTTGCAGGGTGCGCTCTTGGCTGTCGCGGTATAGACGACGCCGGCGTCCATCCGGGTCACGTTGGTGAGCGGGACGCCGTCGGGTTCGCCGAGCGGGATACCGTATCTGGCCAGCATGGGCTTGAAACCGTCCGGCCGCGAAAAGAACTCGTCGTCGACGCAAAAGGTGCGGTCGGCGACGGGCAGCCGGGCGAGGTCGGCGAGGGAATGCGTGTGGAGTCGCTGTGCGGTGGGAGTGGAGACGCCGAACGCGTAGGTGTTGTTGAAGTGGGCCGGCGGCAGCCACTCCACGTTGTACTGCGCCAGCTCGATGTCGTGGACCCGCTGCCACAGCTCGTGCGGATCGGCGATGGTCTCGGTCTCGCCGTGGTAGGTGATCCAGCCGGTGCCCGTGTACTCCCAGAGGATGTCGGCGTCACCGTGGAGTTGCGCCTGCCGGCTCGACGCGGAGCCCGGAGCGCCGGTGAGGTCGGTGACGTCGGCGCCTGCCGAGGCGAGGTAGCTGGCGGTGATCTTGCCCAGCAGTATGCCCTCGGTGAAGCTCTTGGAGGTCACCGTCAGCCGGGCGCCGGCCAGCGGCTTCGTCCCGTCGGGCAGGGAGCCGGTGGAGAAGGTGCCCGACGACGAGACGAGTCCGCAGCCGGCCGGCAGCAGTGCGGTGAGCACCGCGGTCACCAGCGCGAGAAGGCGCCCTCGGGTGGCGTTCATGTCAGGCCTCGCGGGGTCGCCACCCACTCGATCAGCCGGCCGAGCCAGTCAATGATCATGGCGAGCAGTCCGACGAGAATGGCGCCGGAGATCAGGAGTTTCGGCAGGAACAGGGTCACGCCGGTGGTGATGAGGGTGCCCAGGCTGGTGGCGCCGATGAAGGTCGACAGGGTCGCGGTGCCGACGAGGATGACCAGCGCGGTGCGGACACCGTTGAGGATGACGGGGACGGCCAGGGGCAGTTCGACCTGCAAGAGTGTGCGCACCGCCGAGTAGCCGATGCCGCGGGCTGCCTCGATGATGTGCTGATCCACCTGTTGCAGCCCGACGATCGTGTTCTGCAGGATCGGCAGCGCGCCGTAGGCGACGAGGCTGATCAGGGCGGTGTCGAAACCCGTGCCGCGCCAGAAGGTGAACAACACCAGCAGGCCGAGGGCGGGGGCGGCCTGGCCGATGTTGGCCAGGTTCACCGCGATCGGGTTGAGCCAGCGCAGGGATGGTCGGGTCAGTGCGGTCCCGAGGGGTATCGCGATCGCGATCACGATCACGCTGGCGGTCAGGGTCAGTGTGATGTGTTCGCCGATCGTCTCCTGCAAGGTCGGCCAACCGAGTTCGGCGGCCTCGGTCTCGGTGAGATCGGTGGTCGCGTACCAGGTGAAGTAGCTGATCCCGAGAACCAGGATGATGACCGGCTCAAACCAGATGTCGACGGGGATCCGGCGCAGTCGCCGGGTCATGCGCGTGAGTCGTTCGTCGAGGCGTCGACGTGCTCGGCGTAGCTGTTGACGGAGTGGGCCGAGCGGGCGATCTCGAGTCGCCCGCGGATCACCGTCATCACGGTCTCGATGTCCAGGCAGCCCAGCACGCGGCCGCGGCCGTCGGTCACAAGGGTGGCGCCCTGGCTGGCGGCGAGGATGGAGTCGAGGGCCTCGTTGAGCGTCGAGGTGTCGGTGATGACGGGCAGTCGCCGATCGCGGTAGTCGGTGATGATCGGCTTGGCGGCGATGTCGACGAGGGTGGGCCAGGCGTGGGGGTGGCCGGCGGCGTCGGTGACGACGATCCATCGGTGACCGGCGGCCTGCGCGCGGGTGAGGGCGGCCGCCGATTCCTCGCCGATCTGGGCGACGGTGACGTCGGCGAGCTCGACGTCGCGGACCCGCGAGAGCGTCAGTTGGGCGAGGGTGGCGCCGGAGCCGACGAACTCGCGGACGAAGTCGGTGGCCGGGTTCGCCAGGATCTCCT
>JASGFO010000327.1:0-3124 GCA_047605505.1 Gordonia sp. (in: high G+C Gram-positive bacteria) | reverse complement strand
GACGGAAGATGTCCTCCGCGCCGTCGAAGAGGGAGTCGTAGGAGTCCGTGACCGACAGGCGGACCATCTGCTTCGCGGCGCGCACCGTCAGCGGCGCGTTCTGCAAGATCGTCCTCGCCATCGACTCTGCGGTCTCCAGGAGCTGATCGCGGGGCACGACCTTGTTGACGAGGCCGATCTCGTAGGCCCTGGTCGCCGTGATCGGCTCGGCGGTGACCATCATCTCCACCGCCACGCGCCGCGGGACCAGGGACAACAACGGTGCGGCCCAGGGGAAGCCGCGCCCCCAGCGAGCCTCGGTGATGCCGAGCTGTGCGTGCTCGGACGCCACGCATAAGTCGGCCATCTGGGCCAGCAGGAAGCCGCCGCCGAAGGCACGCCCATTCACCGCGGCAATGACCGGCTTGTCGATGTCAATATTGCGACCGAGGTGAGGCATGAAGTCCGGTGGCGGGATGGTCATGCGGTTCTCGGACATCTCCTTGAGGTCTCCGCCGGCGCAGAACGAACGGTGCCCAGCACCGGTGAGAATCGCGACTCCCACGTCCGGGTCGTCGCGGACCTGCCCGAAGGCCGACCACAGTCCGTCGCGCACCGTCTGGCTCAGCGCGTTGTGCGACTGAGCACGATTGATCGTGATCCACAGGAGCCCGTCGTCGAAACGCGTGAGGACGGCTGCATCCGAGGTCATCGTGAACCCACCTGACGGTCTGCGAAGACGGCCGGGCGTCGCTCCCGGAACGCCTGGATACCATCCTCGAACTCCGAGGTCCGGAAGGCGGCCGCCTGCGCGAAGGCCTCGAGGGCCAAGACGTCGTCGCGGCTCTTCGACGAAGCAGCGTTCACAATCGACTTGATCATGGCGTACGACGCGGACGGGCCCGAGGACAGCCGCGTCGCCAGGCCGACGGCCACGTCGAGAGCGGCACCGTCGTCGACGACGTGGTTGACGAGCCCATGCGTATGGGCCGACTGGGCGGTCATCGGCTCACCGAGCATGGCGAACTCCTTGGCGAGCCGAGGGCCGAGCGCCTCGAGCCAGAAGTGCAGTGCGCCGAGGTCCGGGACGAGACCGACCTTGGTGAAGGCCGGCGTAAACCGGACCGAGCGACCCGCGACGACGATGTCACAGGCAGCGGCCAGACTCACCCCGGCACCAGCGCAGGCGCCGTCGACCGCAGCGAGCACCGGGACGTCGACCGCCCCGATGGCACGGACCACTTCGTGGTAGGTCACCATCATCTGCCGCGCAGACTCCACCCCCGCCGACAGGCGCGGGCCGAGATCATCGAGGTCCCCACCAGCGCTGAAAGCAGGCCCTCGCCCGGTCAGCACTACCGCCCGGGTGGCCTTGTCGCGGGCCAGCCCGCGAAGGACCTCCGGCAGGCGTCGAAGAAGAGCGTCGTCGAGAGCGTTCATCCGGCCCGGACGGTCGATCTGCAATATCGCGACGGCGTCACCACGACGCTCGACGCGCAGTCCCTCGTCACTCATCGTCGTCACCGCCGACCGGGAACCGACTCATCAGGGCCGCCATGGACTTCCCGGTCTCGTCGAACCGGAGGGTCTGGGTGGCGCCGCCACCGAGCGCGCCGTACATGACGACCTGGAGAGACTCGATCCGCGGCAGTTCGTAGACGCGCACCTCACCGGTCACCAGATCACCGAAGAACGCCGTGACGGCCGCTGGGGTGACGGCGGCGCGGAGCAGTTCGTACTCGCGCTGCCCCTTGGCCATGATCCCGACGTTGCTCACGTCGCCCTTGTCACCGGAACGGGTGTAGGCCAGGTCATGAAGCAAGGTGGGCACGGCTGGTCACCTCCTCCACGACGACGCTGGTCGGCACGAGATCTCGGGGCACCAGGGTCGGCCAGAGCGCGATCACCTCGCGGGCCTTCGTCTGTGCACCGAAGGCGGTGCCGACCGGGCCTGCGGTGGTGAAATGGGTGAGTTCACGTCGTATGGCGTCGGCCTCGGCCCGGGTCTCGACCCGCGCGGCCACGCGCACCTCGATCTCCTCGGGGTCGGCCGAGGGCCTCGGGATCATGCTGCCCCCCAGTGCGTTCACACCGACCCGGTCGAAGCGGATCTCTCGCGGTTCGATCCCGATGATCTCGAGTCGCCGGCGGATGAACTCCTCGCACCGGTCGGCCTTCTCCAGGGTGTCCGGCCACGGGATCAGGACGCGGCCCTCGGCGATCCAGCCGTCGGTGTAGCCGATCTGCACCTTCAGCTGGTCGGGCCTGGCCCGGCCCGTCATGCCGGAGATCCGGACGCGATCGGCACCGATCTCCTCGACCTGGACGGTGGTGAGATCGGCGATGCCGTCGGGCATCCGGTAGTCGGTCGGATCGTGCGTCTCGTAGAGCAGGTGCTCCTTGATCGTCCACTGGTTGATCAGACCGCCGGTGCCCGCCACCTTCGAGATGACCGCCGAGCCGTCCTCGCTCACCTCCGCGATGGGGAATCCGATGTTCCACGGCTCCGGCACGTCCTTCCACTGCGAGCTCATGCCACCGCAACAGATCCCCGCGCACTCGATGACGTGGGCGATGGTGACCGCGGCCCCGATCGCGTCCCACTGCCCCGAGTCGGGGGTCCACCCGAACTCGTGGGCGAGCGGTCCGACGTACAGGGCGCTGTCGGCGAGCCGGCCCCCGATCACCACCGAGGCGCCCAGCTCGAGTGCCTCGACGACGGACTCCGAGCCGATGTAGGCGTGGGCGGCGACCACGCGGTCGGCGATGCGGTCGAAGTCGGTCTCGCCGGTCTCGAGGTTGGCCAGCGGGACCCCGGCCGCCCGCAGTTCGGCGATGCGGCCGGTCAGATCATCGCCCTCGATGATCGCGAGGCGGACGCGATCAAGGTCTGCTCGGCGGATCTCCGTGGCGACGGCCTCGCCCGCGGCTGCGCTGTTGACTCCGCCGCCGTTGAGGATCATCCGGGTGTTGCGCTCGTGCGCAATGGGCAGCAACTGACGCATCCACGGGACGACGTCGGGGATGTAGCCCTTCGACGGATCGCGTCGCTTCGCGCGCTGCAGGAGGGACATCGTCAGCTCCGCGAGAAAGTCGAAGCCCAGGTAGTCGAGCTCGCCGTGCCGCGCCAACGTCGTCGCCGACT
>JASGFO010000326.1:0-3128 GCA_047605505.1 Gordonia sp. (in: high G+C Gram-positive bacteria) | reverse complement strand
GGCGGTGTCGCGGGAACGGGAGACCGGCGCGACGCTGCTCTGAGAGCGCCGGCCGCCCCGTTCCCACCCCCGCAGCCAACCACCACGGCTGCCCGTGCCGGTTGCCCGGTTCGGTGGTCGGGCGCGGCGTCGGCGCCCACCCCCGGCTCGGGCTACACCCTCGAGCTACACCTTGGCCATCTGCACGGTCGGCGCGTCATCGCTCGCCGGCCCACCGTCGTCGTCGGGGGTCTTCGAGCGATGGGTACGCCGCATCAGGAACCGGCCGACGGCGGCGCCCAGGAACGCCGGCGCGAAGACGAGCAATGCGGTGAACGACGCACCCGCGAACAGCTCGATCAGGAAGCTGGCCTGACCGATGCCGGCGAAGAAGTACCGGCCGACGAAGTAGCTCACCAGGGCGGCGACCACACCGGCGAACACCCCCGCCTTGAGCCAGCGCACGGTGAGATCGTCGTAATCGTCGGGATCGTCGTGTGCGCGGCCGTCGACGAGTCCGTCGATGCCGCCCCAGAGAAGGGCGATGAACACGACAATCGCGACCGTGATCGTCTTCCACACGGTCGTGTGGAGTGGATGATCGATGATCACCAGGCCAAGCAGATACCGGGCGACGAAGTGGACCACGGCCATCACGAGACCGCGCAGCAACCAGGAAGACAGCATGGCGCGCAGTGTACCCGACAGTAGGGTCGGCACAGTGCCACACGCCACAATCACCCTGCCGGTCACCATCGGCGATACCGTGGACCGATGACCGCTGCGCCCGACACCCCTGCGCCCGCCACCTGTGCTCCGGCGCCGGACACCGCCGCACGCCGGAACCGGCTCCGGGCATGCCTGCGTGCCGCCGACGTCGGTGTCGACGCGTTCATCGTCTCGGATCTGATCAACGTGCGCTACCTGACCGGGTTCACCGGATCCAACGCAGCATTACTGGTCTCGACGTCGAATCCGGCCGACGACCGCATCAGCACCGACGGCCGCTACACGACGCAGGTCGCCGTGCAGGCCGGAGATCTCACCCCGGTGCCGGCCCGGGACTGCCCGCCGGAGCTGGTCGGGGTGGCCGCGGGCATGGGCGCGCGCCGGATCGGGTTCGAATCGGATGCGGTCACCGTCGCCGCGCATCGGCGTCTGCTCGCCGACGCGCCCGACGGCATCGACCTCGTCGGGCTGGGTGGGCTGACCGCGCGACTGCGCGAGGTCAAGGACGCCACCGAGATCGCGCTGCTGCGCCGTGCCTGTGCGATCGGCGACGACGCGCTCGCCGCGATCATCGCCGCCGGCGGGATCCGGCCCGGGGTGACCGAGCGACAGGTCGCGCGGGCTCTCGAGTGGGCGATGTATGAGCGCGGTGCCGATGCGATTGCCTTCGAGACCATCGTCGCTGCCGGCGCCCACTCGGCGATCCCGCACCATCGGCCCACCGACGCGGTGCTCGCCGACGGTGACCTGGTCAAGATCGATTTCGGTGCCGTGGCCTGCGGCTATCACTCGGATATGACCCGCACCTACGTCCTGGGGCAGGCCGTGAGCTGGCAGCGGGAGATCTACGAACTCGTCGCCGCCGCGCAGGCCGCGGGCCGCGCTGCCCTCGCACCCGGCACCGACCTGCGCGCCGTGGATGCCGCGGCCCGGGACGTGATCGACGCCGCCGGGTACGGCGGTCACTATGTGCACGGACTCGGGCATGGGGTCGGCCTCGAGATCCACGAAGCACCAGGAATCGGCAAACTCGCGGCGGGTACACTGCCATGCGGCGCAGCGGTGACCGTGGAGCCGGGTGTCTACCTCCCGGGCCGGGGTGGCGTCCGGATCGAGGACACCCTCGTCGTCACCGACGGCGAGCCGGACCTGCTGACCGCCACCGACAAGACGTTCACCGTCATCTGACGGGTATTCACACGTAAGGAAGAGACGAACACATGGCGACCACCGCCGATTTCAAGAACGGCCTCGTGCTGAACATGGACAACCAGCTCTGGCAGATCCAGGAGTTCCAGCACGTCAAGCCCGGCAAGGGTCCCGCCTTCGTCCGCACCAAGATCAAGAACGTGCTGTCGGGCAAGATCGTCGACAAGACCTTCAACGCCGGGGTCAAGGTGGAGACGGCCACCGTCGACCGCCGCGACATGACCTACCTGTACAACGACGGCACCGACTATGTCTTCATGGACAGCGAGACCTTCGACCAGATCAACGTCACGCCCGAGACCATCGGCGACGGTGCCCGGTTCCTGCTGGAGAACATGACCGTGCAGGTCGCCACCCACGAGGGTGTCCCGCTCTACGTCGAACTCCCCGTCACCGTCGAACTCGTTGTGCAGCACACCGATCCGGGTCTGCAGGGCGACCGGTCGACCGGTGGCACCAAGCCCGCCACCCTCGAGACGGGGGCCGAGATCGCGGTGCCGTTGTTCATCAACACCGGGGACAAGCTCAAAGTCGATTCACGCGACGGCAGCTACCTCGGTCGCGTCAACAGCTAAGAGGGTCAGTGAAGCAGCCCGGTACCCGGCACAAGGCACGGCGGCGCGCCGTCGACATCCTCTTCGAGGCAGAGTCCAAAAACGTCAGCCCGGCTCAGGTGATGGCGGACCGCCGACGCTTCGTCGTCACCGACGAGAGCGTCGGCCAGATCCACCCCTACACCGCACGCGTCATCGACGGCCTGACCGCCGATGCCGCACAGATCGATGCGGTGCTGTCCTCCAATCTGCGGGAGTGGACCCTCGAGCGCCTGCCCGCGGTGGACCGCGCGATCATGCGGCAGGCGATCTGGGAGCTGTTCAACGCGACCGACGTCGATCCCATCGTCATCGTCGACGAGGCGGTCGAACTGGCCAAGGAGCTCTCGACCGACGACTCACCCGGCTTCGTCAACGGTGTCCTGGCCAAGGTCGCCGATTTTGCGCCGCAGGTGCGGGCCGCCGCCGCGGCACAACCGAGGCCGGCCGCGGACACCTAGACCGCGCGGTGCGGTGCGCCTTCACCGACCTCAGCCGGCCCTGCACGCCGAGGCTCACGGTCAGGTGCCGCAGGAGTGTGGCGCTCGTCGCCCGGCCGAGCGCGCCCGCGCCGGTCGCACCGACCGCATACCCGGACGGATTGACCGTGCGGGAGGT
>JASGFO010000325.1:0-3130 GCA_047605505.1 Gordonia sp. (in: high G+C Gram-positive bacteria) | reverse complement strand
CATGGTGACCAGGTCGCCGAACCACATGTGCGCCATCTCGTGCAGCACGGTCTCGGCGCGGCGCTCGTAGAGGTAACGCGTGACCCGTGACCGGAAGACGTAGTCCTCCAGGAAGGTGACCGCCCCGGCGTTCTCCATGGCCCCGGCATTGAATTCCGGGACAAAGAGCTGATCGTATTTCCCGAACGCGTAGGGGATACCGAAGTTCTTGTGGTAGAAGGCGAATCCCTGCTTGGTCTCGGTGAACAGCCGCTCGGCGTCCATGAATTCGGCCAGCGACGTCCGGCAGTAGATGCCGAGCGGAATCGTCCCGTGCTCGTCGGCGTAGGTGTCGGTCCACTCGGCGTAGGGACCGGCGATGAGCGCCACCAGATACGTGCTCATCACCGGGGTCTCGGCGAACCGGTGCACAGTCCCCGTCGCTGCGCTCGGCCCGGTGACCTCCTCGGCATGCGGTGCGTTGGAGATGACCTTCCAGTCCCGCGGGGCGGTCACCGTGAGCGTGTAGGTGGCCTTCAGATCGGGCTGATCAAAGCACGCGAACATCCGCTTGGCGTCGGCGGTCTCGAACTGCGAGTAGAGGTACACCGAGCCGTCGGTGGGATCGACGAAGCGGTGCAGGCCCTCGCCGGTGTTGGAATACGCGCAGTCGGCGACGATGGTCAGCGTGTTCTCGGCGGCGAGATCGGGCAGCGCGATCCCGACCGACTCGTCGAACTCGGACACATCCAGTTCGGTGCCATTCAACGTCGCCGAGATGAGGCGTGGGGCAACGAGATCGATGAACGAGGCGGCGCCCTCGGTGGCGGTGAACGTCACCGTGCTCGACGAGCGGAAGGTGTCGGTGCCCGGTGTGCCGGCGCCATCGGTGAGGTCGAGATCGATGGTGTAGTTCGAGACGGTGAGCGCGGCCGCGCGTTCGCGCGCCTGATCACGGGTCAGATTCGGAGCAGTCACGGTAGCCAGCGTAGAGACACCCCCGGACACCGCGGCCGCCGATGGTGCGCCGACCGCCGCCGGCGCGACCCCAACCGAATCCCGTGGGTGGAATCAAGTGCGGTGTGCTGCGGTTACACCAGCGGGCGGCGATCGGCCGCAGCGGGAACACGAAGCGCGTTGGACGAGGTGTGCCGAGCACCGAGAAGGGATGTGTCATGTCGTCAAAGGACCGGGTGGATTTCTGGTTTGACCCGTTGTGTCCGTGGTGCTGGATCACCTCGCGCTGGATCCTGGAGGTGGAGAAGGTCCGCGACATCGAGGTGAGCTTCCACCTCATGAGCCTTGCGGTGCTCAACGAGGGCCGCGACATCCCCGACGAGTACCGCAAGGGCCTGGCCAAGGCCTGGCGGCCCGTCCGGGTGATCGCGGCGGCCGCGGCCACCAAGGGTGACGAGATCCTGGCTCCGCTCTACGCCGAGTTCGGCAACCGCATCCACAATCAGGGCAACAAGGACTTCGACGTCGTGATCGCCGATTCGCTCGCTGCACTGGGCCTCGACGCATCGCTGGCCGCGGCCGCGGACTCCGCCGAGTTCGACGAGGCGATCCGCACCAGCCACCATGCGGGCATGGACAAGGTCGGCGACGACGTGGGCACCCCGACCATCCACATCAACGACACCGCCTTCTTCGGGCCGGTGCTCTCCCGTATTCCCCGCGGGGAGACCGCCGGGACCGTGTGGGACGGTGCGGTGGCGCTCGCGTCGTATCCGCACTTCTTCGAGCTCAAGCGGACACGGACCGAGGATCCGGTCTTCGATTGAGTAGAGTCTCGGGACATGCGCGTCTACCTCGGTGCCGACCATGCCGGATTCGAACTCAAGAACCAGATCGCCGATCACCTCAGGGCCACCGGCCATGAGGTGATCGACTGTGGCGCCCACGTCTACGACGCCGCCGACGACTACCCGGCGTTTTGCGTCGCGGCCGCGCAGCAGGTCGTCGACGATCCCGGCAGCCTGGGGATCGTGCTCGGCGGCAGCGGCAACGGCGAGCAGATCGCCGCCAACAAGGTGCCCGGCGCGCGCTGTGCGTTGGCCTGGAGCGTCGAGACCGCCCGGTTGGCACGTCAGCACAACAATGCGCAGCTCATCGGCATCGGCGGCCGGATGCACCCGCTGGACGAGGCGCTGGCCATCGTCGACACCTTCGTCACGACACCGTGGTCCGAGGAGGCACGGCACCAGCGTCGTATTGACATCCTCGCCGACTACGAACGCACCGGGATCGCCCCCGCACTGCCGGAGAACTGAACCATCCCCGAGGGGCACACCCTGCACCGCCTGGCGCGCCGACAGCAGCAATGCTTCGGTGGCCAGGCGGTTGCCGTCTCGAGTCCGCAGGGGCGCTTCGCCGAGGGGGCCGCGCTCGTCGACGGCATGGTCTTCCGGCGGGCCGAGGCCTGGGGCAAACACCTCATCCAGCGCTATGGGTCGCCTGCGGCCGGTGAGCGGCTCGTCCACGTGCACCTGGGGCTCTACGGCGTCTTCACCGAGCTGCCGGTGCCGATGGGGGAGCCCGTCGGTCAGGTCCGCATGCGGATCGCGGGAGTGGCCGTCGGGATGGATCTGCGCGGTCCGACGGCGTGCGAGATCTACACGCCCGCCGACCTCGCCGCGCTCATCGCCCGGCTGGGCCCGGACCCGCTGCGCCCCGATGCCGACCCGGAACCGGCCTACCGGTCGATCGCACGATCGACGCGGCCGATCGGGGCACTGCTCATGGATCAGCGGGTGCTGGCCGGGGTCGGCAACGTCTACCGTGCCGAGGTGCTCTTCCGGGCCGGCATCGATCCGCTGCGACCCGGCAAGGCCGTGCAGCGCGGCGAGTTCGCTGAGATCTGGGCCGATCTGGTGGCACTCATGCGCATCGGCGTGCGGCGCGGGCGGATTCACGTCGTCCGCCCCGAGGATGATCACGGGCCGGGCTCGTACGCGCCGGACCGGCCTCGAACCTACGTCTATCGGCGCACCGGCGAGCCGTGCCGGATCTGTGGTCATCCGGTCCGGGGAACAGAACTGGCCGGCCGCAATCTCTATTGGTGCGGCCGGTGCCAGCACTGACATCTCGTCGACAGACGAGAGTGGGGCCGACGTGATCGTCGGCCCCACTCAGACTCTCGGCGTCTGTG
>JASGFO010000324.1:0-3261 GCA_047605505.1 Gordonia sp. (in: high G+C Gram-positive bacteria) | reverse complement strand
ACAACACCGACACCACTAACACCTACTGGCCCCGAAACCCTTGACAAGTTCCGCCGAACGGCGACCTCGTTCAACACGTCCGAGCCACACCCAGTGCCATCTACCCAATTCTCGCCGATCCCACCCAACCGTTCTCGGCCTGGCTGTCGGAGGAATTTCCTACTTCGTGGTCAAGAAACGATGGCGATCCTAGCTAGGTAGGACGGAAGCATATATCTGGCGGCAGAAGTTTGATGCAAAGTAGCGATAAGATACGATTCAACACTTTGAACACCCTCCTGGCCCTGATGGCAGTAGCGTCTTCCGGCGGGCTACTATTCCAAGCTGTTCAGCAAAATAGTCCGATCGACGGGATTACCGGTATCCTCGTCGGCCACATGATGGGAACACTCGTCATCATGGGCATGTCGCATGGTCGGCGCGCATACTCAACAGACATCACCGATATCGATGCGCGATCGATCCCCCTCAACCCGTGGCCAGCGCGCAACGGATTACTCCTCGCGTGCGCGGGACTGATGGGCGCACCCGCAATCATTATGCTGTCGCACCCGAACAGCAGCGCGCCCGGCACTCGCCCGGCCGCAATCGCGGCAGTCTCGATCGGTGCAGCAGTATTCTGTGTGATCGTGGGCCTGCGCATGGCCTACCAGGCCTACAATTCCCGCGGCAACCTCGCCGCCGGACCCGGCGGCCTACGATGGACATCCGCCAAAGGCAAGTACACCGCCATCTCGGCGAAAGAACTCGAAGGCTCCCGCTACCGATTCAACGATGTGGAATTAATGATAGAAATACCAGCAGCGAAACCTCCAACCGATCACCCCAGAACGCACACGATCCGGGTCATCGACTACGGCCCCAACGTGGCATCCGTCATCGCCGCCGTCCAACCCTGGCTCACCACACTCGGCGCCACCGAAGACCGACAAGATCGATAACCGTCTCGCCTGCGTGACTGTTCGCGAGCCGCGATCAGTGGAGCGTCACGGGTTTGATGGAGAGTGAGTTACGCGGAAGGAAGAATCTCTCTCATGCCCCGTCCATCGAAGTACCCGCAAGAGCTGCGCGACCGTGCCACGCGTATCGCCGTGGAGGACCGGAAAGATCCCGACACCGCCAAGGGAGCGATCGCGCCCCAACTCACCCTGGCACAGAGGGCACGCTTGTCCACTCATACGGACGGCGAGGTTCACCGCTGAGCGGTGGGTCGGGCGACAGGCCGGGGTGGGGTCGCGCACAATGCGTTCGTGGACTTGAAATTCATCTCTGTGACGATCGAGGTCGACGGTGGGGGACGCCGTGAGATCGAGATCCCGGCCGACGATCTGATCGTCGACTACCTGGCGCACCTGGTGGAGGCGCAGGTGGGTGGCGACGCCGACGTCGCCCAGTGGTGCCTGATCGCCGATGGTCGGGTCCTGAGTGAGGAATCCACCTTGCGAGCCGCCGGAGTCGTCGACGGCGCCGTCCTCTGTCTGGCCGGAAAGCCGCCGGCACCCACCGCGCGATCGAGTCCTGATCGCCTACACAAGGATTCGGTGATGTCGGCCGGTCCGGGAGCGCCGGGGTTCACTCGGGTGACGATTCGGGGTCAGCGTGGCTGTGAGGATTACTTTCTTCCCAGTTCGGAGCCGCTGTCGATGCAACTGGGCGAGCTCCTGCCGGTTGCGGTGGACGCCGCGGAAACCGGCGGCGATCAATGGGACTGGGGGCTGGCGACAGTGGACCTGGGGCGGTTGCCGGCCGGTTTGTCCCTATCTGAGCTGGGGATCGAGGACGGGCAGGTGCTGTATGTGGCCGGTCCTCGGGCGGTGGTGAAGCCACCTTTCACCGACGAGATGCGAGCAGCTCGTGATGACACGTGGCGGTCTCCACGAGTGTGGCGAGGACGGTGTCGTGTCCGGGAGCTTGCGGTACTGACCGCGGTTGTGTTCGGCATATGGGGTGTGGCGGCTGCGTTCGGGCTGAACGCGCCGTGGGATCTGATCGTCCCGTTGGCGCTGGCCGCGGTGTCGACAGGTCTCGGCGTCGTCGATCGCCAGGGCGATTTCCGGTGGTGTGTCGCCGCGTCGGTGCCGTTGCTGTGCGCGTCAGGATGGCTGGTCGCCGAAACCGTGGGTCTCACTCCTGCCACTGTCGCCCTGGTAGGTGCGTTCGCCGGCCTGGCGGTGTGTACCGCGCTGCGTCTGCTGCCGCGTACTGCCGGCGCGGTCGCCACGGCGGTGTCCCTCGTGCTCGTGGTGGTGAGTGCGCTGCTGAAATGGGGTACGAATGCGATCGCGTTGAGCGCTTGGAGTGTGCCGATTCTGGTGATGGTTGTGGTGACGGCGCCACGGATGGCCACGGCCGTGGGTGGTCTGCTTCCCGCTGTCGCGGTTGCCGAGGACGGCGAGCTCGCGGCAGTGGCCGATATTCGCCGAGGTGTGCGGCGGACCGCTGACATTCTCGACGCGGCTATCTGGACGGCGGCGATCCTGCTGGCGATCGCGTTGTGCGTGGTGGCGACAACCGAGGTGTGGGTCCAGGGGATCCTGGTTCCGGTCGCGGCGCTGGCAGCGGTCTTTGTCGCGCGGCAGTACTCGCAGGTGCGGCATGTCGTGCCACTTGTGGTGTGTGGTCTGGTGGCGATGCTGGTGAGCGTGATCGCCATGCCGTGGTGGTTCGACGTCACCGGCGCAGGCGAGGTCGCCGGCATGGTCGTGGGAGTCGTTGTGGTGGGGATCGCGCTGGCGCCAACACCGTTCATCGCGCTGTCGCCGCACAGCGCGGCGCATCTGTCGCGGGTGTATGACGTGATCGGGGTGGTCGTGATCGTCGCGGTGGTTCCGGTGGTATTCCTGGCTCAGGGTGTGTATCAGGTGTATTGGCCGGACTGACATGCTGATTCGGTAACGCTTCGGCACGTGCGTCGCTGGGGCCTGCGGTATGTTGCCGAAGGGATCTCGGGCGGAGGGCAGCGATGAGCGGACAAGTGCCACCTCGAGTCGTTCCAGCGGTGGAACGGCTGCCGAAGCCGCCCTTGCCGGGCGGCACCGCGTTTGGCCGGATCGCTCCTATGCGGGCAGCGCCGTCCGTTGTGCCGGGGTCACCGCCGGGGCTGCCCAGGGCACCGGAACGGGGACTGCCAGAACTGGTGACCCGGGCGGCGCGTCTGGCGGCTGAGCGATTGCCTGCTCCCGCACAGGCGGGCCGGGGCTGGAGCTTGCTGCGGCCCGCGGGCGCGACGCGAGCTCGGGTCGGTCCGACTCGTCTGGTCTT
>JASGFO010000323.1:0-3316 GCA_047605505.1 Gordonia sp. (in: high G+C Gram-positive bacteria) | reverse complement strand
CTGTCGTCGATCGCGCGAACGCGGCGTCGGCGGGGTGTGAGGGTGAGTGGTTGGAGTTGTGTCGCGCGGCGCGGTCGGTGCGGCGGGAGTGGTGGGCTGATCGGATTCGTGCGGCCGCCGCCGGCGGGGAGGTGTTTGGGGTGCGTGTGTCCCGGTTTGCGGCGTCCGCGATGGCGGCGGCGATCCGGGATCATCTGTGGGAGTACGAGGGTGAGCCCGATGTCGAGCTGCGGGATTTTCTGCCGCTCGACAAGGCGTTGGTGAAAGACCCCAGCCCTGCCGTGGTCGGCGAGTTCATCGCCGAGCTCGACTCCGGCCCGGCGCCGCTGATCTGTTGGGCGCTGCGCTGGATTGCGCCTCTCGACCAGGTCTTCGACAGTGTCGTATGCGGGACGGAAGACCCTGAGGACCTTCGTGAGTCGGCGTTGCGGTTGGTGGGCGGGTACGTGGTGTTGCTGACCAGCCACGGGTATGTGCTCTCCGATGTCGAGGTCGATGCGCTGGAGGCGATCGAGGCGGCGATCGATGCGGGTGAGTAGGCGCCGGGCTCGTGGACGCGGATGTGTGGTGGGCGTCGTTGCCGTTGGGTCGGCGCCGGCAGATCTGTCGGTGGATCACCGGTGGCGGGGCTGTGGGGATCCCCGCGGGACCGCGGCCGGGGCAGTTGAGCCTCCTCGGGGAGGTGCTCGATGATCAGCGAGGATCTGCCGGTGACTCTGCTGGATGTGACGGTGGGGACTGCTGATTTTCGGCGTGCGTTGGCGTCGGTGCTGCCGCACGCGTCGACTGATCAGGATTTCCCGCAGTTGTGTCGGGTGCGGGTGTGGGTCGATACCCGCGATGAGCTGCTGTATGTGGGGGCGACGGACCGCTACACCGCCGCACTGGCGGTGGTGTCGGTGTGGCAGTCGTCGCCGCCGTCGTCGCCGCCGACGATGGGGTGTTTCGATCTCGGTGTCGATCATGTGAAGAAGATTTTGGCGGTGTTCAAGACGGGCCGGGAGTCGTTGTCGGAGGATTTGCCGGAGTGGTCGCTGCGGGTGGAGTTGCGGTTACGGGTGGAGGCTTTCGAGGTACGCGTCACCGACGTGTCGGGGTTGCCGGGGATGCCCGGTGAGATGTTGGAGTCCCCGACCGAGCTCGCCGAGTCCTTCCCGGATCTGCGGGGGATGTTCGCCCGCTGGATCACCGCACCGCAAGGGGCGCTGACCGAGGTCGGGGTTGCTGGGAAGCTGCTGACCCGCTTCGTCACTGCGGCCCGCACGTATGGCGAGCCACTGATCCTCACCGCTACCGAGCCACTGATCCTCACCGCTACCGAAGGCGCGGGCGTGTGTGTGCGGTGCGGTGACTCGTTCTTGGGGTTTCTCGCCCCGCGCCGTGCTGTCGAGGACGACCCGACCGAGCAGACCAAGCAGTGGCTCGCCGATTGGGTGGCGCGGCTGCCCGCCCCGACCGACACCATCACCACGATTCCTGAGGAGCAGCAATGATCACCGACCATCCTGAGGATTCGGCTGGGCAGCCGACGTGGGCGCGGGTGTGTCACGGCGCGGGATGCGCGCTCCCGCGGCGTCGCGGCGACGACCATCTGGTGGTGTCGACGGCTGTGCCGATCGTGCTCACCCCGGCGGGCCGGCAGTGGCGTGGCCATGGCCGGCGCCGCCGGTTGGTCGAGGTGTGGACGGTACCGGCCGGTGTGCTCGCTCAGGGTGGTTGTGTTGAGATCGGGCCGCTGCCTGCTGGTGTGGTCGTCGATATCGACATCCCCCGCCCCTGGACACCACCCATGGCTGTCGCGCCGATCGGTGGTGCGGCATGACCGCGTGGCGCAGAGAGATCAGGCGGTGGGCGCGGGAGTTGGGCGCCACCCACGCACTCATCGAGGGCGCCGGGTATCCGGCGGTGTTGACGATCGGCAGCATCCTCGACCGCATCATCACAGCGCACGGCGACACCCCGGTCGGTGAGGTGCGGTGCATCGTCGATGCCGTCGCCCGTGAACGGTCGACGGTGCGCATTTCCCGGGCCGGCCGGACGGCCATGATCATCGCCGATCCGCAGGCGAAGGTGGTGCGGCGCATCGAGATCCCCACCGCCGGCGGTGTGCGGGTCACCGAGGAACCCGCACTGAAACCCATCACAGGAGAGAAACCATGAGTGACTCGGTGACTGCCACCACCTGTATCGGATTGGTGAATGCCGGCACCTACTTCCAGGTCGCCCCGACTACCGACATCGATTTCTGCCTGTTCGGCGAAGACCGGCCGGGGGTGTCGATCGACATCCCCATCGATTTGGGGTGCGCCGGTCAGCTCGTGCAGATCGATATCCCACTCGACCGGCTGCGTGACGTGGTCTGCCAGCTCGTGCGGGCTGTCGAGGGGCGTGACGCATGAGCCCACAGCAGCAGACCGAGTGGACATCTCAGCGGTACCGCGACAGCGCCTCTCGATTTCGAGGCCACGTGATGGGATCGTGCGCCGGACGGTCGGCGGTGAGTGGTCGCGTGATGGTGCGGGGCCCGCCGAGATGGCTTCGTCCTTGATCATTCGTGGTTGTTATGAAAGTGAATCCTGTTGCCGTTCTTTCAGGTTGATGACCAGTTGCCGCAGTCGCGTAAGACGCGGCTGCTGGTGGAGCCGGTGATGGACGGTGATATTGAGGGTCTCGCGGCGATCGGGTTGTGGACGTTGGCCGGTGCTCAAGCCCAGGTCCTGGGTGGCGGCACGGACGGTTTGGTGTCGCGGGCCGATCTGGTGCGAGTGCTCCTCAATCCGGACGCGGCGAATCGTCTCGCAGCGTGTCTCGTGCGGGTGGGTTTCTGGCATGCTCCCGGTCACACGTGCGAGCGGTGTCCGGCTGTGCCGCAGGGTCATTGGTATTTCCATGACTGGGCGGACATGAAGTACACGCCGGCTGCGCAAGCCACCACGAACAAGGCCAAGCGTAAGGAGCTGCAGAATCCGCAGCTGATCGCCGAGGTGTGGGCTCGAGACTGTGTCGATCCCACGAACCCGACGATCGGGCGCTGCCGATACTGCGGTACCACGCTGGTCCGCAACGACGCGAAGAACAAGGACACCCGTTCAGCGAAGTCACCTCACCTCGATCACGTAGACCCGTACAAAGCTGCGGGCATCCGGAACGTGGTGCTGGCGTGTGGTGCGTGCAACCAGAAGAAGGGGAATCGGACACCCGGCGACGCCGGCATGACATTGCTGGCACCGCCCCGCCCGACCCCTGCGACGACAGCCGTGAGTAACGGTGATGAACCGGTCCTCCCGGGGCCCCGAGACGCTGTGAAGGCCAGCGC
>JASGFO010000322.1:0-3359 GCA_047605505.1 Gordonia sp. (in: high G+C Gram-positive bacteria) | reverse complement strand
CGACGTCGACCGCATCGACGCGCTGTTCGACGAGCTGGTCGACGCGGGTGCCACGCTCGTGGTCGTCGAACACAACCTGCGGGTGGTGGCCCGCGCCGATCACGTCATCGACATCGGTCCCGGCGCCGGGGCCGACGGCGGCCGCGTGGTCTTCACCGGCACCCCCGCCCAATTGGTCGGCGACACCGACTCGCTGACCGGCCGGGCACTGGCGCTCGCGGTCGAGGGACGGGTCCCGGCACAGGGCTGACGGCGCAGGCATCGTGAACGGGACCGGGCTACGTCGTAGGTGCGGTGACCGGAGTCGCAGCAGAGCTGTCTGCCGGGTCCGCGACCAGATCCGCAAGGCGTGTCTCGGGGGTCAGGACAACGCCGTCCCGATTGCTGGTGGCGCAGATCAACTGCCAGGCCGCCTGCTGCAGGAACTCCGAGAGTTCGGCGGCGGTCAGGTCCGGATCGGATTGGGTCAACCACCGGTTCACCGTCGAGTCGACCATGCCGGTGAGTGCGAAGGCGATCGACTCACCGTATCGCGGGTCTGCGCCGACGGCGGTGAGGACGGTGCGGGCGACCTCGGCGAGTTGACGGCCGATGGCCACGCGGGTGCTCGCGACCACGCGCGAGCCGATCGTGGGCTTGGTCGCCGACCCGGTGCTCAGGAAATGGTGCAGTTTGGGATTGGCCTCGATCCATCCGACGTAGCTGCTGACCGCGTCGCGGATTGTCTTCTCGATGGTGTCGTGGGGAACCAGTGAGGGGGCCAGGGTCGCCATCAGATCGTCGACGATCGCTCCGCGCAGTTGCTCATCGAGGTCCTCGCGATCACGGAAGATCCGGTAGACCACCGACCGCGGCACGCCCGCGTGCTCGGCGATCTCTCGCACCCCGGCGCCGCGGCCCTCGCTGCTGAGCAGGTCCATCGCCGACCGCAGGATCTTCTGCCGGCGTTCGAGCTTGTGGCTCTCCCAACGCTGCGTACGTCCGTCTCCACCGTCGGCCATCACCATCATCCTCGCAGGGTAGCGCTGCCGTTCGGCCCGTAGATGCCAAACGCGCCATTGACTGGGACGCGGTGTCCAACTAACCTGTGCTGGACACGTGGTCCAGGTTACTTTGCCACGGAATCCGCCGGGCTTGCATGGAGTCCGGAGCACGACTGCAGGAGATGGGTGCGAACAATGGTGAACAGGGTATTCGTCGCCGGTGTGGGAATGACGAAGTTCGAGAAGCCGGGTGCGCGGGACTGGGACTACCCGGACATGGCGCGTGAGGCGGGAACGGCGGCGCTCGCGGACGCCGGGATCGACTACTCGGCCGTGGAGCAGGGCTACGTCGGCTACGTCTACGGCGAATCGACGTCCGGCGAGCGTGCCCTCTACGAGCTGGGTTTGACCGGAATCCCGATCGTCAACGTCAACAACAACTGCTCCACAGGGTCGACGGCACTGTATCTGGCGACGCAGGCAATCCGCGGCGGACTGGTGGACTGCACGATCGCCCTCGGCTTCGAGAAGATGCAGAAGGGTTCGCTGGGGTCGACCTTCGACGACCGCGAGCAGCCGATGATGCGCCATCTGCTGGCCCTGGCCGAACTGCAGGAGTTCGCCATGCCGCCGGCGCCGTACATGTTCGGTGCGGCCGGCAACGAGCACATGGAGCGCTACGGCACCACGGCGGAACAGTTCGCGAAGATCGGCGTCAAGAATCACCGCCACTCGCAGAACAACCCGTACGCCCAGTTCCAGGACGAGTACAGCCTCGCCGAGGTGCTCGACTCGAAGCGCATCTACGGGCCGCTGACCAAACTGCAGTGCTCACCGACGTCGGACGGTGCCGGTGCGGCGATCATCGTCAGCGAACGCTTCGTCGACGAGCACGGCCTGGGCGACACCGCCGTCGAAATCGTCGGCCAGGCGATGGTCACCGACCTGCGCAGCACCTTCGACGACAAGAGCGCGATCAGCCTGGTGGGTGCGGACATGACCCGGACCGCGGCGCAGAAGGTCTACGAGCAGGCGCAGATCTCGGCCGCCGACGTCGACGTGATCGAACTGCACGACTGTTTCTCCACCAATGAGCTGCTGACCTACGAGGCGCTCGGCCTCTGCGGTGAGGGAGACGGCGGCAAACTGGTCGACGCCGACGACACCACCTACGGCGGCCGCTGGGTGGTGAATCCCTCCGGCGGACTGATCTCCAAAGGGCACCCGCTCGGTGCCACCGGCCTCGCCCAGTGCAGCGAGCTCACCTGGCAGTTGCGCGGCACCGCCGATGCGCGGCAGGTCGAGGGTGCCACGGTCGCGCTGCAACACAACATCGGCCTCGGCGGCGCCGTCGTGGTGACCGCCTACCGGCCCGCCAACCGCTGATCGTCGGCGCCCAGCGCCCATCCAACTCCCCGTCACCGGTCACCGCCGCGGTGACCGTCATCCGTCCCTGTCCGGGACGACCTACCAGAAGGAAGAAATCATGGCATCTGTTTCCGTCACCGTCGAAGCACCCAGCACCCCCGAGGCCGTGTGGGAGCTGCTCAGCGACCTGAACCGCTGGGAGCAGTGGCTGACCATCCACCAGGGCTGGCGCGGTGAGGTCCCGGCCGAGCTGACCGCGGGAAGCCAGTTCACCGAGGTCGTCTCCGTGATGAACATGGCCAACAAGATCGAGTGGACCGTCGACGAGGTCGAGGCCCCCCAGTTCCTCACCATCAGCGGCACCGGCATGGCCGGGGTGAAGATCGCGTTCACGCTGAAGGTGGAGCCCGCCGAAGGCGGCAACACCAAGGCCTCGTTCGACGCGAACTTCAGCGGCTCGATGATCGTCGGCCCGATCGGCAAGGCCGTCGCCAAGAACGCGGAGGCCGACCTGCGCGAGTCCATGGACAAGTTCGTCGCACTCCTCGGCTGATCGGCGATGAGCTCCGCCAAGACCGCTGAGCCGGTCACCTTCGACGGCGATGCGATCGGCGTATGGACCGACCCCGAATCGTGGTCGGTCGATGCCGAACGTATCGCCGCATACGCGGCGGCCACCAACGATCCGATCCCCGAGCACCGCTCGGGGCAGGTCGCGCCGCCGGTGTTCGCGATCGTCCCGGTCTTCGGATCGCTGGCGCCGGCCTCGCTGTCGGTGGCGCCGGTCGAGTTGCTGCCGAAGCTGGTGCACGGTGAGCAGGATTTTGTCTTCCACCGGCCGATCCGTCCCGGGGACGAGCTGACCGTGCGGGCCAGCCCGATCGGCTACGTCGGCCGGGACAACGGTTCCACCGTCGCGGTCTACGCCGAGACGCGCGACACCGACGGTGCGCTGGTCAACGAGCAGTGGCTGACCGCCTTCTTCCGGAACGTCGACGCCGGTCCGGG
>JASGFO010000321.1:0-3361 GCA_047605505.1 Gordonia sp. (in: high G+C Gram-positive bacteria) | reverse complement strand
CCGGGCCCGCCGGTCGGCGGCGCCGACGTCCGCCGAGCGGGAGGCGCTGTTGGTGCTCGAGCAGTGCTACCAGCTGGTGCGCCGGGGGGCCTGGCGTACCTGACCCCCCGGCGTACCGGACCCCCGTGCGCAAGACAGCGAGGACACACTGATGGCCGATGCCAAACGCCCGCCCGGCAAGGTTCCTGCGACACCCGAGGTGGTGTTGCGGCAGGCCGTCGACGTGCTGCGCACGTTCGACGAGAACGAGCTCGCCGACCGTGCCGAGCGGGTGGCCGCGCAGCCGCCGCCCGAGGGCAGCGTCGTCGTGATCGGGGAGATCAGCCGAGGCAAGAGCTCGCTGGTGAACTCGCTGATCTCCTCGCCCGGATTGGCGCCGGTCGACACCGAGATGGCTACCAGCATCCACGTCCGGTTCACCCCGGCGACGCCCGCGCTGCCGGTCGGCGCCGCCGACATCGAGTTCCCCGGTCTGCGGCATCGCATCGACGCCGCCGACCTCGCCGAGTGGGTCACCGTCGGCGGCCGCCATGCCGGCCGGATGGTGCGTCCGGGCGGTGACGACGCCGACCTCGCCGATGTCGGGGTGCCCGCGGTGGCCGCGCGCGTCGGGATCTCCTCGGAGCTGCTGCCGGGAACCGTCATCGTCGACACCCCGGGCGTCGGATCGCTGATCCCCGAGCACGTCCGGGCCGCGGTGTCGGCGGCGCGCGGTGCGGGTGTGCTGGTGATGGTGTGCGACGCGACCGCCCCGATGAGCGCTCCCGAACTGGACTTCCTTTCCCAGGTCGGGGCGGAGATCTCGGCGGTGGTCATCGTGGTCACCAAGATCGATCTGGTGATGCGGCAGTGGCGCACCATCGTTGCCGAGAACCGCGCGTTGATCGCCAAACACGCACCCCGCTTTGCCCACGCCCCGATCATCGGGGTGTCCAACAGGATCGCCGAGCAGGCCCGCGCCATCAGCGATCCCGAGCGCGCCGCGCAGGCCTTCGCGGCGTCGGGGATGGCCGAGCTGGTGGCCACCCTGACCCCGCTGGTGGCGGATACGTCGGCGTCGCCGCAGCGCAATGCGCTGCAGGTGGCGTTCACCGGGCTCGACGCCGTGCGCAGCCGGCTGCTCCTGGAGATGGCGGCCCTCCGCTCGGCGCCGCAGGTCCGCGCCGAACTCGAGGCCGAGCGGGAACGCCTCACGCGGCTCAAGGAGCACAAGCGGGAGTGGGCGATCCGCCTCCAGCAGGACATGGCCGCGCTGGCCACCCGCTCCGACGACCTGCTGCGCGAGGAGTTCGACGGGCTCGCCGAACAGTGGCACCAGCGCATCGACAAGCTGCGGTTCCATCAGGCGTCGCGGTCGCAGGAGCTCGTCGGCCAGATGACGGTCGATCTCGAGGCGGTCGCCCGCACGGTCAGCGCCGCCTACGTCGAGGGCATCGACGAGATCGCCGCCGCGCTGTTCGTCGACGCCGAGATCCGGTCGACCGTCCTGGACCGGATTGCGGCGAGCACCGCCGACCTCGAATTGCGCGGGGAGAAGAAGGTCTCCCCGTGGAAGAACCTCGTCGACCCGACGCTGTTCACGCTGATGCTCTCGGGCGGCCCGCTGGCGTTGATCCCGGGCGCCAACATCGTCGCGCTGCCGATCTGGGCCGGGGTGGTGCTCGGGTTCCGCGCGACCCGGGCGGGCAAGGAGAATCACCGCAAGTGGCTGACCAAGGCCGTCACCGACATGAAGGCCGATGTGCGCTCCCAGCTCAGGGGACTCAACGCCCAGGCGTCGGGGGATCTGCGGCTGGCCTACGACGCATTGTTGGAGAAATCCCTGGCCGAATCGAACACGATCATCACCGAGGCGGCCGCCGACGCCAAGCGGTCGGCGGAGGAGCGCAGGCAGGCGCTCGCCGACATCAAGGCGAAGGTCACCACCGTCGACACGGTGCGCAAGAACCTGCAGGTCGTGCTGAAGCGTTCGGCGGGTGCGGGCCAGCCCGGCGCGGGTCGGTCACGGGCGGGACAGCAGGCCCGTCCGACGCCCGAATGAATGGCCCACGAGTGTGGAACCATGTGGGCACCGCCGTCTCCGAGCTGAGGTGTCACCGGCGGCACTGAAGGAGGACGTCAGCGATGGGGTACGCCGAACCATGAGCAGCCCGGAGACCCGGCGGCGCCTCTGCATCGATTTCGGGACGAGCAACACGGTTGCGGCGTTCCGGATAGGGCTTGCCGAGCCCGTGCTGGTTCCGCTGTCAGGGGGCGCGTCGGCGTCGATGCCGTCGGCGGTCTTCGCCGACGGTGACATCCTCCTCGTCGGGCAGGCGGCGGTCCACCGGCGGCTGCTGCGCCCGGACGCCTACGAGGAGTCGCCGAAGTCCCGGATCACCGATGTCGAGATCGAGCTCGGCGAGCGGTACTGGGAGGTCACCGAGGTCATCGGCGCGGTCCTCGCCCACGTCTGTCAGACGGCTCGGCGCTACGCCGGGATCGGCGATTTCGACTCGGTCATCCTGACCCACCCCGACGACTGGAGCGAACGCCGCCGGGCCATCCTGCGCGAGTCCGCCCGCCGGGGCGGCATCCGCCGCGAGCAGATTCGCACTGCCTCCGAATCTCTTGCCGCCGCCTGGTATTACGTGTTCCGCGGCCATGACGTGGTGGGTGCTGAACGAATGTGCGTCTTCGACTTCGGCGGCGGTACCTGTGACGTCGCGGTGCTCGTACACGACGGCAACGGCGGCTTCGTCGTCACCGGATCGGGCGGCGACAACGGCCTCGGTGGCCGCGACCTCGACGCGCGACTGCAGCGCTGGGTGTTCGACGAGGTCGCCCACCTGGACCCGGCGCTGGTGCCGCAGCTGCAGGATCCGGCGTCGCGGTTGACTCTCGCCGACAACGTGCGCCGGGCCAAGGAGGCACTCTCGGAATCGGCGCAGGCGGTCGTCGACCTGCCGGGCACCGGCCGGTCGCTGCTGCTGACCCGGCGTGAGTTCGACGAGATGATCGGCGACGTCGTCGGCCGCGCCGTCGAGCTCACGCGGGAGGCGATCGCGCGGGCCGATACCGTCACCGACGGGGTGGCCGGGCCGGTCGCGGTGTATCTGACCGGCGGCACCAGCAGCATCCCGGCGATCCAGGCCGCGATGTCGCAGGTGGGCCGGGTCGCTCGCCTCGGGGACCCGAAAACCGTTGTCGCCCAGGGTGGACTGCTGCGCTCGACGAATGTGGAGGTGCCCGGGCCGCCGGGGGTGGTCGCGGCGGTGGGGGCGGTGCCCGCCCAGCTCGTGGGCCGCACGGCGGATCGGGTCTCGACGCCGCAGGGCACCGTGCACGGCTCGGCCGCCGCGGCCGGGCGGCGCATCGTCGT
>JASGFO010000320.1:0-3379 GCA_047605505.1 Gordonia sp. (in: high G+C Gram-positive bacteria) | reverse complement strand
ACGGTGGCGCCGGTCCGATGCAGGATCACGACGTACAGGCCGTGCAGGTACGCCGCATACTCATCCAGCGGCGGACCGATGATCTCGACGGCGGTCCCGGCCGCCCGTCGGGCGCCGAGTGGATCGGATCGGACGCGGAGCTGGGCCAGCGCCGCGTACGCGGTCGCGACAAAAGGGCGCCGCGAATCACCGGTCTCGCGCAGGCAGGCGCCGAGCAATTCGGCCGCGGGCCCGGGCGCGTCGGTGCCCAGGGCCACGGCCTGATGCACCCGGACCCGGCAGGATTCCTCGGCGAAGCCGATCCCGGCGAACTCGTCGGCGCTGCGGGCGAAATGCGCGGCGGCGCCGGTTCTGTCCCCGAGAAGAAGGTGGCCGCGGCCGAGGCGCTGGCGGGCCGCGGCCAGCAGGCAGGGATTCCCGGCCCGGGCGGCGGCGGTCAGTGCGTGCAGGGCGAAACGACGTGACGCGGCCGGGGCGGCACGAAACTCGGCGATATCCGACCGGATGATCTCGGCCACAGCGGCCGCGAGCGGATCGGCGGACCGCGCCGCACGTGCCAGCGTGCCTGCCACCGTCGCCGGCGGCGCGGTGAGAAGTCCGACGAGGAGCCCGTCGACCGCGCCGGGAACCGACCCGACGCGAGCGTGGTGCGGGGCGACGAGGGGCGCAGGCCCGGCTGCGGCCCGGCGCAGCGCCGAGCGTGCCCGGGCAGCATCGCGCGGCCGCCTCAGCAACGTCAGAAATGCTGTCGCACAAGCCAGTCCAAGGATTTCGCCACGCCCGGCCGGGGCCGGCCCGGTTGGCATGACAAGTGCCGCCCGGGCGTAGCGGGCAGCGTGCGGATGGCCGCCGGTGCGCACGATCCGCCACACCAGGATGGGCAGCAGTCGGCGGACCTGCCGGGGCGCCGGATCCTCGCGTGCGAGGGCGGATTCGGATCGATCGACGGCGGTGGCGAGCGCGTCGAGCACCACGTCGGTGTACTCGTCGAGGCGGACGACGGTGTCGGGGATCCGCCCGGCGGTGAGCTCGGCGACCACGTCGTCGACAAAGTCGAGTGCCCAGCAGGTGACTTCGGTGCGCAACACCGCTGCGCGGCCGGGCTCGGCGGCGATGCGGGCGAGCACGAAATCCCGGACGGTCCCGGTGATCCGGTATCGGGTGCGGCCGTCGGGATCGTCGACGATCATCGCCATGCTGTGCTCGCACAACGCGGCCAGGCCTGCGGTGGTGACCCCGGAGAACCGGACGGCGTCGTCGAGGCGGACCTCGCCGCCGAACTGCGCGAGTACCTCGAGTGCCCGGTGTGCCGTGGCGGGCAACAGTTCCCAGCCGGCAGCAACGACATCGGCGAAGCGGCCATCGCCGGCCGCGAGACCCGCCAGGAGGTCGGGGAGGGTGAGGTGACGCAGCTGTGCGGCGGCGAGCTCGAGGGCCAGTGGGCTGCCGTCGAGCCGGCGACACAGATCGTCGACGAGAACGGGATCGAGCCGGGCGTCGGCACGGACCATTCGGGCCCGCCGGACAAACAGGTCGGCGGCCGCGGGCGGTGCCAGCGGCTCGACGTCGACGAGCTGCGCACCGGCGAGGGTGACCCGTACCCGACTCGTCACGACCACGGTCACATCCGTTCGACGGGAACGGATCTCGTCGACCAGATCGACCACCGCGCCCAGCAGTGCCTCGCCGCCGTCGAGGACGATGATGCCGTCCGCGGGCGCCAGCTGGGCGAGGGCAGTTCCGGCGTCCGGGGTGTGCAGTCCGCCGTCGAACCGGTCCGGAAGCACCCCCCGCGCGGCCGCGATTGCGATCGCGGCGTTCAGATCGCTGGGCCGGCGCGCACCGGACAGATCCACAAAGACATTCGGACGACGCTGCGCGGCAAGGTATTCGGTGACCAGTCGGGTCTTGCCGATGCCGGCAGGCCCGACGACGGTGACGATCGGCGCGTGCGTGAGGGCGGCACCGAACCCGGCAATCAGTCCCGGGCTGGTCACATAGGCATCGGCCGGCGGTGCCGGAGCGTGCGGCAGGGGGGAATAGGTGAGGGCGGCGTTGTGGGCGGCGGCGACCTCGACGCCGGGATCGGCCCCCAACGCATCGGCGAGACCGCGGGCGAGCTCGGCGTGGATGCGCAGCGCGGTATTCGGGTCGCCGTCGGCGATGGCCGCGCGCATGTGCAGGGCAGCCAGATGCTCGTCGAGTGGGCGGCCGGCCCGCACCGCGGCCAGCTCGGTCACCAGAGCCGACGGATCCCGAGCCAGCTGATCATGCCAATCCTGTTCCCGCACCGCCCAATACGCGTCCTCGGCCCGGCTGGTCAACTCGTCGCGCAGCGGGCCGGCGGACAGGTCGGTTCCGGGGTCACCGCGCCATAGGCGGAGGGTCTCGCCGGGGGAATCGGGCCGGGAGTCCGAGCGGGCGGCCGCCTCGGCGACGGCGAGATCGCTCACCGGTCCGGGACCGGACAGGGCGTACCCGGCGGCCGCGCCGGTGATGGCGTCAGGTCCGAGAATCCTTCGGAGCCGGGAGATCTGGGTATGCAGGGCGCCGGCCGGATGTTGCGGACGGCGATCCGGCCACGCCACGCCGATGAGGCGTTCGGCGCTGACCGGGCGGGGATGTGCCAGCGCCAACGCGACCAGGAGTGAGCGTGCGCGACCGGACGTGACCATCGCCCCGTCGACCGTGATCGGGCCGAGCAGGGCGATCCGCGGCCGGCTGTCCATCGTCGGTCAGTCGACGCCAGGCAGCGGTTCCCCCCAGCGCCCGGCAAAAGCGATCTCGGGCAGGGGAAGTCGCTGCCGCGGCTGCTGGTCACGGGCCCGGATCTCGGGCGGCAGCGTGGCCGGATCCGCGGCGAGCCGGGCGATCGCGAGGATGACCATCGGACGCTTGTCGTCGGGGATCTCGAAGAGCCGGCGCGCCGCGGCGCGATCGAAACCGGCCATCGGGTGGGCATTGAGGCCCAGCGCGACGGCCTGGATGCTCATCTGCGCCAGGGCGATTCCGAGATCGACCGCACCGTACTCGTGGGCGTTGGCGTCGTCGGGATCGTTGGTGGTGCTCAACAGGATGAACGCCGCAGCAGCCGGGGCCCACGTCGTGTTCCCCCGGTTGAGGGTGGCGGTCAGGGTGTCGAAGGTCGGGTCGCCGCGAAAGCCGACGAGGAATCGCACCGGCTGGATGCGGCCCCACGTCGGCGCCCACCGGCCGGCATCGAGAATGCTGCCGATGTCGGTGCGTGACACGGTGGCCTGCGCGTCGTACCCGCGGGCACTCCAGCGCTGCGTGATGAGTTCGTGCACGAAGACCAACATACTTGTGTTTTTGGCGCGGACTCCGTCCGCGCGGTGCCTGCGCCTTGATACCCCGCTCT
>JASGFO010000319.1:0-3386 GCA_047605505.1 Gordonia sp. (in: high G+C Gram-positive bacteria) | reverse complement strand
CTGGGTGCTCACCGTGGGCCTCGAATGGGACGGCCGCGGCGCGAAATACCACGCCGACGGCACCGTCCGACAGTACGGCACCGGCGATCTCGACGTCTACTTCTTCTGCCGCAACGAACAGACCCACGAGTACGTGGTGCTCAGCGGCGAGCCCGGGCACACCGGCGATCTGCGGCAGTGGCCGTTCATCGTGCACCACGGTGACAGCCCCGGACCGGGTACCGGCAACCGGCCCGCCGTCGAGCAGGTGACCGTGCGCCCCCAGGAGAACGGTGATCTGTTGGTCAACGTCTACCAGTCCGTCGACAACGGATTGGGGGCGATCAACAAGTTCGGACGCCCACGGGCCGCGATCCGCTACGGGAAGGCCGGACCCGACGGGCTGCCCGGCCGGGACGCGGACGAGATCCTCGTCTACATCGGCAACGACAAGAACTCGTTCTGGGCCACCATCGCCCACATCGACGTCCAGGACGGCGTCCTGAAGGTCGACGGCGAAACCCGCTACAGCCGTGCGATGAGCGAGACCATGCCCACCCTCGACCGCAGCGGAACCTGGGTGCGCTCGGCCAAGGGAGCGCCCGTCGGCCGCAGCAAACGCCGCAACGGAACCGGGTTGAGCCACTACTGCGGTCGCCTGTAACCCGGTGCGGCACAATGTGGTGAGCCCCGCTGCCGACGGCTACCGCATGCTGTCGACGATCACCGCGAGATCGTCCACCGTGGTCAGCGGATTGACCACGCAGATGCGGGTGCAGACCTGCCCGCGATGGCGCGTCGGGGTGACGAAGGCGATCTGGTCCCGCAGCAGCCGCGCACTCCACTGGGTGTAGTCGTCGGCGCTCCACCCGCGGCGTGCGAACACAAGCACGCTCAGCTCGGGATCCACCAGCAGGTCCAGATGTTCGGCGGCCCGGACCAGATCGGCGCCCGCATGGGTCACCGCCACAGTGCGGGCGATCGCCTCGCGGTAGGCGTCGGTGCCGTGGACGGCCAGCGAGAACCACAACGGCAGGCCCCGGGCCCGCCGCGTCAACTGGATCGCGAAATCCGACGGGTTCCAATCGCCGTCGAGGTTGACCGCATCGAGGTAGTCGGCATGCTGGGTGTGCGCGGCCCGCCCGATCGCGGGATCCCGGTAGAGCAGCGCACAGCAGTCGAACGGGCCCATCAGCCACTTGTGCGGGTCGACGATGAACGAGTCGGCATCCTCGATACCGCGATAGATCTCCCGCAGTTCCGGAACCGCCAGCCCGGCGCCGCCGTACGCGCCGTCGACGTGCAGCCACCAGCCGTTGGCGCGGGCGAACGCACCGATGCCCGCGAGATCATCGACCATCCCGAGGTTGGTGCTGCCCGCCGTCGCGACGACGGCGAAGATCCCGGCCCGCTGTTCCTCGGTGCACCGCGACACCGTCTCCCGCAGCAGTTCACCGGTCATCCGCCCACGGGCGTCGCCGGGCACGACGATGAGATCGCAGTCCATCACCGTCCGCAGGGAATGGCCGACCGACGAATGCGTCTCCTCGGTCACGCACACGGCCCAGCGATGCGGCGTGACCGGCCGCACGGCACGCGCCCGTTCGCGTGCCGCGACCAGTGCCGACAAGTTGCCGATCGTGCCACCTTGCACGAACGATCCACCCGCTGTCGCCGGCAGGCCCGCGAGATCGGCGATCCACCGCAGCGCCTGGTTCTCGGCGAACGCCGCCCCGGCCCCTTCGAGCCAGGAGCCGCCGTAGACGCTCGAGGTGCTCAGCAGCATGTCGAACGCGGCCGACATCTGGGTGGCGGCGCCCGGGATGAACGCGAAGAACCGCGGATGGTCCACCGACATGCACGCCGGATCGAGGACCTCACGCCACAGCCGCAGCGCCTCGTCGACGCCGAGGCCGGCCGCCGTCACCGTGGGCCCGGCCGCCGCGGCGAGCTCGGTGGGCGAGGGCGCGGATCCCAGGGCCGGGGGTGTCACGAGTCGTTGTTCGGCGAGCCCGGCCAGCCGGGCCACCGCGCGGGCGAGGTCACCGGCCGGGGTGTGCATGCCCGTCGGGTCGTGGGGGTCGGGTGCCATGGCGGTCATCGGGCGTGCTCCGAGAGCGCGAAACCGGGATCGTAGAGGTCGTTGTGTTCGCCCATGATCAGGTTGGCGGCCAGCTCGCCATAGACCGGCGCGAACTTGTAGCCGCGGCCCGAGAATGCCGTCAGCAACAGCATCCCGGAGTCCTCGTCGATGTCGATGATCGGGAAATCACCAGGCGCACAGAGGTCGTGGTGCATCGAGTAGCGCACCGGCTCGGGGTTGAGATCGGGCAGGTAGTGGGCGGCCCACCGGCCGATGGTGCGCAGCTCGGGACGGCCGAACACCGGGATCTCGTCGGGATCGGTGACCGCCGACCACAGCGGATCACTGGCCACCTTCACGCTGTAGGAATCGTGGGTGGGGGTGCCGTAGAGGTGTACGCCGTCGGAGTCCCGGATGAACACCGGGAAGCGTTCGGGCGTGAACATCTCCGGATGATGGGGCATGAACCAGGTCAGCGCGAAGGGCAGCACGTGCAGATAGCCACGCAGATCGGGCCGCAGGCGCATCGTCCAGGAGCCGGTCGCGACAACGACTTTGTCGCAGGTGATCGCCTCGCCCGAGGTGATCAGCTTCAGCCGACCGCCCTGCTCGTCGAAATCGAGCACCTCGGTGTTCGTGAGCACCTGAGCGCCCGCGGCTTTCGCGGCGTCGACGGCAGCGAACACCCCCGCCTCCGGGTAGAGACTGCCGGCGTGCAGATCGAGCACCGCGGCGGTGTCGTCGGCGTCGATGTGATGCTGCGGGTAGCGGGCCCGCAACGCGTCGGCGTCGAGGACCTCGTGGGGGAGATCGAACTGCTCGGCGCACGCCAGCGATTTCGCCAGCGACCCCGACCCCGCGGGCCCGATCTGCAGGGCACCGCACTCGTCGTACAGGTGCCGGCCGGTCCGTGCCTCCAGCTCACGCCACAGCTCCCGCGCCCGCCGCAGCAACGGCACATACCGCGGACCCTCGTGCACCGTCGAGCGGAACAACCGGGAGTCACCCGCATACGACCCGCGCGCGTGCCCGATCCCGAACTGCTCGACGCCGACCACCTTGACGCCGCGTTCGGCCAACTGCCACAACGCCATCGACCCCGACGTGCCGAGCCCGATCACTACGACGTGGGTATCCAATCGACTCTCCTGTGTATGTCGGCGCCGCCTCCCGCGGCGCATGTGTGCCCTTCCCTGACCCCCGCCCTTCGTCGTTGGGGCGCAGGTGCCCGTCTCTTCCGCCAGTCGAGTAGGCCCGCCTCTTCTCCTGGCTGGTCGAGTAGGGCCGACGAAGGAGGCCCGTATCGAGCCTCTGCCTCGGCTTC
>JASGFO010000318.1:0-3407 GCA_047605505.1 Gordonia sp. (in: high G+C Gram-positive bacteria) | reverse complement strand
CGCGGGCCGACGAGCGACGTGGCGCGGGCACGGTGAACGGCGGCAGACCGAGCTCGTCGGCCATCTCCAGCAGTTCCTCACGCAGGTCCTGGGCGTTGGCGTAACGGTCGGCGGGCCGGCGTTCGGTGGCCCGCAACACGATGTCGTCGAGCCGGCGCGGCACCCCGCGCACCACGTCACCGGGCGCGGGGACGTCGTAGGTGAGTCGCTGGTAGGCCAACGCGAGCGGCGAGTCACCACGGAACGGTGTCCGGCCGGTGAGCAGCTCGAACAGCATCACACCCATCGAGTAGACGTCGCTGCGGGCGTCGGCGGTCGCGGACTCGACCTGCTCGGGCGACAGATAGGCGGCGGTCCCGAGGATCACGCTGGTCGAGGTGATCCCGGATTCCGCGACCGCCCGGACGAGCCCGAAATCGGCGAGCTTGACCTCGCCGGAATCCGAGATCAGGACGTTCTCGGGTTTGATGTCGCGATGGACCAGTCCCGCGGCGTGGGCCACCCCGAGACCACCGAGCAGTGGATCGGCGACCGCGACCACCGCGTGCGGCGGCATCGGTCCACGTTCCCGCAGCAGTTCCCGCAGGCTGCCGCCCTCCACGAGCTCCATGACCAGGAAGGCGATGTCGTCGTCGACGCCCTGGTCATAGACCGCGACCAGCCCCGGATGTTTGAGTCCGGCGACCGCGCGGGCCTCGAACTCGAGTCGGCGCAGGAACTGCGGGTTGCCCGCGTAGCGGGTGTCCATCACCTTCACCGCGACGTCGCGGCCCAACCGCAGATCGAGTCCCAGATAGACCGCCGACATCCCGCCGCGCGCGATCGGGGCGTCGATGCGATACCGGTCGTCGACGACCACCCCGATCACACCATCAACCCCACTGTGCACACGCCAAATCTACCTGTCCCGGCGTGCCGGCTCCCGGACGACCTCGTCGGCGACACCGGGCGGTCGGTGTCGTCGCGGGCCTGGGTCGTCGCGGCGACCTCGGTCGGCGCGGTAGTCTCTGGGGCCGTGGGTTCTCTTCCGTTGTCCGCCGACATCCTTCCCGCCGAGACCGCGACCTACTCGGTCGCCGAGGTGGCCGCCCGCCTGCGCGTGTCGGCGTCGCGGGTGCGCACATTGATCAGCGATCACCATCTGCCGGCGGTCTCCCGCGGCGGGCAACCCGCGGTGCCGTGCGTGTTCTTCGACGATCTCGGCATCGTCAAGCACCTCATGGGACTCGTGGAGGTACTGCTCGACGGCGGCTACACCCGCGACGAGGCCCTCGCCTGGTTGTTCACCGTCCAGGACGATCTCGGTGTCCACCCTGCCGAGGCACTGCACACGCACTCGGCGCGCGAGGTGATCCGCCGCGCCCAGGCGCAGGCGTTCTGAGCGCCGTCGGCGCGGGCCTTCGTCAGCGCCGTCGGGGGGCGGTCACCCCCAGGCGCGCCGCGCCGCCACCCGTACCCGAAGCGGATCTTCGCGCAGGTACGACCAACCCGCCAGCGCCGACAGTGCCAGGGCAAGGGCCACCTCGGGTGCCTTGTAGAAGACGATGGAGTCATCGGGCTGGAACACGATCAGCAGGAACACGCTGACCCCGATGACGACGGTGTGCACCCGCCGCGACAGCGGCACGGCCACCGCCACACCCAGGACCCACGTGTAATACCAGGGGAGCGTGGACGGTTCGAGCAGAACCACCGCGAGCATCGCGCCCACCAGGCCGGTCATCGCGGACCGTTCGTCGTGCCGGTGCCGCCACCACAGGACCACCAGCACCAGCGCCAGGACCACCGCGCCGATCGTCCGCGTCACCGCGAGCACCGGCCAGAGATTCAGCGACTGCCACGGCGCGACGACCAGCGTGATCAGGTGCGCCAGCGCCGACGGGATGGTGAACCAGTTGATGATCTGGTCGGCAAAGCCGAGCCCGGTGAGCCACCCCAGCCCCAGGCCGGTGGCAGCGGTGCACGCCGCGAACACCGCCACCGGGATCACGACCACCGCACCCAGGACTTCGGCGACGTCGCGAACCGTGAGCGGCCGCCGGGATCGGCGGTGCGCCAGCCAGATCCACAGCATGAACGGGATCGCGACGGCGGCGGTGACCTTGATCGACGCGGCCAGTCCCAGCACCACCAGGCCGCTCCGGTGCCGTCCGGTCACCACCAGTGTGACCCCGCTGACGAGGACTCCCATCATCAGCAGTTCCACGTGCGGGCCGCCGACGAGGTGGATGAGCACCATCGGATTGAGGGCGACCAGCCACAGGCCACCAGCCCGCGAACACCCGAAGTGGCCGGCGAGACGCGGGATCGCCCACAGCGACAACACCAGCCCCGGCCAACAGACCAGGCGGATCATCAGCACCCCGGTGAGGACGTGATCGCCGCAGATCTCGCTGACCCCGCGGATCAGGGCCATGAACGCGGGGCCGTACGGTGCCGTCGTCGACGCCCACACCTGCGCCATGCTGTCGAGGGCCGGTCCGGGATGGTGGGCGGGCCCGTCGGCGTATGGGTTGAACCCGGCCACCCACACCGCACCCTGTCCGAGGTAAGCGTAGACGTCGCGGGAGAACAGCGGGACGGTGAGCGTCAGCGGGACGGCCCAGGCGATCACCGTGCGGCGCAGCGTGGCCACCGCCGGTCCCGCATCGGCGGCCAGTTGCCGGCCGATACGTACCCAGGCGATGACCATGGCCGCGATCCCGAGCCAGAACACGGTGCCGCCCAGCGTCTTCGCGTGGCCATAGGAGAGCACATCGAGACCCACCCGGGCGAGGACCGGATGATTGCGGGGGACGTCGGCGACAGCCAGGCCGCCCACGCTCACCAGCACCGCTCCGGCCAGACCGAGTCCTTCCGGGCCGGCGAGGATCCGCCGGGGGCCGGTGGGGGTGCTCATGATTCGCGATGGGCGATGCGGCCGGCCATCGCGATCAGTTCGCCGCGGATGTCGTCGCCGATGGCGGCGGCGGTCAGGGTTGTGGTCGCCGAGGCCAGCAGTGCGTCGATGCGTGACTCGATCTCGGCGAGCGCCCCGACGTCGACGAGAATGGTTCGGGCACTTGCCAGTTCCTCGGCAGTGAGGGGGCGGCCGACGAGGCCGCGCAGGCGGTCGGCCAGCGCCGGGTCGGTGGCGTGCGCGCGCTCCTGGCCCAGGGCGAGCAGCGCCGTGCGTTTGCCTTCGGCGAGGTCGTCGCCCGACGGCTTGCCGGTGCGGTCGGGATCGCCGAACACCCCGAGCACGTCGTCGCGAAGCTGGAAGGCGATACCGAGATCGTGGCCAACCGCGCGTAGATCGGCGAGCAGGGATGCGGGTGCACCACCCATGCGCGCACCCAGCTCGAGGGGACGGGCGACGGTGTAGGCGGCGGTCTTGAACTCCATGACGCGGTAGGCAGCCTCGAGGC
>JASGFO010000317.1:0-3409 GCA_047605505.1 Gordonia sp. (in: high G+C Gram-positive bacteria) | reverse complement strand
ATGTCGCCGTAGCCGCCGTGGTGGCGGTCCGACGCCGGGGTGACCGCGGTGCCCAGGCGGGCGTCGTCGGCGCGGACACAGAAGGTGTGCCGGCGGTCGGCCTCGGCGGCGACGGCGGCGTTGACCGCGGGGTCGTCGGTGCAGGCCAGCACATACCAGGCGCCGTCGAGGTCACCGTCGGCGTATGCGCGGTGGTGCAGGGTGATCTGCGGAAACGACGCGACGGACGGCGTCGGGTCGAGAGCGATGACGTGCACGTCGGCGCCGGCGGCCACGAGGTTGGGTAGTCGTCGGTGGGCCACGTTGCCACCGCCCACGATCACCGCCTTGCGGCCGGTGAGATCGAGACCGGCCAGGTAGTGCCGGGCGGGGGCAGCTGGGTCGTCGGGCATGGGTTCAGACCCTACCGGGGAATACACATGAATCTGCGCTCCGGGCGCAGGGCACCGGAGCGCAGATCGCGGCACAGACGCGCCGGGGGACGCCGCGCTACAGCGGCAGCTCACCCGTGCGTCTGATGTGGCTCCAGACGTCGGCGACGGGGACCCCGAGCCGATGTGCCGAGGATTGCAGCAGCGCCGCCAGCAGCAGGGAGCTGCAGTATTCGCCCGCGGCCGGGTCCTCGGTGCGGCAGCGGACCTCGTTCCACCGGGTCGGGTTGTGGTTGGCGGCGGCCTCGGCCATGGCGATGGCCGCGTCGAAGCCGCTGGGTGCGGCTCGCTCGTCGATCACGCTCACGCGCCGGCCCGGGCCTTTCGGGCCGCGCGTTCGATGGCGCGCTCGCGGGCGCGCTCGAATGTGGCGACCTTGACGTCCATCTCCGCCAGGAAGTCCGCGAGCTTGTCGCGGTACAGCTCGCCGAGCGGGCCGAAGTCGTCGCGCTCGAAGATCCGCCACGTGCGCAGCACCGGCATGACGACGTCGTTGAGGTGCTGGGGCAGGTCATAGATGCCGGCCTTGGCGATGAGGACCGCGTTGCGGCGGAAGTTCGGCATGGTGGCGCCGGGCATCTGGAAGTTGGCGACGATCGCGTAGATCGCGCACATCGCCTGATCGGGGACGAGGTCGAGGGCCCCGGCGACGATGTTGCGGTAGAAGAGCATGTGCAGGTTCTCGTCGGCGGCGACGCGTTGCAGCATCCGGTCGGCAATCGGGTCGCCGCAGGCCTTGCCGGTGTTGCGGTGGCTGACCCGGGTGGCGAGCTCCTGGAAGCTGACGTAGGCGACGGCGAAGAGCATGTCGACGCTGTGGTCGCGTTGCCCATCGTCCTCGGGGAGCGGGTTGAAGCCGTGGGTCATGTGCAGCATGCGGATCTGCTCGAGCTCGACGGGGTCGACGCCCCGGGTGACGACGAGGTAGTCGCGCATCACCATCGAGTGCCGGGCCTCCTCGGCCGTCCAGCGCCCCACCCAGAAGCCCCACGCGTCGTCGAGGCTGAAGTTGTCGGCAATCACCCGGTGGTAGGAGGGCAGGTTGTCCTCGGTGAGCAGGTTCGTGATCATGGCGGCCTTGGCGACGTCGGACAGCTGCGACTGCTCGGGGTCCCAGTCGACGCCGCCGAGTGCGGCGAAGTTGCGGCCGGCATCCCAGGGCACGTAGTCGTGCGGATGCCACTCCCGGGTCATCGTCATGTGCCGCTCGACCTCGGTCTCGCACACCGGCAGCAGTTCGCGCAGAAGATCCGACCCGGTCATCCGGGTGTCACTGGTGGCTGGTCCGATGAGGGTGGTCACGACAATGCTCCTCGAAAGCGGGGCGTCGGCGGCGGGCCACCCCCGGAAGGAGGGGTGGCCCCGGCCGGGCGCGGCCCCGACAAACGGCCCGACCGTCATCCACTGTCGTCGGTGCGGTCACCGCGGGCATGGGCCAAAGGTCCTCGACCCGATGGGACTGACGTCGCGACCCCGCGGTCCGGGTGCGGTAGCGTCGGGCCATGCCTGCCGAAGCGCCACCACGAGAGGGCCATCCGGCCGCACCCTCCCCCGTCCGCATCTACCTCGTCGACGACCACGAGCTCGTCCGTCGTGGCCTGCGTGACCTGCTCGGCACGGCCGCGGACATCGAGGTCGTCGGCGAGGCCGCATCGGTCGGCGAGGCCCGCGTCGGAATCCTCGCCACCACACCCGATGTCGCGGTCCTCGACGTCCGGCTGCCCGACGGCAACGGCGTCGAGTTGTGCCGGGACATCCGCGCCGCCGAACCGTCGGTACGATGCCTGATGCTGACCAGCTATGCCGACGACGACGCCCTGCTGGCCGCCGTGCTCGCGGGCGCGTCGGGCTTCGTGCTCAAGCAGATCCTCGGGCACAATCTCATCGCCGCCGTCCGAACGGTCGGGGGCGGTGGGTCGTTGCTCGACGACCGTTCCACCGCCGCCCTCCTCGCCAAGCTGCGCGACGACAAGAACAAGGAGCCCAATCCGCTGGCCGACCTCACCCCGCAGGAGCGTGAGGTCTTCAATCTCATCGGCGACGGTCTGACCAACCGCCAGATCGCCGAGCGGATGTTCCTCGCCGAGAAGACCATCAAGAACTACGTCTCGCGCATCCTCGCGAAACTGGACATGCAGCGACGCACCCAGGTCGCGGTGATGGCGACGCGGATCCGGGACGGGAAGGCATAGTCCGGGACGGGTTACTCCCCCGGCGCCGACCGCTCCAGCACCTCGATGATCGCGGGCCGCAGTCGTGCGGCGCTGATCACCGCGTCCACCGAGCCCACCTCGACGGCCCGTTCGATGTTGTGCACGGCGTCGAACTCCGCGGCCACCTCGCTGATCTTCTCCGCCCGCACGGTGCCGCGCAGCTCGTCGAGCTCGGCGGCGAGCTCCGACCGCTGCGCGCCCGACGCGTTCGCCGCGGCCTCCCCCAGCGCACGCACCCGCGGGTCCGCGTCGGTGCGGCGCGCCACGTCACCGGCGAAGACGACGGCAGCGGCCGGCGCCCCGCCGAGCACCGACGCGAACGAGCCCTCCAGCGCCAGCACGGTCATGTTCGGGTTGAGCGACTTCGAGAACACCACGAACGCACCGCCGTGGTAGCGCGAGATGACGCAGAACACGATCGGTCCGTCGAAGTTGACGATGGCCCGCCCGATCTCGGCACCGTACTCGAGCTGCAACTTGCGCATCGACTCCGGTGAGCCGTCGAAGCCGGACAGGTTGGCCAAGACGACGACGGGCCGGTTGCTGCTGGCCGCGTTGATCGCCCGCGCGGTCTTCTTCGACGACCGCGGGAACAGGGTGCCCGCGGTGTAGGTGTCGGGGCCGTCGGTGGGCGGGAAGCCGTGGCGCGGGACCGGGGTGGACTCGATCCCGATCAGGCAGACAGGGATACCGCCGAGGTGGGTGTCGAAGACGACGGCCGTCTGGGCGTCGGCCATCGCCGCCCACCGTTCGAGGACGTCGGCG
>JASGFO010000316.1:0-3427 GCA_047605505.1 Gordonia sp. (in: high G+C Gram-positive bacteria) | reverse complement strand
GGCCGGCATCACCCGGATGTCGGTGATCGGTGCAGTACTCCGCTGCGCGCGGAGCGCCGAGTCGGTGAGGAAGGTGCGCGAGCTCGGGATCACCATCAGCTCGAGCGCGCGGGACGCGTCGGCGTCGGCGACGGCCCGCAGGAAGCTGTGCACGACCGCCTGCGGGGTCTGCGGTGGGCGAGGATCCGTGGTGTCGCGCGGCCACTGCACGGCGGTCAGGACGGCCGCGGCCAGCGCGATGACCACGAGGAGCACGCCCACCACGACCCACCGGGCCGCCCTCGTTCGACGGGGCACCCCCCGCGGTGGGATCTCGCCCACCCCGGGGGGTGCGTCGGCGCCGGTGCCGGCATCGCTCTGGTTGCCCGGCGCCGCGCTCGGCCCGTTCACCCGGTCACGCCGGCGATATCTCCCCCAGCGCCGCGGTGAGCTGGTCGGCGAGGAGCCGGGCGAAGGCCGCCGGGTCGGTGAGCTCGCCGCCTTCGGCGATCAGCGCCATACCGTAGACGAGCTGCGCGGTCGGGACCAGCGCGTCGTGCTCGGTGCTCGCCGAGAACGCCGTGTTGAGGCCCGCGACCAGCGGATGCGACGCGTTGAGCTCGAGCGCGCGCCGGGTCTTCGGCACCGGCTGCCCCGAAGCGCGGTACAGCTTCTCCAGCTGCGGCGACATCGAGAACTCGTCGCCGACGAGGCAGGCGGCCGACGCGGTGAGCCGCTTGGAGAGCCGGGCCTCGGTGATGTCGTCGGACAGCGTCTCACCGAGCCAGGTCAGCAGCGGCGCGAACGTCTCGTCGGTCTCGGTGTCGGACTCGTCGTCGGCATCGTCGAGGTCGTCGAGATCGACGGCACCCTTCGCCACGGACTGGAAGGACTTGCCCTCGAACTCCAGGCCGCTCGAGACCCACATCTCGTCGACGGGGTCGTCGAGGATGAGCACCTCGACCCCCTTGGCACCGAAGGCCTCCAGGTGCGGGGAGCTCTCGATCTGGCGGCGCGACTCGCCGGTCATGTAGTAGATCGCCTTCTGCCCCTCCGGCATCCGGCCCACGTAGTCGGCGAGGGTGGTCAGCTCGTCGGCGCTGTGCGTCGACGCGAACACCGAGGCCTTGAGGATCGCGTCGCGGTTGTCGGGGTCATTGACCAGGCCTTCCTTGAAGGCCCGCCCGAACGTCGACCAGAATGTCTGGTAGTCGTCGGCGCGCGCGGACCGCAGGTCGCTGATGGTGGCGATGACCTTCTTGGTGAGGCGCCGGCGGATCGCGCGGATCTGGCGGTCCTGCTGCAGGATCTCGCGGGAGACGTTGAGCGACAGATCGGCCGCGTCGACGACACCCTTGACGAACCGCAGATACTCCGGCATGAGCTCTTCGCAGTCGTCCATGATGAACACGCGTTTGACGTAGAGCTGGATGCCGACCTTGCTCTCCCGCATGAACAGGTCGAACGGTGCCTGCGTGGGGATGAACAGCAGCGCCTGATATTCGAAGGTGCCCTCGGCCTTGAGCGTGATGGTCTCCAACGGGGAATCCCACGCGTGGGCGACGTGCCGGTAGAACTCCTCGTACTCCTCGTCGGAGACCTCGTCACGGTTCTTGGCCCACAACGCCTTCATCGAGTTGAGGGTCTCGGTCTCGACGGTCGTCACCGTCTCCGGCTCGCCGCCCTCGTCCTCGGGCGAGCGAAGCGACGGGGAATCTTCCGCAGGCGGGTTGGTGGTGGTCTTCTCGACGTCCATGCGGATGGGCCAGGCAATGAAGTCGGAGTACCGCTTGACCAGCGACCGCAGAACGGCGGGGTCGGCGTAGTCGTTGAGGTGGTTCTCGGTGTCGACCGGCTTGAGGGTCAACGTCACCGAGGTGCCCTGCGGCGCGTCGGCGGCCTCACCGATCGTGTAGGTGCCGTCGCCGGTCGACGACCAGGCGGTGCCGGTGGTCTCGCCGGCCTTGCAGGTGAGCAGGCTGACCCTCTCGGCAACCATGAACGTCGAGTAGAAGCCGATACCGAACTGGCCGATCAGCTCGTCGGCGGTGGCGGCGTCGGGGGCCTCGGCGAGCTTCTTGCGGAGTTCGCCGGTGCCCGAGCGGGCGAGCGTGCCGATGAGGTCGACCACCTCGTCGCCCGACATCCCGATGCCGTTGTCGCGGACGGTCAGGGTACGGTTGCCGTCGGCGTCGGTCCCGGCCTCCAGCGTGATGTGCAGATCGCTGGTGTCGACGTCGAGGTCCTTGTCCAGCAACGATTCCAGCCGCACCTTGTCCAGGGCGTCCGAGGCGTTGGAGATCAGCTCACGCAGGAAGCTGTCCTTGTTGGAATAGATCGAATGGACCATGAGATCCAGCAGTTGCCGGGTCTCGGCCTGAAATTGCCGGGTTTCGGTGTGAGTACTCATCTTCGGGCCTCCGCAGGTCACGCGCATTCACTGACTTTGGGTCCTCTGCGACCAACGCCGGATTCTACGAGATCGCGCGCCCGCTACGCTGAATGGGGGGTGCGGCAATCAGACGGCGGTCGAGGACCACCGGGTGGCGTGCCCCGTCCGTGCCCCCACGACGCCCCCAACGACCACGACGCCCCCAACGACGAGGAACCCCACCGTGTTGGTACCCCGGCTGATGTTCGTCCACGCCCACCCCGATGACGAATCGTTGTGGACCGGCGGAGCCATTGCGCGGCACGTCGCCCGCGGCGGGGAACTCGAGGTGGTGATGGCCACCTGGGCACCGGGCACCCGGCGGCACACCGAGCTGTGCCGGGCACTGGGCGAGCTCGGGGTCACCGCCGAACCGGTCACGCTCGGCTATGCCGACGACGGGGTGCCCGAGTCGGCTCCCGGTCGGCCGAAGCTGTGCGAGGCCGTGTTCTCGCACGAGGTGCGTGAACTCGTGAGCCACATCCGCCGGTTCCGGCCGCACGCGATCGTCACCTACGACCCGTTCGGGGTCTACGGTCACCGCGACCACATCCACACCCATCGTCTCGCCTGCGCGGCCGCCGACGCCGCGGCGCTGCCCACCCTCTACCGCCGCCACGGCGCGCCGTGGCGGGTGCGCTCGCTGTATTTCGCCACCGTGCCGGAGAAGATGATCGACGAGGTGAGCGACGATCTGTTCCCCGGCGTTCCACGGGCGGATCTGCCCGGCACACCACCGGATCTCGTCGACGTCGAGATGGACGTCTCGGCGTTCGTCGACCGCAAGCAGGCCGCGATCGCCGCGCACCGCACCGAAGTGGTGCGCAGCCAGACGATCTCGATGCTCATGGCGTTGCCGCAGGACAAGCTCGACCATCTACTCGGTTCCGAGTGCTATATGCGGCGCGACCTCGTGCCCGGCGGATGCGAGCTGTAGGGCGTTTGGCTCGGTTCAGCTCCGTAGCCCGCTGGCCCGGTGGACGCGCCGGTTCACCGCGGCCCGCAGTTCGTCGGGCG
>JASGFO010000315.1:0-3441 GCA_047605505.1 Gordonia sp. (in: high G+C Gram-positive bacteria) | reverse complement strand
CAGCGCCGCCAGTCGCGCCGCCGCCGGCCGTGGCGGAGCTGCCAGCCGTGGCGGAGCTGCCAGCCGTGGCGGAGCCGCCGGCGGTGGCGGAGCTGCCGGGTGCGGCCGATGCCGGGGCGCCGACAGCCGACTGACCGGACTCACCGGCGGGGGCCTCGGACATGACCTCCGGGACACCGCTACGGGCCTGCGCCTGGCTCATCACCTCCGATGCGGCCTCCGGGGAGCCCGCATCGGCGAGCCCGTTTTGGTGGGCCGCGTTCTCGTCGTCGACCTGCAATGGCACGTTGAGCGAGGTCGCGGTGGGCAGCGGCGTGGTCAACGGCGGCAGGCCGGTCAGATCGAGCAGGCCGGCACCGACGGTCCGGGCGAACAGCGGCCCATTCGGATCGTCGGCGTTGCGGAGCAGGAGTTGCGTGGTCGGCTGCGTGGTCGACCCGGACGCCGGCGGAGCCGATGACGACGATGTGCTCGGCGCCTGACTGACGATCACGGTCGTGTTGTTGATCACCGTCACATGCTGGGTGACATAGGCGACACGGACGACGCGCGTGTGATGGTAGTCGTGCCACCCGTGGTCGTGGATGCGGTAGCCGGCGATCGGGGCGGCGGCGGGCGGCGCGAGCGGATTACCGCAGGCACATCGCACGCGGGGGACGCCTGCGCTGTCGACGAGGACCGCGGTCCCGGCCTGGAGGACATCCTGGAACGGCCGGGCGACGCCGTCGGTGTAGCCGTAGTTGGTGACCCAGGTGTCCGCGGTCAGCACGACCGGGGTCAACGTGTCGAGGTAATACGGGATCGATGCCTGGCTGATGCCGAACACACTCGCCCACGCCTGCCCCTGTGCGGGGTTGGCGGCCAGATAGTTGCCGAGTGCGGCGGTGTCGCAGGTGTTGGCACCGCCCGCGTACAGCCCGGGTGTGGTCCCGCTGACCACGCGGGTGCCCTGATCCACCGCGCCGGTCTGGGCGGAGAGCCGCAGCCCGTTGTCCAGTGGCTGGTTGCGCAGCGACACAGTGGGCGAGAACGGATCCTCGCCCGCGGACTCGGCCGACGTCAGCGACAGGAACGGCAGGTCGAAGCCACCCTCCTTGCTCTTGAGCACGACGACCACCACCGACGCGAACACCAGCGCGAGCACGGCCGCGACCGCCGCCAGGATCAAGGTCATGTTGCGGCGGTTGTGCTGAGGCGGGGGCGGCGGCGGGACCGCCCCGAACGGCACCGACGGTGGGTACGTCGGTGGTGGTCCCGGTGGGTAGTACGACATCTGCTCCGACTCCTCAACTTCGGCTGGCGCCGTAGGGTGTTCACCATTCCCGGGCAGCCACGACGAGATTTGTCCCGGGCCTCAGTATTGGGAGTGCCGACGGCACCGGGCAACCGTGGCAGGGGTTTTTGACCGTTCTTGCCCGGGAAATCCGACCGAACAGACTACTGCGGGGTGCTCGGATGCGGGCGCGCGGTGACACCCAACGCTCATCGGGACGAAATGGGCAGGCAACACCCTCGAGGTCTACTGGCCGTAGACGAGGATTCATAGGAGTGGACCAGACTCTGTCCCGTCTGCCATCATGGGCCCGCACGCATCACAATCGGAGAAGCAGATGACCGAAACCCCCACGCTCGCAGACGTCTGCGCGGCGTCGGACACCAAGTTCATCCTCGCCATGTTCGTGGACCTGCGCGGCAAACCGTGCGCCAAGCTCGTCCCGGTCGAGGCTGTCGATGAGCTCGCCTCCGACGGTGTGGGATTCGCCGGCTACGCGGTCGGTGCGATCGGCCAGGAGCCCAAGGATCCCGACCTCATGGTGATACCGGATGTGTCGTCGTTCCAGCCGATCCCCTTCATCAAGGAGGGACTGGCGATCGTGCACTGCGACCCGCACGTCGAGGGCAAACCCTGGCCGTTCGCCCCCCGCAACATCCTCAAGGCGCTGATCGGTGAGGCCGCCGACGCGGGCTTCGAGCCCTGGGTGGGCGCCGAGGTCGAGTACTTTCTGCTCAAACGTGCCGCCGACGGTTCGCTGGTCACCGCCGACGCCGCGGACACCTCCGACCAGCCCTGTTACGACGTGCGTGGCCTGACCCGCATGTACGACCACCTCACCGAGGTGTCGACCGCGATGAACCAGCTCGGGTGGGGAAACTATGCCAACGACCATGAGGACGGCAACGGTCAGTTCGAGCAGAACTTCCACTACGCCGAGGCGCTGACCACCGCCGATCGGGTCATCACCCTGCGCTATCTGCTGTCGGTGATGGCCGCCGAACGCGACATGGTGGTCACCTTCATGCCCAAACCCTTCGCCGACCGCACCGGCACCGGACTGCACTTCCACCTCTCGCTCACCGCCGCGGGCAGCCCGGTGTTTCCCGCCGACGGCGACGACGAGCGCGGCCTCGGCCTCTCGCCGACCGCGTACAGTTTTGTCGGCGGCCTGCTCGAGCACGCACCGGCACTGCAGGCCGTCATGGCGCCAACGGTGAACTCCTACAAGCGGACCGGCGCCACCGCGACCCGCTCGGGGTCGTCGTGGGCACCCCGGCGCGCCACCTACGGCGGCAACGATCGCACCCACTACATCCGGATCCCCGACGAGCAGCGTGTCGAGCTGCGCGGCGGTGACGGCTCGGCGAACCCCTACCTCGCGGTCGCGGCGGCCCTGGGCGCCGGGCTCGACGGCATCAAACGCTCCCTGGAGCCGGGCGCAGTGGGCGCAGGCCCGGAGCATGTCGGGGATCTGCCGATCACCCTGCTGCATGCGGTCGAGGCACTCGAGGCCGACGAGATCATCACCGCGACACTCGACGCGGCCCTGCCGGACGACTGGGACGCCGAGGAGCGGGTCTCGTCGTACTTCACCCGCATCAAGCGGGAGGAGTTCTTTGCCTGGCATTCCGCGGTCTCGTCGTGGGAGGTCGACAAGTACCTGACCGCATTCTGACCTTGCGGCATCCGACACGAGACTTGCCGCTTCCGACACGAAAGAGGATCGAAGAACATGTGTGGAATCGTCGGATTGCACCTGCGCAATCCCGAGCTCCATCCCCGCCTGGGCGAACTGCTCGCCACGATGCTGGGTGAGATGCAGGGGCGGGGCGCCGACTCCGCCGGGGTGGCCGTCTACGGCAATCCCACGTGGTCGCCACCCGGGCATGGCTGCGTCTCGCTGTTGTCGGCGGCCGCCACGCCCGCCGAGGCGTCCGCGGATCTGGGTGCGGCCCTCGGCCTGCCGGTGGCGGCGCAGGATGTCGCGGACACCCTGATCGTGTCGGCGCCGGTCGCGGCCGCCGAACTGCTGGCCGTGACGCGCGCAACCTACCCCGATGCTCTCATCGCGGGCTTCGGCGCCGATCTCGCCGTCTTGAAAGGCGTTGGCGCACCGCGTGATCTGACCACCGAGTGGGGTCTGTCGGGGGCGTCGGGCTGGCAGG
>JASGFO010000314.1:0-3492 GCA_047605505.1 Gordonia sp. (in: high G+C Gram-positive bacteria) | reverse complement strand
GCGTCGGCGGCCGCGGCCGTCGACGGCGACCCGGCGACGGCGTGGGTGTCGGGCGGGCTGGGCGCGGCCGTCGGCCAATGGCTGCGGCTGGACTTCACCAGTCCCCGGGCAGATCTGGCGCTCTCACTCACCACTGCCGAGGCGCTGGGCCCGGATGTGAGCTCGGTGGTGGTCAGTACCGAGGCGGGTTCGACGGTGGCCGCCGTGCAGCCGGGCCGGGCGGTGACGGTGACCGCGCCGAGCGGTGCGACCCACTGGGTCACGATCCGCGCGGCCGCCACCGAGGACGGCAGCGCCGGAAACCAGTTCGCGATCGGCGAGGTCGCCGTCGCCGACCTGGCCTCGGCCCTGCCGCTGACCATCCGGCACCGCGTCGTGCTGCCGGCGGCCACGCCGGGTGCGTCGACAGCGGGATGGCTTCTCACCCAAGAACTTTCGGGACGCTCGGCGTGCATCGCCGACGACCGTCAGGTGCGGTGCGCACCCGGGTTGGGCCGCTCCGCCGAGACCCCCGACGTGCTGACGCGGGCGCTTTCGGTGCCTGCCCCGGTCTCGATCCGCCCGTCGGTGGTGCTCCGGCCGCGGCCGTCGGCCGCGCTCGACGCCCTGCTACGGCCGTCGCGGACGGTGACGGCCGCCGGGGCCGCCGCGGTCAATGATCCGCGGGGTTCGGCCGCTGCGGCCGTCGACGGTGATCCGACGACGGTGTGGACGGCGACGTCGCAGCGCCGTCCCCGGCTGGATATCCGTTTGCCTGCACCGCAATCGGTGCGCGCAGTGCGTCTGCGCGCTGCGGCGGGCGGCTACCCGGCCGCACCGACCGAGGTGTCGGTGGATCTCGGTACCGGACCGCAGCGTGTCCGGGTGGGCGCCGACGGCCTGCTCCGGGTGCGGCCTGCGGTCACCGATCGTCTCTCGATCACCGTGACCGGCCACCACGAGGTACTCGATGTCAACAGTCTGGGGTTTGCGTCGCCGGCTCCGGTCGGGATCGCCGAGGTGGAGGTCTCGCCGGCCCCGCCGGCGGCGCGGCCCGATGCGCCGGTCGAGATCGGATGCGATGCCGGTATCGGGATCACGGTGTCCGGGCAGGTGATCGCGATGTCGGTGCGCGCCACCGCTTCCGCTCTACGGGACGGGGTGCCGGTGATCGCGCGGCCGTGTGGCACGGCCCCGGTGTCGCTGTCGGCGGGTGAGCAGGAGTTGTCGGTGAACCCGGGTGCGGCGTTCACCGTCGACGCCGCGTGGCTCGATGCGGGCGCACCGCGGGTGACCGCGTCGGTGACCACGCCCGCGGTGGAGCGGTGGGACGCCACCGATCGTGCGGTGCGCGTGTCAGGTGCGTCGACCGACCGAATCCTGTCGGTGCCCGAGTCCGCCAATCCGGGGTGGACGGCGCGGCTTTTGGGTGCCACGCTGACCCCGATCGTCGTCGACGGCTGGCAGCAGGGATGGATTGTGCCGGCCGGCTCGGGTGGCACCGTGCGGTTGACGTTCCGCTACGACTCGCTCTACCGCTGGTCGCTGGTCATCGGATTCGTCTTGCTGGCAGCGCTTTTCGCGGTGGCGCTGATACCGGGGAGACGGCGGGACGAGGCACCTGCCGCGGCGCGGGCGGGACCGGCGGCGGAGCTCGGCCCCTCTCGTCGACGGCTCGTGGCGGCCGGCGCAATCCTCCTCACGCCGGTCACCGCCTGGCTCCTGACCGGGTGGTGGGGGGTGGTGACCGCGGTGGGGGTCTGCGCCGTCGTCACGGTGATCGACCACCGCACCCGGGTGCTCGTCGGATTCGTGGCGATGATGCTCGCGACCGTCGGCCTGGCCGCGGGGCCGTGGCATTCACCGACCGGGTATCACGGTTTCGCGTGGTGGGCGCAGTGGCCTGCGCTGGTCGCGGTGTTGTTCCTGGCGACGGAACCAGTGCCGCGCGGGCTCTTCGATGAACGCATAGCTCGCCGCCGAGAGGCCCACGGTGAGGACGACGGTGAGACACCACACGCCGAGGGTGGTGCCGCTGAACGGCACGATCCCGAACAGCCCGAAGACGACGGCCAGCACGGCGACGTGCCAGATGAAGATGCCGTAGGACCAGCGGCCGAGGGCGGCCATCACCGGTGAGGTCAGGATGCGGAACGTCGGGGCGGGCGCAGCGACGGGAGATCTCGCACGGGCGCACACGAGTGGCGCGAGCAGCGCGAATCCGCATGCGGCGCCGAGGGTCATCTTGACCGCGAACTGCCACGGTGCGAGGTCACCGAGTCCGGTGGGCCCGGCCAGCGGCGTGCAGGCGAGGCCGTAGGCGATGACGAACAGCACGGCCATCGGTATCCGCCGGGCCCCGATCCGGGCGAGCAGCCCGCCCGAGCCCGCGATCTCGGCCAAGATCAACCCGGTGAGGAACCAGGGCAGATGCCCGAAGACCCAGTTGGTGGGCGACGAGCCGGCGGGTAGCGGCAGCCACCGCGCGACCCATGCCCAGCCGAGGCTCAGCACCCCGATCCCCGCGAGGATCGGGACCCGCCACCGTGCGCGGCGCCCGCGGATCCCGCACAGCGCCAGCCCGATCAATGGCAGCAGCAGATAGAACGCGACCTCCACCGAGAGACTCCACATCTGGGTGAGGCCGGCGGTCAGCGAGAGCGGCACGAAGACCTGGGTGAGGGTCAGGTTGGCGAGCCACACCGCCGCCGACGCGCCGCGCGCTTCCGGCAACAGGGTCAGGACCGCCAGTACGACGACCACGTAGGCCGGCCAGATCCGGACGAATCGGTGCCGGAGATAGCCTCGCACGTCGGGGATCTGCCGGGTGCTCGAGGTGGGCACCCACCCGCGCCAGAGCAGGAAGCCGGACAGCCCGAAGAACACGGCGACGGCGAGGTCGAGGCGGCCGAGGATCGGACCGAGGATGGGCAGCCGGATCGCGCCGGTCTGGAAGGCGACGTGGGTGGTGAGGACGCCCAGGGCGGCGACTGCCCGCATCCCTTCGAGCTGCGGGTAGAAGTGTCGGGGGCTCTCGGTCATGGGTCTCGCGAAGGTTGTCTGCGGCGGACTCTTGGCGGCCGGACCGGTACCCGCAGCGGGAATGGGCTCGACTGCCATCGGGGATGATCCTCTCACGGGTATCAGGTTGGTCCGACTGTACCGGTGGCCACCGACAGGTTCTGCACGCCTCCGCTGGTCGAGTAGGGCCGACGAAGGAGGCCCATATCGAGACCACACCCACAGCAGACACATGGCCTCGATACAAGCAGCCCGAAGAGCGAACAGATGCAGCGTCGCGCCCCCGGTCATCCCCGCTACCCGCTGGTCGAGTAGCCCGGAGCGCCGGCGGAGGGCATATCCGCCGGATCGAGCCCGTCGAGATCGAGACCACCCCTGTCCGCGGTAGTGATGGGCCCCATTACGTGCGGCACCGCAGTGATTTCCCCAGGGCGCTGACCTCGAGGGTCAGGCCATGCGGCCTTTCCGCTCATACAGCAACCCCTCCGGCAG
>JASGFO010000313.1:0-3522 GCA_047605505.1 Gordonia sp. (in: high G+C Gram-positive bacteria) | reverse complement strand
CTTCGTCGCCCAAACCCAAAACTGGCCAGCCACTACTCGCGGATCCAGGTCAGACCGCCCATCATGAAATCGGTCAACCACCCGCCCCTGATGCTGCGCGACATGAGGACCTGGCGTCGGAGAAAGTCGACGCGCATGTCCTTGGGGACCAACGGCATGCCTTTGTGATTGGGGGCGAAGGCGCCGCCGAGCAGGAGTCCGAATAGGGCCAGCTGAACCACAATGAAGGCGATGGCCTGTGGTGCTGTCATCACCACGAACGGCAGTCCGATTCCCGTGCCGAGCCGTGCGGTGATCAGGGAGAGTTCCAGGATTCTGTGTGGTACGGGCGTTCTTGACAGCAACCCTTGGATGCCGGCGACATGCAGGGCCACGCCTTCGAAGGTCAGCAACGGCAGAAACAGCCACCCCTGCCGCCGGGTGAACCAGGCGTATATCCCGGAGCGTTCGGCGGCGACACCGGGGACGGAGGCGATGGGGCCGCCGGTGATGTCCGGATCGGTCCCGATCTGATTCGGGGCCTTGTGGTGGCGGTTGTGTTTACCGCGCCACCAGTGCAGGGAGAGTCCGGCGCCCAGGGATGCCACCAATCGCGCCGTCCAGTCATTGGCGGCCTTGGATGCGAACATCTGTTGGTGGGCGCCATCGTGCCCGAGAAACCCGAACTGGGTGCTGATGACGGCGAGCGCGCCCGCGAGGCCGAGCTGCCACCACGAATGTCCGAGCATCACGACCCCGGACCAGACCGCGAGAAAACTCACCACCGTTGCGCCGATGCGAACAATGTAATAGCCACGTCTGCGCTCGAGGAGACCCGAGGCGCGAACCTCGGCCGCCAATTCGGTGTACGAACTGACGAAATTGTTGTGCCTGGTCTGGATCTGTTGCGTGTGCGGCAAGCGCCTTGATGCTTTCTGTGGGGTCAGGAGATATCTGACTGTACCGCAGCCACCTCCCCGGACCTATGTACAGGCAGAGCGAAGTGCCATCGCAATAATTGTCGTCGCGCACCGCTCAGCCTGTACTTATGCCCGTACCTGGCGACGTCAGCGCCGAACGGTGAACACCCCCCAGACGATGAGGCCGGCGACGAGGCTCCAGAAGCTCGAGCCGATGCCGGCGAGGACGATCGGGCTCGCAGCGGTCAGAAAGGTGACGATCACAGCGAGTTGACGCGAGCGTTCGGCCATGGCAGCGGTGAGCGCCGACCCGAGCGTGCCCAGCAGGGCGAGACCCGCGACCGCCTGGATCAGGCCCGCCGGAGCCGCGGCCGCGAGGGTGACCAGAACCGGCGTGAGCCCGGCCAGCGCGACGTAGGCCCAGCCGCAGGTGTGGGCGGCGATCCAGCGGCGCGCGGGATCCGGGTGGGCTTCCTCGGAGGCGGGCAATGCCGCCGTGATCGCGGCCAGGTTGACTGCGTGCGCGCCCGCGGGAGCTCCCACCATCGTCTCCGCCCCGGTGATCAACAGCGACTCACGCCACGGCACCGTGAATCCGTGCGACGCCATGATCGTGGCGCCGGGCACGTTCTGGGACGCCATCGTCACGATGTACAGCGGGATCGCGATGCCGACGATCGCGGGCAGCGTGAACGCCGGGGCCGTGATCGCGAACGCCGGTGCCGCGAACGCGAAGTGATCCCCACGGACGATCACGTCGATCACCGCCATCACCACGGCGACGGCGAACGCCACCGGCGCCGCCCACCGCGGTGCGACACGGGCCAGCAGGAGCCAGATCAGCAGGACCGGTCCCACCAGCAGCGGTGTCTGCGCGAATGCCGTCACCGGCTGCACACACAGGCTCAGCAGGACGCCCGCCAGCATCGCCTGCGCGAGTGGCGCCGGGATTGCGCCGACGAGCCCGCCGAGCCCCGGCAGCGCCGCGGTGAGCACGATCAGCGCCCCGGTCACCAGGAATGCGCCGACCGCGGCCGGCCAGCCGCCGTCGACGGTGCCGGCGGCGACGAGGATCGCGGCGCCCGGCGTCGACCACGCGACCATGAAGGGCTGCTGGTGCCGCAGGCTCAGCACGATCGTCCCCGCACCCATCAGCACGCACAGTGCGACGAGCGCGGTCGTGGCCTGGGCTGCGGTCGCGCCGACCGCCTCGAGGCCCGCGAGCACAACGGCGAACGAGCTCGTGAAGCCCACCAGCGTGGTGGTCACACCGACCGAGATCGGCCGCCACGACGAGCGTTCCACAAGCCGCAGGGATCGTTCCATAAACAGAACCGTAGGCCCGGTCGGCGAGTTCTGCAAACAGAACCAGCCTCGGTAGGCTGGACCCGTGCGCAGCGCGGAGCTTTCGGCATTGATCGGGGAACGCCTGCGCACCGCGCGGGCCGTCCGCGGTCTGCCGCTGGCGGCGTTGGCCCGGCAGGCCGGGATCGGCAAGGGCTCGTTGTCGGAGATCGAGAACGGGACCCGCAACCCCAACCTCTCGACGCTCTACGCGCTCGCCGGCGCCCTCGGGGTCCCGCTGTCGTGGCTGCTCGCCGAACGTGCCGGCGCCGAGGTCCGGTCGCCGGGCATCACCGCCCGGCTCCTCGACTCCACCACGAGCGACGGGGTGACCATTGAGGTCTACCTGCTGCGTCTCGATCCCGGCCCGCCACATCGGTCGCGGCCCCACGGCCCCACGGTCACCGAACACTTCCTCGTCACCCGCGGCCGCGCGCGCGTGGGCAGGCAGGGCGGCGAGATCACCCTCGGCGTCGGCGAGGCGACCACCTGGACCGCCGACACCGACCACGGCTATCAGGTCGTCGGCGACGAGGCCGTCGAGGCCGTGCTCGTCATGCGGTGGCCGGACTGATCGCCACCGGCAGCCAATCACGGTGTGGCCCGGCTTCTTTCCTCCCGGTACCCCGGCTCACTGCACCCCGACGACCCGCAGTCCCGCGGTGGCGGCGACCGCGACGATGACCACCACGACGACGGGCGCCCGGCACAGCGCCGCCAGGATGCCCACGCCGACCCCCACCGGGCGCGCCCACTCGGCGAACTCCGACCCCGCGTAGAGCGCGCCGGTCGCGGCGACGGCCACCAGCAGCACGATCGCGGCGCGATCCAGCAGCGCGGCCACGCGCGCCGACACCCGCACCCGGTTCCGCAACAGCGGCCCGGCCAGCCGCAGCAGATAGGTGCCGACAGCAAGCCCGGCGACACTCCAGGCCGCTGCGGCGAAGTCCACGGTCGCCGTCACGCCACTGCCTCCTCGCGCGGGTGCGCGGGTTCCCACGCCGGCAAACCCGCGCGGAGGGTCGCGGCGACGCCCACCAGCGCGAGCAGCACCGGGACGCCGGCCGGAACGAACGGCGCGACGGCGAGCGCGGTGGCGGTGCCGAGGAGCGCGGCCGCCGCGGTCGCCCGGGCCCGCAGCGCGGGAAGGGCCAACGCGCCGAGCAGGGCGGGCAGTGCCGCGTCGAGGCCGAGAACCGCGGGGTCGGCGACGAGATTGCCCAGTACCGCACCGAGCAGGGCGCCGGCGGGCCAGGTCACGAGCACGCCGACACCGGAC
>JASGFO010000312.1:0-3523 GCA_047605505.1 Gordonia sp. (in: high G+C Gram-positive bacteria) | reverse complement strand
GTAGGAGCAGTGCACATCGCCGGAGAGGATCAGCACCGACGCGGGCGGGCTGATCGCCGCCGACAATTCACCGAGCACGGAGACAAACAGATCGAAGGAATGGCGGAAGGCCGACCAGTGTTCGAGGTCGACCTCGCGGCGTACCCATTCTCCGAACCGGGTGCCCCATGTGGTCCCGTACGCACCGCCGGCGACCGCCTCGTTCCAGCTTTCCAAATGATGGATCCCGTGACTGACGAACACCGGCAGCGGCGTCGCGACAAGCAGATGGTCGATGCCGGGTGCCGTGGCCGCCGCGGTCAGCCACGCGGATTCGGCCGCGTCGACGATGCCCCGATGCGCGGGATCGAGCTGCCGTGAGCACCGGGTGTCGATGGCGACGAGCCGGATGCGGGTGCCGGCGGCGTCGAAGTCCCGGTCATAACTCCACCGCGTGGTGTCCGGATGGACATCGGAGCGCCAGGCGAACTCATCGAGGCGCCGGGAGCGTTCATCGTCGGAGACCTCGGAGCACACCATTGCCCAGATCTCATCGGCGGCGAGGTCATCCGGCGACAGGTTCCCGAGATGCTGGTAGATCCAATACGACGCGAGCGCGCCCTGCACGCGGTCGCGCCACCACGGCCGGGTGGTGATCCACTCGCGCCACGCCTGCGAGGTGTTCCAGTCGTCGCGCAGATCGTGGTCATCGAGCAGCATGCAGGTCGGCACCGTCGAGAGCAACCACCGGATCGGTTCGGGCGTCCAACTCTCGGCATACAGCCAGGTGTATTCCTCGAAGTCGGCAATCTCGTCGCGCACCTCGGCGAGTTCGGCCGGCCCACCGGCGTGAGCGGCGCGGACCCGCCGGGTCATCGCCTCCGACGGGGTGTCGGCGTAGATCTGGTCACCGGCCAACAGCAGGGCGTCCGGCCACTCCGAGAGCGGCCGCTCACGCATCCGTTCGGCCAGCGCGACAAGGGCATCCGCGCCGAAGCGGGAGAGGGCGTCGGCGTCGAAGGGCTCGGCGCGCCGACAGGAGCCGAAGGCGAGCCGGAACTCCTCCTTGGCACCGCGCGTCCGCAGCACGCTCGGCGGGAAGGTCGATACCGGATCGGGCCACACCTGCCGGCCGTCGAGGTCGACGGTGTAGGGGGTCGCCGTGCCGGGCGGCAGTCCGGTGATCACGACGAGCGCATAGTGGTGTCCGTGCACCGTCCACGTCGGCGCCCGGTGTCCCAGCACCTCGACCACGGTGGGCCGATCGGTCTCGACCCAGATGGTCGCGCGGGAATCGTCGACGAAGCGCAGCAGCGGTCCGACCACCAGCGAGGCATCGGTCATGGTTCGCCACAGTAGCCCACCCGCGGTGTCGGGTGGTCCGTCCGGACGACCGGACCGCACATGCATACCCGGGTCTGCGGCCCGTCCCAGGCGGCGCCACCGGGTTATCCTGATCACGCTCGCGAACTCTTCAGGAGGACACCGTGGTCACTCGCCAGTTCCCGAAACCCGACGAGATCGTCGAGTTGATGCGGTTCCGGAAGCCGACGCTTGATCGCACCGGAAACCGGCTGAGCAAAGCGCACACGATCGGTGACCTGCGGGCGATCGCCAAGCGCCGCACCCCGACCGCCGCATTCGACTACACCGACGGCGCGGCCGAAGGCGAGATCTCGCTCCACCGGGCGCGGGAGGCCTTCGCCGACATCGAGTTTCACCCGGGAGTGCTCACCGATGTCTCCCATGTGGACACCGAGGTGCAGGTGCTGGGCGGCTCGTCGGCGTTGCCGTTCGGGATCGCCCCGACCGGATTCACCCGGCTCATGCAGACCGAAGGCGAGACGGCCGGTGCGGGAGCCGCCGCGGCGGCGGGCATCCCCTTTTGTCTCTCCACCTTGGGCACCACCACGATCGAAGCCGTCAAAGCGGCCAATCCACACGGGCGCAACTGGTTTCAGCTCTATGTGATGAAGGACCGGACGATTTCCTCTCGACTGGCCGAGCGCGCCGCGCACGCGGGTTTCGACACCTTGTTCTTCACCGTCGACGCCCCCGTCGCCGGCGCCCGGCTGCGCGACAAGCGCAACGGCTTCACCATTCCGCCGCAACTCACCCCGGGTGTCGTGCTCAACGCGATTCCGCGGCCGGCCTGGTGGATCAACTTCCTGACGACCCCCAAGCTCGAGTTCGCATCGTTGTCGTCGACCGGCGGGACGGTCGGCGACCTGCTCGACGCCGCCATGGATCCGTCGATCGACTACACCGATCTGGCCGAGATCCGAGCGCTGTGGCCGGGCAAAATCGCCGTCAAGGGCGTGCAGACCGTCGACGACGCGAAGAAGCTCGCCGATCTCGGGGTCGACGCGATCGTGTTGTCCAACCACGGTGGCCGCCAGCTCGACCGCGCACCGGTCCCCTTCCACCTGCTGCCGCACGTCGTGAAGGAAGTCGGCAAGGATACCGAGATCATCGTCGACACCGGCATCATGAACGGCGCCGACATCGTCGCCGCGATGGCGCTGGGCGCCTCGTTCACGCTCGTCGGCCGCGCCTACCTGTACGGTCTGATGGCCGGTGGCCGCCGCGGGGTCGACCGCGCGATCGCGATCCTGCGCGAGGAGATCGAACGCACGATGAAACTCTTGCAGGTCCGCAGTGTGGCAGAGCTCGGACCGCACCACGTCACCCAACTGTCGCGGGTGCGGCCCCTCCCGCTGCCCTGACGAGGGGGTCAGATGCCGCGCAGCTCGTCCGGGTCGACGATTCCCGAGCTGCGGTGGGTGGGAGACCAGGGTGACCGTGGCGCCGGCCTCGATGATGTCAGAGGGGTTGCGCGCGTCTGACCTGCGCGGCAGCGCGGGTGGGATCGAGCTCGACGTCGCAGGTGACGGTCGCCGGCCCGAGCCGCAACGTTCCCGAGGTCAGCGGCTGGGCGCGGAGGCCACCGCGCCCGATCAGCGTCTTACGGACCCCGTCACCGGCCACCGAATCCATCCAGGAGCACGGATGGGCCGGACGTCCGCCTCGGAAGCGGACCGGCCCGTCGCCGGAGTCGATCGCGAACTCCTTGCCGCGCAACGGGTCCAGCTCGAATCCGGCCACGACGATGTTGCGGCGCGCCACCACCGGGTCGACGGCCGGCGCCGCCGCCCGCCACGCTTCGAGCGCGAGAAAGGTCACCGCCGCCTCCGTATGGGCGCGGACGCCGAAGAAACGGTCGCCGCGGATTCCCTTGTCGGCGACCAGCTCGACCTGCTCCGGTGTCGTGGTCTCGACATCGCCGGCCGGACCGTCGGTGGGACGGCCGAAGTAGGCATGTCGGGGCGAGACCACCAGCAGCGCGATTTCGACCGAGTACTCCACAAGCGCCAGAGTACGAGCGGCAAGCAGATGGCAGGACCCGCGGGCCAGACCAGCGGGATTTTTTGTCGGTGGGTGCGGGTATCATAGAACCCATATTCGAGATATGCCGATAAGCGAATCTCGTGGGGGGGTGAAACACATGACCGTATCGCTGGCGTGCGCGTGGACCGACGCCGAT
>JASGFO010000311.1:0-3605 GCA_047605505.1 Gordonia sp. (in: high G+C Gram-positive bacteria) | reverse complement strand
GGTCGCCGGTGGCGTACAGCCGGTCGCCGGGCGCGCCGAACGGGTCGGCGACGACGCGGGTCGCGGTCAGGCCGGCCCGGTGCAGGTAGCCGCGTGCCACCCCGGGTGCCGACAGGTACAGTTCGCCGACCACGCCGTGCGGCACCGGATTCAGGCGCCGGTCCAGGATGTGCGCGGTGAATCCGCGCAGCGGGCGGCCGATGGTGACCGGCACGCCGGGCAGCGAGCGGGCGACCGTCGCCCACACCGTCGTCTCGGTGGGGCCGTAGAAGTTGTAGAGGGTGCGGCCGGGTTCGGCGGCCCAGCGGTCGACGAGTTCGGGCGGGCAGGCCTCGCCGCCGGTCGCGAGATGCTTCAGGTGGTGCAGGCCCGCCGGATCCATGGTGGCCAGCACCGTCGGGGTGATGATCGCGTCGGTGACCCGGTGCCGCGCCATCAGGGCCACCAGGTCGGGGCCGCCATAGGTGTCGGCCGGGGAGATCACCAGCGTGTGTCCCGACGCGATCGCCCAGAACATCTCCAGGATCGACGCGTCGAAGCTCGGTGACGCCACATGCAGGACGCGGGTGGCCGACCCGGAGGTGATCTCCCGTTGCGCGCCGACGAGGTCGGCGATGCCGCGGTGGGCGATGGCGACGGCCTTGGGCAGGCCGGTCGAGCCGGAGGTGTAGATCAGGTAGGCGAGGTGGTCGCGGCGCAGCGGCGCGTGGCGGTCGGTCGCGGTGACCGCGTCGGCCGATGCGGCGGCCACCGCGGCCTGCACCTGCGGGTCGTCGAGCACAAGCCAGTCGATGCTCTCGCCGCCACTGAGCACGGCGCGGTCGGCCGTCGTCGTCAGGCCCAGTGCGGCACCGGAATCGGTGAGCATGTGCCGGATCCGCTCGTCCGGGTAGGTCGGGTCGACGGGGAGGTAGGCACCGCAGGCCTTGAACACCGCCCAGGTCGCGATCACCGAGGTGATCGACCGGGCGATCGCAACGGCCACCACCGTCTCGGGCCCGACGCCGCGGTCGACGAGGACGCGGGCCAGTTGGTTGGTGCGGGCCTCGAACTCGGCGTAGCTGAGGGTCTCGTCGTCGGTGATCAGCGCCGGATGCCCGAGGTCGAGGGTGCGGTCGGCGAGGATCTCCGGCACGGTGCGTCCACCGCCGCCGGCGTCGGTCTCCTCGGCGGCCGCGACCAGTTGCGCCTGCAGGATCATCAGCTCACGGCGCTGGGCGTCGGAGAGCAGGTCGATATCGCCGACGACAGCCTCGGGATCCCCGGTGAGCGCGGTCAGCACCCGCAGCCAGGTGTCGGCCAGGCGGCGGATCGTCGGCTCGTCGAACAACGCCCGCGCGTACAGGAATTCCGCCGACAGCACCGGTGCGTCGCCATCACCGACGCGCTCGACGACACCCATGGTGAGGTCGAACTTGGCGTCGCGTTCGGCGATGTCGAGCGGGGTCACCGTGACACCGGTGTCCGGGAGGGTGACCGCACCTGCGGCCTCGTCGATCGCGTAGGTGAACGCGATCTGGGCCAGTGGCGCGTGCGCGGTCGACCGCTCCGGCGCCAGGGTGTCCACGAGCTGTTCGAAGGCGACGTCGGCGTGGGCGAAGGCGTCGAGGTCGACGTCGCGGACACCGCGCAGGAACTCCGCGACGGTCGCCGTGGCCGCCACCGGGGTCCGCAGCACCAGCGTGTTGACGAACATGCCGATGAGGTCGTCGAGTTCGGGCCGGCCGCGGCCGGCGACCGGGGCACCGATGACGACGTCGTCGGTGGCGGCCAGCCGGGACACCGTCACCGCCAGTGCCGCGTGGCACACCATGAACGGGGTGAGTCCGGTCTGGGCCGCGGTGCGGCGCAGGGCGTCGGCGAGGTCGGCGGGGACCGGTACGCCGAGCCGTTCGCCGTCGGCGGGCAGCACCGCCGGGCGCGGCCGGTCCATCGGCAGGTCGGTGACCGCGGGCAGTCCGTCGAGGATCTCGACCCAGTGCGCGAACTGCCGGCCGATCGGCGAGTCCGGGTCGTCGGTGCGGCCCATCGTCTCGTGCTGCCAGATCGCGAAGTCGGCGTACTGCACCGCGAGTGGTGCCGCGGCGGGACCGGCGGTGACCCGCGCCCGGTAGGCGGCCACCAGATCCCGGGCGAGGACCTTCGCCGATTCGCCGTCGAAGGCGATGTGGTGGCAGACCAGCAGGATCTCGACGGCATTCGTATCGGAACTGGTATCGGGACCGGTATCGGGGTCACGCCAGATCCGGCCGCGCAGGGGCAGGTCGGCGGTGACGTCGAAGCCGCGGTCGGCGATGGCCAGCAGCTCGGCCCGGCCGGGCGCGAACGACCAGTCCAGCGCGGCCGCCGCGGCGGCCGGGGCGAGGATGCGCTGGTGGGGGCGCCCGTCGGCGGTGGGATAGACGGTGCGCAGCACCTCGTGCCGGCCGACCACGTCGACGAGGGCGTCGATGAGCGCATCGTCGGAGACCGGTCCGGTCAGGCGCAGGCCGAGCGGGATGTTGTAGGCCGTCGACGCGGTGTCGAACTGGTTGATGAACCACATCCGCTGCTGCGCAAACGACAGCGGGATGTGCGCGGGGCGTGGCCGTGCCTCGATGTCGGCGATGGCCCCGGCACCCGCGGTCACCCGGCGGGCGAGTTCCCGCACCGACGGCGCCTCGAACAGCTCGCGCACCCCGACCTCGGTGTCGAGGGCCGCGCCCACCCGCGCCACGACGCGGGTCGCCGACAGCGAGTTGCCGCCGAGATCGAAGAAGCTCGTGGTGACCGAGGGCTCCGCCACGCCGAGGACGTCGGCGAAGACCGCCGCGATGGTCTCCTCGAGGTCGGAGGCGGGCGGCACCCGGACCCCGTCGGCGCCCGGCGTCGACGCCGACTCCGGTGCGGGCAGCGCGCGGCGGTCGGTCTTGCCCGCCGCGTTGAGCGGCATCTCGTCGAGCACGACCCACGCGGTCGGCCACATGTACTCGGGCAGGGCGCGGGCAATGACCTCGCGCACCGCGTCCAGATCCACGGTGCCGGCGAGATAGCCGACGAGTTGCTGCTCGTCGGCCGTCGCGCCGGCCACCGTCACGGCCGCGTGCACGACGCCGGGGACCGCGGCGAGCACCGCCTCGATCTCGCCCAGCTCGATCCGCTGGCCCCGTAGCTTGACCTGGAAGTCGGTGCGCCCCAGGTATTCCAGCTCGCCGCTCGCACTCCAGCGCACCCGGTCACCGGTGCGGTAGAGGCGCGCGCCCGCGGCGCCGAAGGGGTCGGCGATGAAGCGTTCGGCGGTCAGGTCGGCGCGTCCGGCGTAGCCGCGGGCCACCTGGACACCGCCGAGGTACAACTCGCCCGCCACCTGCGGCGGCACCGGCCGCAGCCGCCGGTCGAGGACCCACGTGGTGGTGTTGGGCACCGGCCGGCCGATCGGCACGGTCGGTTCGCCGACCGTCACCTCATGGCTGGTGACGTCGACGGCGGCCTCGGTGGGCCCGTACAGGTTGTGCAGGCGCGCGCTCGGCACCTCCGCCAGGGCGCTCTGCGCCACCGCGGGGGTCAGTGCCTCCCCGGAGGTGAAGATCTGCCGGACCGACCCCAGCGCCACCGACCCCAGCGCC
>JASGFO010000310.1:0-3624 GCA_047605505.1 Gordonia sp. (in: high G+C Gram-positive bacteria) | reverse complement strand
GTCGCGTGCCGGGAGACCGAGCGCGGTGCGCGCGGCGGTGACGACATCGGCGACGAACGGATTGCGGTCGGCCGGCGCTACCGGGGTGATCGGGGTGGCGAGGCGGTCATAGTACGGCGTCAGGGTGGCCGCGTCCCACCCGGTGACGCCGGCCGCTGCCCACTCGTCGAGATCGGCGGGCAGGGGACGCCACGCGATCATGGTGTTCGTCGTTGAGCAGCCCCCGAGAATCCGCATCCGCGTCTGACGGATTCCGGAGTTGCCGCGTTCCTGGGGGACGCTGCGATAGTCGAGGTCATACTCGCTCTCGACCATCTCCGCCCAACGCCGGATGGCGTGGGCGCGGGGCTCGTCGACGTCGCTGGGTCCCGCCTCGAGAAGGGTCACCGTGGTATCCGGGTCCTCGCTGAGGCGGGCCGCCACGATGCAGCCCGCCGTCCCACCGCCGACGATGACGTAGTCGGGGCTCACCGGAGGTTGCGCACCACGGCCGGCGCCGGATCGGTGACGCGGCCGCGCATCAGCGCGTAGTAGAGCGGGCAGATCACCGCGAGCCCGACCAGCCACGAGATGTCCACTCCGCCGATTGCCTCGGCGGCGAATCCGGTGAAGATCGTGGTCGAGAGGAAGGGAATCTGGATGACGATGCCGAGGAAGTAGCAGCCGATCGCGACCCAGTTGAACGGGCCGTAGACCCCACCGTCGCGCTGGAACAGGGAGGCGATGTCGTAGTCGCCGTGGCGCAGGAAGTAGTAGTCGACGAGGTTGACCGCGGTCCACGGGATCAGCACGCACAGCAGCAGCGCCAGGAAGTTCGCGTAGTTGGCGAGGAAGTCGTCGGCGCTGACGAGGGCCGGCACCATGGCGATGGCGAACAGGATCACGGCGGTGACGGCACGCCCGGCCGCACCCGGCTGCCACGTCGGGAAGATGTTCTGGCCCACGGTGATGGCCGACAGCGACCCGCAGTAGAGGTTCATCGCGTTGGTGGTGGCGATGCCGACGGCGAAGATCGCGAAGATGCCCGTCGAGACGCCGTGGGTCAGTTCGCCGAGTCCGTCGAGGGTGTCGGCGTCGGGCAGGGCCGCACCGACCAGCGTGCCCAGCAGCATCGGCAGGACAGAGCCGAGGACGCAGCCGGAGTAGGTGCCCCAGAAGGCGGCGCGCACACCGGTGTCCTTCGGCATGTATCGCGTGTAGTCGGAGACATAGGGCGCGTAGGCGATCTGCCAGAGTGCGGCGATCGAGATCGTCGCCATGAAGCCGGCCACGCTGAAGCCGTCGCTGTGGAAGGTGCCGTCGGGGAGGCCGTTGACGCCGACCATCGCGATGAAGGCCACCAGGAGTGCGCCGCCGGCGACGACGGAGAGCACCGCAGCGAGCCGGTGGATCAGCTTGTAGCCGATCATCGTCGCGATCACGCTCACCACGCCGATGAGGGAGATCGCGAGATTGCCGTTCATCCCGGTCACGCGGGCAAGGGCATGACCGCCGAGCACGGCATTCGACGCGAAGAACCCGAGATACATGAAGACCACCAGCACAACCACCAGCAGGCTGCCGTACGAGCCGAACTGGGCCCGCGTCTGCAGCATCTGCGGCACGCCCATCTGCGGTCCCTGCGCGGCGTGCAATGCCATCACCACACCGCCGACGATGTTGCCGATGAGCACGGCGAGGACACCCGCCCACAACGGCAGACCGAACACGGTGGTCGCGAGCGCACCGGTGATGATCGTGAGCAGCATGATGTTGGAGCCGAACCACACGGTGAACAGGTCCCGGGCGCGGCCGTGCCGCTCGGTCTCGGGGATGTGATCGATCGTCCGTTGTTCGAGCGCTGACGCCGGCGAGGGATCGGACGCGGTGCTGGTCGGTGTCATGAGGCGGCCTTTCGGGGCGAGCGCGGCACCGGAGTCCGATGGCCGCGGCGAGCACGGGAGACGCCACGTCGGCGGGGCGATGGGATCAAGTGTGACCCAACACCAGAGAAAGATAAATCACATAAAAGTAGTCCAATGGATCAACTCAAGCGATGACCACCTCCTGGTCTGGCGCGTGACGACGGTTGTCCGGCCATTCGCAGATCCGATCCATTGAATCAAGAAGATCGCATCAGCGTTCACGCCGGTTTTACACATCTTCCGCCGGCGACCGGTCACGATAGGGGGATGAGTGACACCATCGAGCTCACCGCAGACGATTGGCACCGCCGCGCCGCGGCCGCCGACTTCCGGACCCAGGCCTTCATCGACGGCACCTGGCGCCCCGCGATCGCGGGGGAGACCTTTCCCGTGGTCAATCCCGCCACCGGCACCGCGCTGACCGAGGTCGCCGCCGGCGACGCCGCCGACATCGACGCCGCGGTGACCTCCGCAAAGGCGGCCTTCCCGGGCTGGTCGGGGCTCTCGGCCGCCCGGCGCGGCGCCCTGCTCGGCCGGTTCGCCGAGCTGATCGCCGACCACACCGAGGAACTGGCACTGCTGGTCACCGTGGAGATGGGCAAGCCGATCGGCGATTCGCTGACCGTCGAGGTGCCCGGCGCGGCCGCGGTGTTCCGGTACTACGGCGAGGTCATCGACAAGCTGCCCGGCGAGCTGCCGCCGACCGCCGACGGCAGCGTCGCGATGGTGCGGCGGGTGCCGCTCGGCGTGGTCGGCGCGGTCGTGCCGTGGAACTTTCCGCTCGACATCGCCGCCTGGAAGGTCGCGCCCGCGCTGGCAGCGGGCAACACCGTCGTGCTCAAGCCGGCCGAGGAGTCACCGCTGTCGGTGCTGCGCCTGGCCGAGCTCGCCGTGGCAGCCGGGATCCCACCCGGCGTGTTCAACGTCGTCCCCGGCCTCGGGGCCACGGCGGGTCAGGCACTCGGCCGGCACCCGGAGGTGGCGTGTCTGACCTTCACCGGCTCCACCGAGGTCGGGAAGCTGTTCCTGACCTACAGTGGTGAATCCAACATGAAACAGGTGTGGCTCGAGTGCGGCGGCAAGAGCCCCAACCTGGTCTTCGCCGACTGCGCCGATCTCGACAAGGCCGCCGAGATGGCGTGTTTCGGGATCTTCGGCAATCAGGGCGAGGTGTGCTCGGCCAACAGCCGCCTGCTCGTGGAGCGCTCGATCGCCGACGACTTCGTCGCGAAGGTCGTCGAATACGCCGCGCACTATCATCCGGGCGATCCGCTCGATCCCGCGTCGACGGCCGGGGCGATCGTGACACAGAAGCAACTGGACCAAATCCTGCGATATACCGAGATCGCTCGCACCGACGGACGGATCATGCTGGGCGGAAACAGGGTCGGGGAGACCGGATACTTCCTGGAACCCACCGTCGTCACGGATCTGCCGGCCGACTCGGCCGTGGTCACCGACGAGATCTTCGGTCCGCTCCTGGCCGTGGTCCCCTTCGACACCGAGGACGAGGCGATCCGCCTCGCCAACGACACCCCCTACGGGCTGGCGGCATCGGTGTGGACATCGAACCTCGATCGCGCGCTACGGGTTTCGGATGCGCTGCACGCCGGGACGGTGTCGGTCAACACCGTCGACGCCCTCTCCCCGGGCACCCCGTTCGGCGGTTTCGGCGCGTCCGGATTCGGTTCGGATCTCTCGGTCCACGCGATCGACAAGT
>JASGFO010000309.1:0-3624 GCA_047605505.1 Gordonia sp. (in: high G+C Gram-positive bacteria) | reverse complement strand
GTTCGAGATCGAGATCGACCTGGGTGGCGAAGTCGGTGGCGCCCTTGCGGACCGCGCTCGGCGCGCCGACCCCGGCGACGAACTCCGCGACCACCGAATCGAGCACCGTCCCGGCCGTGTCGAGAAGCTTCGGGTAGTCCAGGCCCGCCCTGTCAGTCCCCGTCGCTGCGCTCGCCCCGTCACCCCCCGTCACTGCGCTCGCCGCGCCGGTCATGCGCCGGCCACCGCCGTGAGTGCCTCGGGAAGGGTGAACCGACCCGCGTAGAGGGCCTTGCCGACGATCGCGCCCTCGACGCCCTGCCCGGTCAGGCCCGCGATGGCGACGAGATCGGCAAGCGCGGACACGCCGCCGGAGGCGACGATCGGCGCGTCGGTCGCGGCCGCGACCTCGGCCAACAGATCCAGGTTGGGGCCGCCGAGGGTGCCGTCCTTGGAGACGTCGGTGACGACGTAGCGGGCGCAGCCGTCGGCGTTGAGTCGTGCCAGCACCTCCCACAGGTCACCGCCGTCGGTGACCCAGCCGCGGCCCCGCAACCGGTAGGAACTGCCCTCGCCGATCACGTCGAGGCCGACGGCGATGCGGTCACCGTGGCGGGCAATCGCGCGGGCACACCATTCGGGATTCTCCAGCGCCGCGGTGCCCAGGTTGACGCGGGTACAGCCGGTGGCCAGCGCCGCCGCCAGGGAGTCGTCGTCGCGGATCCCGCCGGACAGCTCCACCTTCACGTCGAGTTCGCCGACCACCTCGGCCAGCAGGTCGCGGTTGCTGCCCCGGCCAAATGCGGCGTCGAGATCGACGAGGTGGATCCAGTCGGCGCCGTCGGCCTGCCAGGCCAGCGCGGCCTCGCGGGGCGAACCGTAGGAGGTCTCGGTGCCGGCCGCGCCCTGGACCAGGCGGACCGCCTGCCCGTCGGCGACGTCGACAGCAGGCAGCAGTTCAAGGGTGTTACCCATGGATCTTCTTTTCGTTCCTTCACTCGGTTGTGGTCGTGGGCCGGTCGACGGCCGCGGCGCGGCGGCGGACGCCGGGGTCAGGATTTCTCACGGGCAGCCAGGATCGCGCGCTCGACCTTGCCCATGAGCCGCCGGGAGACATAGCCCATCACGGCGATCATCACCGCCACGGCGATCAGCGCGGCCACCAGTCCCGCGAACCGGTTCCACTGCACCAGGCCGATGATGATCGGCACCGACACCACCAGCACCGCCACCCCCGAACCGAGGACGGTCAGCACAAACCGGCCGTAGGAGAATTCGTAGTCCGCCGCCGGCCGATCTCCCGATCGGTCGGAGGCCGGGTTGTCGGTCGGGCTCATGCGAGGGTCCCGATCCAGTTGCGCAGCAGAACGGCCCCGGCGTCGCCGGATTTCTCGGGATGGAACTGGGTGGCACACAGCGGCCCGTTCTCGACCGCGGCAAGGAATTTCCCGCCGTAATCGGCCCAGGTCAGCTTCGGGGCCCGCAGGGCGGTGCCGGCGTTGTCCATCTCCCAGGTCTGCGCGGCGTAGGAGTGCACGAAGTAGAAGCGGGTGTCGGCGTCGAGTCCGGCGAACAGCACCGACCCCTCGGCCGCGTCGACGGTGTTCCAGCCCATGTGCGGCAGCACCGGTGCGGCGAGGCGGGTGACGGCGCCGGGCCACTCCCCGCAACCGTCGGCCTGCACCCCGAACTCGACGCCTTCGGTGAACAGGATCTGCATGCCGACGCAGATGCCGAGGACGGGCCGGCCACCGGCCAGGCGCCGACCGATGATCCGGTCGCCCTGCACCGCCCGCAGTCCCGCCATGCACGCGGCATAGGCACCGACCCCGGGCACGACAAGCCCGGTCGCATTCACCGCGGCGTCGAAGTCCCCGGTGACGGTGACCTCGGCGCCCGCCCGCTCCAGCGCGCGCTGGGCCGAGCGCAGATTCCCCGATCCGTAGTCGAGGACCACGACGTCCGGTGTCATAGGCTGCCCTTCGTCGACGGCACGCCGCTGGTGCGGGGATCGTCCTCGCAGGCGTACCGCAGTGCGCGGGCGACGGCCTTGAACTCGGCCTCGGTGATGTGATGCTGATCGCGGCCGTAGAGCACGCGGACGTGCAGGGCGATCCGCGCGTTGATCGCCAGTGACTCGAACACGTGGCGGTTGATGACGGTCGAATAGGGCACGCCCGGATAACCGCCGATCACCGCGGTGAGCAGATGATCGGGCTCACCGGTGTGCACGAAGTACGGGCGGCCGGACACGTCGACGACGGCGTGCGCGAGGGTCTCGTCCATCGGGATATAGCAGTCCCCGAAGCGCCGGATACCCTTCTTGTCGCCGAGTGCCTGCCCGAACGCCTGCCCCAGCACGATCGCGGTGTCCTCGATGGTGTGGTGACCCTCGACCTCGATATCGCCTTCGGCCTTCACCGTCAGGTCGAAGCTGCCGTGCGCGCCGAACGCGGTCAGCATGTGATCGTAGAACGGGATGCCGGTGGAGATGTCGGTCTTGCCCGAGCCGTCGAGGTTCAGTTCGAGGCTGATCGACGACTCCTTGGTGGTGCGCTCGATCGTCGCGGTACGCGGTGTGGTCACTTACCCACTCTCCAGATCGGTGGCGGCGAGCGCGCGGCTGACGTCGAGGAAGGTGTCGTTTTCGGCGCGCAGGCCGATCGTGACACGCAGATACCCGGTGATACCGACATCGCGGATCAGGACACCGGCGTCGAGATAGTGCTGCCACGCCGCCGGTGCGTCGGCGAACCGGCCGAACAGCACGAAGTTGGCGTCGGAGTCGATGACGTCGAAGCCCGCGGCGGTCAGCGCGGCGACGACGCGTTTGCGTTCGGCGATGATCGTCGCGACCCCGGCGAGCGTCTCGGCGCGATGGCGCAGCGCGGCGCGTGCCGCGGCCTGCGTCAGCACCGACAGGTGATAGGGCAGCCGCACCAGTTGCAGCGCGTCGACGATCGCCGGTGCCGCCGCCAGGTAGCCGAGCCGCCCACCGGCAAAGGCGAAGGCCTTGCTCATGGTGCGGCTCACCACCACCGTGGCCCCGAACTCGTCGATCAGCTCGACCGCGCTGGGCTGTTCGGAGAACTCGCCGTAGGCCTCGTCGACGATCACGATGCCCGGCGCCGCCGCCACGATCGCCCGCAGACCGTCGTTGGGGATCGACGCCCCGGTCGGATTGTTCGGCGACGTCACGAAGACGACGTCCGGACGCGACGCCGCGATCTCGGTGACGGCGTAGTCGATGTCGAGCGAGAAGTCGGCGTCGCGTTTGCCGGCGAGCCAGCGGGTGTCGGTGCCGTCGGCGATGATCGGGTGCATCGAATACGACGGCACGAAACCCAGCGCGCTGCGCCCCGGCCCGCCGAACGCCTGCAGCAACTGCTGCAGGATCTCGTTGGAACCGTTGGCGGCCCACAGGTTTTCCACACCCAGCTGCACACCGGTGGCCTGGGTCAGGTAGTCGGCGAGATCGGTGCGCAACGCAACCGCATCCCGGTCGGGATAGCGGTGCAGTTGCGCCGCGGCCGCCTTCGCGGACTCGGCCACATCGTCGACGAGCGCCGGTGACGGCGGATGCGGATTCTCGTTGGTGTTGAGAATCACCGGAACCCGCAACTGCGGTGCGCCGTACGCGGACTT
>JASGFO010000308.1:0-3627 GCA_047605505.1 Gordonia sp. (in: high G+C Gram-positive bacteria) | reverse complement strand
GCAGCGCCGATACCAACTGCAAGTTGTTCTTGACCCGGTGGTGGATCTCGCGGATCGTGGCGTCCTTGCTGATCAGGGCCCGATCGCGCCGCTTGACCTCGGTGACGTCACGGATCAGGACGACCGCTCCCGTGCTGCGTCCGTGCGGCCGGAGACCGACCACCCGGATGAGCACGGTCGCCCGGCGCGCGTCGGCTTCCATCCGCGTCCCGACATCGCGGTACGGGCCGGCCGGCGGGTCGCTGGCCCCGGCCGCGGTATCGATCATCACCGCCGCATCGGCCCCCTCGAAGGGGTCGGTGAGCAGGTCGGCGGTGATCTCCGACAACCGGCCCCCCGACAGTTCCGACGTCCAGCCCATCCGATGGAACGCCGAGAGCGCGTTGGGGCTGGCGTAGACGACGATGCCCCGCTCGTCGACCCGCACGAAGCCGTCGCCGGCCCGCGGCGTCGACAGCCCCCGCGGATTGCCCTCGGGCAGGGGGAAGGTGCCGTCGGCGACCATCTGACACAGATCGTCGGCCGAGTTCTGATATGCCAGTTCCAGCGGGGACGGCACCCGCGGCCCGCCCAGGTCGCTGGCCCGGGTCAAGACCGCGATGATCGTCCCGCCGAAGAGGACCGGGACCGCGTCACGCCGGATGGCGGGCAGCCGCCCGGTGCCGTCCTCGGCGACGGCTCGCGCCCCGGCGAAGGCGCTCAGCAGCTGGGGGGTCGCACCGGCCCCGACAACAAGGCCGACCTCGTCCTTGGGGAACACCGTCGAGGCCGTGTTGGGACGGCACTGGGCCACGTTGACGATCTCGCCGGATTCGGTGCGCACCGACAGGACGAAGTCGGCGAACGACAGATCGGCCAGCAACTGCCATTCGGCGACGAGGCGCTGCAGATGCCCGGCGGCACCGTCGGACAACGTGGTGTGTTCGGCCAGCAGGTCGGCCAGGGTGGACATCCGATGACCGCCGCTAGTCGCAGACCGCGGGTCGCACCACCAGGACCACCGGTTTCGTGATCTGTCGGTGGCACATGGGACACTGAGGGCACATCTATCGATTGAAGCATCTCACCGAAGGAGGTCCGGCATGGGCAAGCGCGGACGCAAGAAGCGCGCACGCAAGAAGAACGCCGCCAACCACGGCTAGCGCCCCATCAGCTGATCCGGCTTTTCGGACGCACGAGGCGTCCGGACACAGCACCCGAAGGCCCGGTGTGGAGTCCCGCACCGGGCTTTCGGGCTCTCTCGGTGCCCATCTCTGCCGGTGTGTCCCCGGCCGACGTCCGGGCCCTACGGCTCCCCCGAGTAGCGGGACTCGTGCACGACGACGCTCTTGCGGATCTCGATGGTGAGTCGTTCCCGGAGCCCGGCCGGGGCCTGCTCACCGCCGCATTTGCGGTTGATGAGCGCCTTGAGCTGGCGTTCGATGCCGTAGTGCGCCAGGCACGACGGACAGATGTCGAGGTGCTGTTGCAGGCGCGCCCGCGCATCGGGGTGGCACTCGTTGTCCAGCAGCAGCCAGACATCGGCGATCACGGCCGAGCAGTCGAGCCGGGTGAACTCGGGGTCCTCGTCGTCGGGTACGGTGCCGGATCGGTCGCTCATCGCGACACCTCGTTCGAGGCCGGTGCGGACCGGTGGAAACCGCGGTCGCGGGCGACGTCGGCGAGCAGGTCACGCAGTTGTCGGCGACCGCGATGCAGCCGCGACATCACCGTTCCGATCGGCGTGTCCATGATCTGGGCGATCTCCTTGTAGGGCAGGCCCTCGACGTCGGCGTAGTAGACCGCCATCCGGAAGTCCTCCGGCAGTGCCTGCAATGCGGCCTTGATCTCGTCGTCGGGCAGGGCGTCGAGGGCCTCGATCTCGGCCGACCGCAGCCCCGTCGACGTGTGTTCGGCGGTGGCCGCGAGCTGCCAGTCGGTGATCTCATCGGTGGGATACTGGGCAGGCTGCCGCTGCTTCTTGCGATAGCCGTTGATATAGGTGTTCGTGAGGATGCGGTAGAGCCACGCCTTGAGGTTGGTGCCCTCACGAAACGACGCGAACGCCGAGAACGCCTTGACGTAGGTCTCCTGGACGAGGTCTTCGGCATCGGTCGGGTTGCGAGTCATCCGCAGCGCCGCGCCGTAGAGCTGGTCGAGCAGCGGCAGGGCGTCGCGCTCGAACCGTTCGGTCAGCTCGGCGGCGCTCTCGCCGGGGTCCGCGCGGCGCGGCGCGGCAGAGCCGGCGCCTGAGCGGCGCCGGTTCGGCGCCCCCTCGGCGGTATCGGGTTCGGTCACTGCGATCCCTTCGGTCTCGGCCACCACGAGCGGCCCCGGGGGCCGGACATCGGCACGGGCCTCGTCCGACTGCCCGATGATGTCGACCAACTCTACCGAGCGTCGGCCGGGACGAGACCGGCGAGGCACCTCCCGCTGCGCCGGCCGCGGGGGATCGAGCAGAATCTGCGCGCGCACGCCGCACCCGCCTTTCCACGTCGTCGATGAGGGCGTTTCCGGCCCCTGGCTGCCGTACTCAACAGCCCCACCCCGACAATTGTTCCGATTGACCGGTCCGGTCGATCAGGCCGAGATCGAGGGAGGCCCGTGGCCGCAACACCTGCCATCACCGCGCTCGAGCGCGCCGGCATCAGCCATCGCGTCCACCGCTACGCACACGATCCGCGGACCGGCCGCTACGGCGACGAGGCGGTGGCGGCGCTGGCGACGGAGTCCGGCGTGGTGGCCGCGCAGGTGTTCAAGACGCTGGTACTCGCCCTCACCGGAGGCCTCGGCGGCCTGGCGGTGGCGGTGCTCCCGGTGCCCGAGCGGTTGTCGCCGAAGGCAGCCGCGGCAGCGTTCGGTGCGAGCAAGGCGGGGTTGGCCGAGGCGAAGGCCGTCACCCGCGTCACCGGATATGTCCTCGGCGGCGTCTCCCCGGTCGGCCAGCGCACCCGGCTGCCGACGGTGGTGGATTCGTCGGCGCAGGACTGGCCGGTGGTGCTGTGCAGCGCCGGGCGACGCGGCCTCGAACTCGAGCTCGCTCCCGCCGACCTGGTGGCCGCGACCGCCGCCGTCGTCGCCGATATCACCGCATAGTCGGCGGTGTCGGCCACATCTTCGGCACTATGGACACCATGTGCGGACGGTACGCGGTGACGACGGACCCGGCGACGCTGGCGGCCGAGATCGACGCGGTCAACGAGGTCCCGGCCGATCTCGACGCGCCGGGCCGGCGAGCCCCCGGCGTGAGCTACAACGTGGCCCCCACCTCGTCGGTGATGACCGTCGTCAAACGCCATGACCGCAGCCACCCCGACGACGATGCGCGGCTGCGGGTCCGCGCGATGCGCTGGGGGCTCGTGCCGGGGTGGGCCAAGGAGGTCGGCAAGGGGCCGCTGCTGTTCAACGCGCGCGCCGAGACCGCCGCAACCAAGAGCGCGTTCCGGGCCGCGGTGCGCTCGCGGCGCTGCCTGATTCCGATGGACGGCTGGTACGAGTGGCGGGTTCGGCATTCCGATGCCAGGGGCAAACCGGCGAAGATCCCCTACTTCATGTCGCCGGCCGACGGCACCCGCGTCTTCCTGGCCGGGCTGTGGTCGGTGTGGCATGACCGCGCCGGTGAGCTGCGGCCCGCTCGCTCCGCTCCCG
>JASGFO010000307.1:0-3668 GCA_047605505.1 Gordonia sp. (in: high G+C Gram-positive bacteria) | reverse complement strand
GCCGCGGTCATCCGTCGCTCGTCGGCGGCGACCAATCCGGCGATGGCCGCCGACGTCCGGTAGATCCCGGCCATCGGATGGTCACGCTGCGCGTCGTGGGCGACGACGGCGTCGGCGGATTCGGTGAGCCCGGCCAGGAGGTCGTCGATGAGCCCGGCCTCGATCAACGGCATATCGGTCGCGCAGACGAAGGCGAGCGCGGCCCCGGCGTCGGCGGCGGCCTGCAGCCCGACGGCCAGTCCGGCGAGTGGGCCGGCGCCGGGTTGCTCGTCGGTGATCCAGGTGGCGGGCGGTCCGCCGGTTCCGTGCAGTTCCTGGTAGGCGGGCGATTCGGCGGGGGCGACGATGAGGGTCCCGGCGTCGCAGCGCGCGTTGAGGACGTCGACGATCCGGGCGAGCATCGGCTCGCCGTCCCAGTCGATGGCCGCCTTGGTCTGTCCCATCCGCCGCGACCGCCCGCCCGCGAGGACGAGCCCGGCCAGGCGCGGTGTTGCTGTCGGTGTCGTCATGGGGCCCAGTCTGGGGTATCGCGCCCACCAATGGGCCGAGTTCGCGAGACCCGGCGCTCGCGCCGATGAGACCTCGGCGCGGTCGTGACCTATGTACAGGCTGAGCGGTCCGCCACGACAACTATCGTGATGGCACATCGCTGCGCCTGTACTTAGGACGGTGTACACCAGCGCCGGCCCGCCCCAGGGCGGAAGATGGGAGCATGAGCACCGTGAAGTCCGGCACGGAATATCCCGTCGACGAGCCCGACACCGTCGAGCACGGGCCCGCCAAGACCTACGCGGCCGGGGTGAAGGCCGTGACGGTGGCGATGGAGCGCGGGATCGAGCAGATGGGCGTGACCCGCACGGCGCGCGCGTTCCGCAAGCTCAACCAGCGCGACGGCTTCGACTGCCCCGGTTGTGCGTGGCCCGAGACACCGGGGCACCGCAAACACGCCGAGTTCTGCGAGAACGGGGCGAAGGCGGTCGCCGAGGAGGCCACCAGACGGACGTGCACGCCGGACTTCTTCGCCACCCACTCCGTCGACGAGCTGCGCACGAAGTCCGGGTACTGGCTCGCCCAGCAGGGCCGGTTGACGCACCCGATGTATCTCGCGCCCGGCGACACCCACTATCGGCCGGTGAGCTGGGACGAGGCCAACCGCCTGATCGCCGAACAGTTCGCGGCGATGGCCACCCCCGACGAGGCGATCTTCTACACGTCGGGGCGCACGAGCAACGAGGCCGCCTTCGTCTACCAGCTCTTCGCCCGCAGCATCGGCACCAACAACCTGCCCGACTGTTCCAACATGTGCCACGAGTCGTCGGGGACCGCGCTCGTCAACGCCATCGGGATCGGCAAGGGATCGGTGACCGTCCCCGACCTCGAGATCGCCGATCTCATCATCGTCGCCGGTCAGAATCCCGGGACCAACCATCCGCGGATGCTCGGCACGCTGGCGAAGGCCAAACACAACGGCGCCCGCATCGTCGCGGTCAACCCGCTGCCCGAGGCCGGGCTCCTCCGCTTCAAGGATCCGCAGCAGGTCAACGGTGTGATCGGTCATGGCGACAAGCTCGCCGACGAGCACCTGCAGATCCGTCTGGGCGGTGACATGGCGCTGTTCCGCGGCGTCGCACGGTTGCTGCTCGACGCCGAACGTGCCGCGCCCGGCACCGTCTTCGACCACGACTTCCTCGAGGCGAAGTGCGCGGGCCTCGACGACTACCTCGCCGCACTCGACGAGCTCGACTTCGCCGACGTGCTGGCCGCGACCGGCCTCTCGCGCCGGCAGATCACCGACCTCGCCGACGCGATCGCCTCGGCCCGGCGTGTGGTGCTGTGCTGGGCGATGGGCTGGACGCAGCACCGGCACGCGGTCGCCACCATCGCCGAGGGCACCAACGTGTTGCTGCTGCGCGGCATGATCGGCAAGCCGGGCGCGGGTGTCTGCCCGGTGCGCGGGCATTCCAATGTGCAGGGTGACCGCACGATGGGCATCTACGAGAAGATGCCCGAATCGTTTCTCGCGGCCCTGGACCGTGAGTTCGGGATCACCAGTCCCCGCGCGCATGGCGTCGACGCCGTCGCCGCGATCGAGGCGATGGCCCGGGGCGATGCGCGGTTGTTCGTGGCGATGGGCGGCAACTTCGTCTCGGCGGCACCGGACACCGAGGCCACGGTCGCGGCGCTCCGACGCTGTGCGCTGACCGTGCAGGTGAGCACCAAACTCAACGAGTCACATCTGGCCACCGGCCGGGCCGCACTCATCCTGCCGACGCTGGGACGCACCGACACCGATCTCGCCAACGGAGTGCCCCAACGGGTTTCGGTGGAAGACTCGATGTCGGTGGTGCATCTGTCCCGCGGTTCGCTGCCGCCCGCGTCGACGCAACTGCGCAGCGAGGTCGCGATCGTCTGCGATCTCGCGACCACCGTGCTCGGTGCCGACCATCCGGTGCCGTGGCAGCGGTTCCGCGGCGACTACGACGCCATCCGGGATGCGATCGAGCGGGTCATCCCCGGCTTCGCCGATTTCAATGTCCGGGTCCGCCGGTCCGACGGCTTCGTGCTGCCGCATCCGCCGCGTGATGAACGCACTTTCGCGACCACCACCGGCAGGGCGAACTTCGCCACCTATCCGCTCGAATGGGTGCCGGTGCCACCCGGGCGGCTGATCCTGCAGACACTGCGCAGCCACGACCAGTACAACACCACGATCTACGGTCACGACGACCGCTACCGCGGCATCAAGGGCAACCGGCACGTCATCATGGTCAACCCGGATGACCTTGCGGCCCTGAACCTCGCCGACGGCGACCGCGTCGACATCATCTCCGAGTTCGACGCCGGCGACGGTGTCCAGGAGCGCCGGGTGACCGATTTCGAGGTGATTCCCTACGACACCCCGGCCGGCAATGCCGCCGCCTACTACCCGGAGACCAATCCCCTCGTGCCGTTGGGGTCGGTGGCCCGCTATTCCAACACGCCGGTGTCCAAGGCGGTCGTGATCCGGCTCGAACCGAGTTCGTCGTCGGGCTAGGGCGGGTCGCCCCGAGCAGCCCGCCGGAATCCCGGCGGGCCTGCTGCGGGTCAGGCGCTCTTGTCGCGCCGTTCGTCGTCGGACTCCGACCGGGGAACGATGGTCGGCAGCACATTGTCGTTGACGGTCTCGGCGGTCACGACGACCTTCTCGACGTCGTCGCGGCTGGGGATGTCGTACATCACCGGCAGCAAGACCTCCTCCATGATCGCGCGCAGACCACGGGCACCGGTACCCCGATGGATGGCCTGATCGGCGATGGCCTCGAGCGCGTCCTGGGTGAACTCAAGGTCCACATTGTCCATGTCGAAGAGCTTCGTGTACTGCTTGACCAGCGCGTTCTTCGGCTCGGACAAGATCGACACCAGCGATTCCTTGTCGAGATTGGTCACCGACGCGATGATCGGCAACCGGCCGATGAACTCCGGGATCAGCCCGAACTTGATCAGATCCTCGGGCATGACCTCGGCGAAGTGGTCGGTGGTGTCGATCTCGTTCTTGCTCGCCACCTCGTTGCCGAAGCCGATACCGCGCTTGCCGACCCGCTCGGAAATGAGCTTCTCGAGCCCGGCGAAGGCACCGGCGACGATGAACAGCACGTTGGTGGTGTCGATCTGGATGAACTCCTGGTGCG
>JASGFO010000306.1:0-3682 GCA_047605505.1 Gordonia sp. (in: high G+C Gram-positive bacteria) | reverse complement strand
CACCACGCCGGCCGGGGAACGCCGGCGGGTCTTCGACTCCGACGGGGAGCGGGTCGGTCGCCGGGACGGCTGACCCGGGCGGCGGAGGTTCCGTCCCGTGTCTTGTTCGCGTCTCCTGGCCGATATACAGTCAGCAGGGGCCGACAGTGACCCACTCGCCATCTGCGGGCGCTGGGGCTGTCGCCGCAGGAGATCGAGAGTGCGCTGGCCTGCTCACTGCCACGCTCACCTCGACGTCCCGAGGCCGCTCAGGTGCGGGGGGCCTTCGGTGCCGGTGCACCGGCACCGGGTTGGGCCGACCCACGGCTCGGCCCGTCCGACCAGGTGGTCGGACGGGCCGATGACAGGTTGCGGTGCCTCGACCGGAGAGGTGGCCGGTGGGCCCTCCCAACCGTCGTGGTGAGCGGTCGTCCACCCCCGCTCACGGCACCAACGATAGGGTTCTCGGTGACCGCCCACCAGGGACTTTCGACCCGAATGCCGGTCCGGCCCCGGTGTACGCCCCCGGGGGTCGGCCCCGGTGCCGGCCGGGTCGGCGACGCGCTTTGGTTAGGGTGTACGAAGATGACGATCGCGGTGCCGGCCACCGTGGCACCGCAGGCGAAAGGAACCAGTGATGACCAATCCGTTCGACGACGAGAACGGGCGCTTCTTCGTGTTGGTGAATGCGGAGAACCAGCACTCGTTGTGGCCGACGTTCGCCGACATCCCGGCGGGCTGGACCACGGTGTTCGGCGAGGACTCGCGGGCGGCATGCCTGAAGTACGTGGAGGAGAACTGGACGGATCTGCGGCCCAAGAGCCTGATCGAGGCGATGGAGGCCGATCAGGCGGCGCGGGGCGCGGGCGACTGACCGCCGGACGATCGGATCAGCGGCCCGCGGCCGCACGGCGATAGCCGCGCAGTCCCGGGTAGAGGCAGGCCACCAGCACCGCCGCCGCCCAGATCAGTACCTTGACGAGGTCGGCGGCGACCGGTCCCCCCGCCGCCAGCGAACGCATCGCCTCGATCGCCGGACTCATCGGCTGGTTCTCGACCACCGGCCGCAGCCAGCTCGGATACGAGTCGACGGGAGCGAATCCGGAGTTGAAGAACATGGCGAGGCTGCAGGCCATCGAGAGCAGGGGGACCAGGGGTGCCGTGGGTTTCGCGATCACGGCGAGCGTGAGCGCCAGCATCGAGAAGGATGCGCCGAAGGCCAGCGCAACGCCGATGAGTCCCAATCCGGCCACCAGCCCCTGGTCGAGGCGGAAGCCGATGAGGTGACCGGCCGCCAACAGGATGACGGTGGTCAAGAAGATCCGGACCAGCTCGGCGACGACCCGCGAGGTGAGGTCCGCGGCGCGGTGGACCGGCAGGACATAGAGACGTCCGAGCAGGCCGGTGCCGCGTTCGACGTTGAGCTTGACCGCGGCCGCCGTGGCGCCGAACATCGCGCCGACCAGAATGACCAACGGTACCGTGCCGTACGCGCTGTCCTGGCCGGTGGCGTCTCCGATGGCGTCGCCGAGGACGACCTTGAACATGATCATCGCCAGCGCCGGGGCGAGCAGGCTCTGGATCATCGTCGACGAATCACGAACCCAGACGGTCAACTGTCGTTGCGACAGCTGTGCCGATTGCCGGAACCAGGCCCGGATCGAGCCCTCGGCGGGCGCGGCATCGATGCCCTGGACGGCGGTCATCGGAATGCGCGACGGGCGCGACGCGGTCATCGGCCGAGCCTCCGCTGTGCGGGCACCAGCAGGACGGCCGCCACCGCACCCAGGCCCAGACACCACCAGAGCGTCGGCAGCACGACGCCTGCGGTCGCGGTGCCGTCGTTGAAGGCCCGCATCGCATCGGCGAACTGGGAGATCGGCTGATTGCGGACGAAGGGGGCGATCCAGTCGGGAAATCGTTCGGCCGGCACAACGCCGGTGGAGAGCATGCCCAGGATGAGAATGGGGAGCCCGAGGATCTGGCTGGTGGATTCCGGGCCGGCGGCCACCGTGCCGATCGCGTCGGCGATCAGCGCGATGAGGCTGCCGACGACGAGCGCGACCGTGTAGAGCGCGATCGTTCCGACGACGCCGCCCTGCGGACGCCAGCCGATCACCAGACTTGCCACGGTGGCACAGATGAGGGAGATGACCAGCAACGTGACGTTCGCGCTGAGCCGCGCCAGCGGGGGGACCACGGCGGGCATCGGCAAGCTCCGGAAACGGGTGTTGATGCCCTTTGTCCGGTCCAGCGACGAGCGGACGGCGGCCGACGACGCCACGAAGCCGACCGACTGCAGCGCGATGATCGGCATCAGGTACTGGGCGTAGTCCATCCCGGGGTATTGGTCCATGATGGTGCGCAGCGGCAGATAGAAGCAGATGGCGAGGAAGGCCGGGGAGATGAACGCGAAGATGATCTCGCCGCTGCGGACGAGACCGCTTACCCCGCGTGCGGTCAATGTCCACCACTGTCCGACCGGGTGGGGACGGACCTGGTCGGGGACCGCGCCCGGCGTCGCTGTGCCCGGGGCCACTGTGCCCGGGGCCACTGTGCCCGGGGTCGCTGCGCCCGTGCTCATGATGGCCTCCGTTCGGGCTCTCGGCGGGCCCCGGACGCCTCGGGGTCGGTGAGCGCGAGAAAGACCTCGTCGAGCGAGGGCCGCCGCAGCGCGACATCGGCGAGGCGGATCCCCGCGGCGCTGGTCCGCCGCACGATCTCGACGAGGACATCGGCGCCGTCGGGTGCCGGGACGGTCAGCGAGACGCCGTCGATGTCGACGCTGCGGGCCCGGCCCGGGTTGATCAGATGGCCGAGCACGTGGTAGAGCCGACCGAGCTGGGCCGGATCGGACGGCGTGACCTCGTACGATGACGTACCGAGGTGCGATTTGAGGGAGTCGGCGGTGCCCTCGGCGATGACGCGGCCGTGATCGATCACCACGATGGCGTCGCTGAGGGCATCGGCCTCCTCCAGATATTGGGTGGTCAGCAGGGTGGTGACACCCTGGCGGCGCAGATCCTTGACCAGCCGCCACACCTCCTGCCTGCTGCGCGGGTCCAGGCCCGTCGTCGGCTCGTCGAGGAAGACCACATCGGGTGAGGTGACGAGTCCGCAGGCGATGTCGATGCGCCGGCGCATGCCGCCGGAATACTGGCCGACCCGCCGCTTCGCCGCCTCCTCCAGACCGAAGGCGTCGAGAAGCTCGTCGGCGCGCCGCACGGCGGCGGCCTTGCGCAGTCCGAGCAGGCGGCCGAACAGGATGAGGTTCTCCCGGCCGGTGAGTGCCTCGTCGAGTGCGGCGAACTGTCCGGTGAGCATGATCGACCGCCGCACACCGGCCGGATCGACGGTCACGTCGTGATCGGCCACCCACGCGTGGCCGCTGTCCGGCCGGAGCAGGGTGCACAGCATGTTGACGGTGGTCGTCTTCCCGGCACCGTTGGGGCCCAGGAGCGCCAGGACCGAGCCGCGGTCGGCCCGGAAGCTCACCCCGTCGACGGCCACCTGGTCGCCGAAGCGCTTGTGCAGGTCGATGACCTCGATCGCGGGGGTGGCGATCGCCCGCCCCGGTGGGCGGGGCAGGGCCGGCGCCGGTCCGGACCGCGGGCCCTGGGGGAACGTGGCGCGGTCGCGGATCGCCCGCGGGGCCCGCAGCTGGGTGGTCGGCGGTGGGGTGGTCGGCGGTGCGGGGGCGGCC
>JASGFO010000305.1:0-3683 GCA_047605505.1 Gordonia sp. (in: high G+C Gram-positive bacteria) | reverse complement strand
CCCGCTGATCGCCAGCTCGATCATGAGCAAGAAGATCGCCGAGGGCACCGGCGCCCTGGTGCTCGACGTCAAGGTGGGCTCCGGCGCGTTCCTGCCGGGCACCGACGCGGCGCGCACGCTCGCGGCCACGATGTGTGAGCTCGGCGCCCGCGCCGGTGTCGCGACCACCGCGCTGCTCACCGACATGGACAGCCCGCTCGGGCGCGCCGCGGGCAATGCCGTCGAGGTCGCCGAATCGATCGAGGTCCTCGCCGGCGGCGGCCCCGCCGACGTCGTCGAACTCACCCTCGCGCTCGCCCGCGAGATGCTGACCCTGGCGGGGCTGCCCGACGCCGATCCGGCGGTGCATCTGGCCGACGGCACGGCCATGGACACCTGGCGCGCGATGATCGCCGCGCAGGGTGGGGATCCCGACGCGCCGCTGCCGACGGCCCAGCATTCCGAGACGCTGCGCGCGTCGACGGCCGGGTACGTCCGTCGGGTGGATGCGCGGGCGGTGGGGGACGCGGTCTGGCACCTCGGTGCGGGACGCTCGCGCCCCGGCGAACAGGTGCAGGCCGAGGCGGGCGTGATCGTGCACGTGCGCCCGGGCGATCGCGTCACCGCGGGCACGCCGCTGTTCACCCTGCACACGCGGACCCCCGACCGGTTCGACGGGGCGGCGCACGCGCTCGCCGACGCGGTCACGGTGTCGGATTCGGTCGCCGCGGTCGCCGGGCCGCGCGTGCTCGAACACGTTAGGTTCGGGGCATGACGTCGCAGATGCCGCCGCGCAGCCCCCTCGATCCTGCTGCCCTCGTCCTGGCGCCCAAAGTGCTGCTGCACGATCACCTCGACGGCGGATTGCGGCCGGCGACGGTGCTCGAACTGGCCGCGGAGACCGGCTACGACGCGCTCCCCGAGAACACGCCCGACGCCCTCGCCCACTGGTTCCGCGACGCCGCCGACAGCGGATCGCTCGAGCGGTACCTGGAGACCTTCGCGCACACGGTCGGCGTGATGCAGACCGCCGAGGCGCTCGAGCGCGTCGCCCGGGAGTGCGTCGCCGACCTGGCCGCCGACGGCGTCGTCTACGCCGAGGTGCGCTATGCCCCCGAACAGCATCTCGAGCGCGGCCTTGGCCTCGACGAGGTGGTCGAGGCGGTGCTGCGCGGATTCGCCGACGGTGAGGCCGCCGCGGCCGCCGGGGGCCACCGGATCATGGTGCGGTGTCTGGTGACCGCGATGCGCCACGCGGCCCGGTCGCGGGAGATCGCCGAACTGGCCGTGCGCTACCGTGACCGGGGCGTCGTCGGCTTCGACATCGCCGGTGCCGAGGCCGGCCATCCGCCGTCCCGCCATCTCGACGCCTTCGAATACATGCGGTCGCAGTCGGCGCCGTTCACCATCCACGCAGGCGAGGCCTTCGGGCTGCCGTCGATCCACGAGGCGATCGCCTTCTGCGGCACCGACCGGCTCGGCCACGGCGTCCGCGTGATCGACGACATCACGCTCGGCGACGGACCCGAGGCGATCTCCGCGGCCGTCCTCGGGCCGATCGCGAATGTGGTGCGTGACAAGCGCATTCCACTGGAACTGTGCCCGAGCTCGAATGTGCAGACCGGGGCGGTCGCCTCGCTGGCCGAGCACCCGTTCGACCTGCTTGCGCGCTTGCGCTTCCGCGTCACCGTCAACACCGACAACCGACTCATGAGCGATACCACCATGAGCCGGGAGTTCGCCAAGCTCGCGGGCGAGTTCGGCTACGGCTGGACCGACTTCGAACGCTTCACGGTCAACGCGATGAAGTCGGCGTTCATCCACTTCGACGAGCGGCTCGCGGTCATCGACGAGATCATCAAACCCGGGTACGCGGTACTGCTCGAGGGGTAGGCGGCGTCATCGCTTGACGACGAGCCGGTCCTCGAAGTCATGGACCAGCGCCCGCCAGGCCTCGGCCTCGTTCTCGAACGGCGGGCTGGGCGCCATCCGCTTGGGGTCGGGGTTGATCGCGTAGTCGACGAACCAGCCCAGCGGGGTGGTCGCCCCCAACGCCTCGCCGACGGCCTCGTCGCCGGCGTAGTCGCCCGCGTCGGTCAGCAACTCGACGGCCAGCTCGAGTTGATTGCGGTCGATGCGGCGGGGTCCGTCGGCGATGTCCTCGCCGAGCCCGGGCAGCACATACACGTTGTCGTCGATCACGTCGAACTCCAGGGAGCCGTCGGTCGCGGCCACCCGCACCTCGTCGAAGGTCGACACCGTCGCCAGATCATGGGCGTTGTCGTCGGCGAGGAACTTCGCCAGGGTCCGCGGCGAGGTGAATGCGAAGATCGTGCCGTCCGAGCCCAGGAACACCGGGTCGTCGCCGAGGTAGCAGCGCAGCGAGAGGTACTCGCCGCCGTGGGTCACGATGCGGATCGGGTCGATGCCCACCGAGGTCCAGAAGTCGTCGTCATCGAGGTCGTCGGACTCGTCGTCGAGGTCCTCGCCCGCGGTGTCTTCGTCGTCCTCTTCCTCGTCGTCGGCTCCGGCGTCCCCCGGCTTGAGGAGATCGAGGTCCTCGTCGGGTTCGTCCTCGTCCTCGGCGGACGCGGCGGCCTCGAGCTCGGCGGCGGCCGTCGCGGTGGCGGTGTCGTCGACCTCGGGGGTGGCGGTCACCGCATCGATCGCGTCGAGGACGTCATCCCAGCCCTTCGCGATCAGGCGCCCGATCCGCACCCACAGATCGGTGCCGTCGCGGCCCTCGAAGTTGCGGGTGCCCGTGGTGACCGCGCCCAGGATGGGGTTGCCGTTGAAGAACTTCATGACGACGGTCAGCTCGCACACCTCACCCAGGATGCGCACGATCTCCAGGGCGTCCTCGAGCTCGGCGATGACCTCGGGGGTGGGATCCTCGGCGGCGAGTTCGGGCACCCCGACGAGGTCGTAGCAGTGGCGGTCGTCGGGCACGAACTCGTCGGCCGAGAGACCCTTGACCGTCTCCCACGCGGGATGCTCGACGAGATCGTTGTCCTCGTCGGTGCGGATGAACGCGACGAGCTCGGCGACGCCGCCGAAGACGTAGAGGTCCTCGTCCAGGCCGAGAAATGCCTCCCACTCGTCATCGCCCTCGCGCCAGCGTGGCGCCCAGAGGGTGAAGGTGTTTCCGTCGGTGAGTCCGAGCTCGATGGGGACAATGTCTCCGGCCATGAGGTCACAGCGTAGTCAGTCGGGCTGTGGGGGCGGTACCTACCCCGTGCGAGGTCGGTAGAAGCCCTGAAATCCCTGGCCGGCGTTGCTGGTCCGCAGTGCGGACACCTGGACCGGATCGCCGGCCTCGACGAGTTGGTCGTTGCCGATGTACATCGCGACATGGCCATCCCAGACCGCCAGATCGCCGGGGAGAAGGTCGGCCTGGGCGACCGGGGTCCCGGCGGTGTCCTGCTCCTGGGCCAGTCGGGGCAGCTCGATACCGGCCTGCCGGTAGGACCACTGCGTCAGCCCGCTGCAATCGAAACCGCCGGGTGCGGTCCCGCCCCACACATACGGGGTGCCCTGCTGGCTCAGCGCGGCGCGGACCGCGGTGGCGGCCTGCTCGTTGGGGGCGTGGGCCACCGAGCCGTCGGGCAGCGTGATCGCGACCCCACCGTCCGGCCGGTCGGGTGCGCTCGCGACGGTCTGCGCGGTCGACGACGCCGGCGCGGCCGCGGCGTCGTCCTCGGCGG
>JASGFO010000304.1:0-3699 GCA_047605505.1 Gordonia sp. (in: high G+C Gram-positive bacteria) | reverse complement strand
AGAGCGGGGTGTCAAGGCGAAGCCCCCGCGCGGACGGAGTCCGCGCAGACAAGCAGGGCGGAGCCGGCCCCGCGATGCAGGCGGAGGGTCGCAACTGTCCCACCAAGCGCGAACACATCGCGTCAGAGGTACGAGGGCAGTTGCGGTCCGACGACGAAGAGTGGGGTATCAAGGGAAAGCCCCGCGCGGACGGAGTCCGCGCAGACAAACACAGTCCGCGCAGACAAGCACCGAGCTACTAGAGTTCGAATGTGTCTGTGTTCGCGTACTTCGGGCCCTCCGGGACCTTCACCGAGATGGCCCTCGACAAGTTCCTCGATCACCCGGAGCTGCGCGCGGCATTGCCCGCCGACGCGCTGGCCGGGCCGATCGAGAAGCTTGCCGCCCCGAGCCCTGTTGCCACGATCGCGGCGATCCGTTCGGGCGCCGCCGATTTCGCGTGTGTGCCGATCGAGAGTTCCCTGGAGGGTTCGGTCCCGGCGACGATGGATGCGCTCGTGCCCGATCCGGCCACGCCGTGCCCCCGGGTCCAGGTCTTCGCCGAGGTCGATCTCGACATCTCGTTCACCATCGCGGCCCGGCCCGGCACCGAGGCCGCTGCGGTGACCACTCTCGCGGCCTATCCGGTGGCGGCTGCGCAGGTGCGGGCTGTCGTCGGAAACCTGTTCCCCGCGGCGGAATTCGTGACGGCGGCCTCCAATGCGGCGGCGGCGCAGGATGTTGCGGCCGGTCGCGCGGACGCCGCGGTGACCACCGCGGCGGCAGCGACGGCGGCCGGGCTTTCGGTGCTCGCCGATGCGGTTTCCGATGCGAGCGATGCGGTCACCCGCTTTCTCATCCTGGGCCGGCCCGCGCCGCCACCGGAGCGAAGTGGCCGGGACCGCACCTCGGTGATTCTCGACCTGCCCAACGTGCCGGGCAGCCTGATGGCCGCGATGAATGAATTTGCTTCTCGGGGTATCGATCTCACCCGAATCCAGTCGCGTCCCCGACGTGATCCGGCGGCCGGCACCACGATGGCGGGCCAGTATTGGTTCTTTCTCGACGCGGTCGGACACATCGATGACGCCGCTGTCGCCGAGGCCCTGCAGGCCCTGTATCGGCGCGCTGAGAAGATCAACTTCCTCGGCTCGTGGCCGATCTCGGTGGCCACCGGCACGCCGCCGCCCGATCACGCCGCCTCGGTGGCGTGGCTGGCGGCCATCCGCCGGGGTGGGCGCTGATGGCGCGGTTGCATCTGGTCCGCCACGGCGAGACCACGTCGAACGTGATGCGCCGGCTCGACACCGCGCTGCCCGGCGCCGCCCTGACCGATTTCGGTGTGCGTCAAGGTGTCCGCTACGGGTTGGACAACCGGCGCAGCGCCCCGGTGGTCCTGGTGAGCTCGGTGGCGCGGCGCGCCCGGCAGACCGCCGAGCTGATCGGCTCGGTGTGGGACGTCGAACCCGCCGTCGTCGACGGTATTCACGAGGTGCAGGCCGGTGACCTCGAGGGCCGCACCGACGACGACGCGCACGGCGTGTTCCGCTCGGTCATCGACGCCTGGCACGGCGGCGCACCGCAGACCAGCATTCCCGGCGGCGAATCCGGGGAGATGGTCTACGACCGCTACCTCCCGGTGGTCGGCGACCTCGCCGAACGGTATCTGACCGGACCCGCGGCCACCGACGTCGTCGTCGTCAGTCACGGTGCGGCGATCCGCCTGGTGGCCGCGCACCTCGCCGGGGTCGACGGACGGTTTGCGGCCGCAACACCTCTGTCGAACACCGGCAGCATCGAACTCGAATACCGCGACGGGGTGTGGATCTGTCACCGGTGGGGTGGGCGGCGGGCGCCGTTCGGCGACGTTGACGAGCCGCTCGTCGCCGACCCGATGGGGTAGGCGAGGCCGCTGATCCCGGGGGGACACGCCCGGACACCCCACCGATTACCCCCAGCCGTGTGCGTGCAGCCAGTCGTCGTCGATACCGAAATGGTGGGCGATCTCGTGGGTGACGGTCACCGCGACCTCCCGTGCGACCTGCTCGCGGGTGTCGCACATCGCGAGGATCGGTTCCCGGTAGATCGTGATCGTGTCCGGCAGGACACCCGCATAGTCATGGGTGCGTTCGGTCAATGCGACACCGTGGTAGAGCCCGAGGATTCCCGGCTCCGCCGGGTGGCGGGGCTCGATCACGACCACCACATTGGTCATCGCCTCGGTGAACTCGGCGGGAATCGCGTCGAGTGCGTCGCCCACCAGCTCCGCGAACTCGGTCCGGCGCATCCGTACCGGCATGCCGTGCCTATCCGCCGCCGGCCGGTGCCGGCACTTCCTGCGGATTCGGCTCGACGCCCGCCGGCAACGGCACTGGCGTCGGCAGTGCCCGTCCCGGCGGTGCCGACGCCGGCGGTTGCGGCACGCGGCCGTTGATCAGCACCGATGCGCGGGCGTCGCCGACGAGTGTCGCGAACCCGCCACGATCGGGCAGTCCGAGGTAGCAGACGGCCTTGCGGCTGCCGGCCAGCCAGCGCGGCTCACTGATGATCGACCAGTTCGTGTTGAGGGTGGTGGCGTCGAGTTTGCGGCTCCCCCCGGCGAACCGTTCGGCCTGGGCCGGACAGATCGTCTTGAGATAGTCGTTCTGTTCGCGTTCGCTCGGCCACGACCGCCCGGAGGTGCGGTCGCCGAACTTCGGTGCCAGATCCACGATGCCGGTGGTCTGGAAGGCGTGCGGCTCCGAACAGTCCACCGGGGTGGGCGGCACCACCGGGCGGCGGATCTGGGTGTCGATGCCGATGCAGGTGCCGGCCGGCCACTGGAAGGACTGGTCCTGCTCGGCGACGCGTCCCGAGTACAGCTGCGGGGTGCCGTCGCGGCCGGTCAGCTGCAGGCCGCAACGCACCTCGCGGGCACCTCTGCCCCACTGCTGCTCCGACGGGAACATCAGCCCGACGGAGAATCGGCCTTCCGGATCGAGCCGGCCGTCGAGGTAGCGCGACACGATCACCGGGCACTGCTCGTCGCGGATCTCGGCGAAGCGTTCCACCGTCGGCCGGGGCGCCGACTCGCCGAACTCGGAGCCGGGCAGCACCGACGTGTCCAGGGGGCCGGCCACCTCGAAACGATGCCCGGCCGTGCAGTCGACCGCCGACGGATCCCCCGGATTGCCCGCCGCCCACGTCAGACAGTCGCCGGCGGTCGACTGGGTCAACGCATTCTCCGTGAGCCGCTCATCACCGCCGATGTCGGTGTCCCCGACACTGCCGCGGTCGTCGAAGGCCCCCAGTTTCCACGTGATGCCACCGGCGATCAACGCCCCGACGATGATCGCCACCAAGGCGATCACCACCGGTGTGCGACTGCCCGCGGGCTGCGATGCGGCCGCAGCTTCGGCAGGTGCCTCGTCGACGGCCGCTTCCTCCTCCTCTGGTTCCCCACTGTCGGCGGGCGCCACGACGGCAGAGGCGAAGATCCCGCTGTCATCGACCTCGGACCAGGCCAGACGGGACGACGTCGCCGCATCGTCGACGGGGACGAACTGGGTGGTGTCGGCGGCATCGTCGCCATGGTCTCGCTCACTCATCGTCCTCCATCATGCACTCTGCTGTCTGCGTCGCCTCCGGCGACGCGGGGGCTGCGTTATCTGCGTCGCCTCTGGCGACCCCTCTGTGCCAGGGTGAGTTGGGGCCAGTGCTTCAGAGCAACTCGTTTCTCAG
>JASGFO010000303.1:0-3749 GCA_047605505.1 Gordonia sp. (in: high G+C Gram-positive bacteria) | reverse complement strand
CGATCGAGATGGGAACCTACCTGGGAATCCGGCGTGCGGGTGTGCTGGTGGCCATGGCCGGCGAGCGGATGCACCCGCCGGGCTGGACCGAGATCAGTGCCGTCTGCACCGATCCGGCGTGCCGTGGTCAGGGTCTTGCCGCCCTGCTGGTGCGGGCCGTGGCGGCCGGCATCGTCGCCCGCGCAGAGACGCCGTTCCTGCATGCGGCCGCCGACAACACCACGGCCATCCGACTGTATGAGGCGCTGGGATTCGTCGTCCACCGCGAGGTGGTGTTTCGGCTGGTGGAGGTACCGAGCTGAGATTCGGGCGCAGTGACACGCCGACAACCCCGTCCTCCACAACCACAGACGCAACATTCGGCACAATGGCCACATCACTTTCAGCAAGTAGTGGCGTAGCGCCAGAATTGGGGTGGCTGTGTACCGGGTATTTGAGGCACTCGAGGAGCTCGTCGCGATCGTCGAAGAGGCGCGCAGCTTCCCGATGACCGCAGGCTGTGTGGTCCCGCGCGGTGATGTTCTCGAGCTTCTCGACGACATCAAGGATTCGATTCCGGCCGAGCTCGACGACGCCCAGGACGTCCTCGACCAGCGGGAATCTCTGCTCGCCGACGCGCGCGAGCACGCCGACACGGTGACCATCACCGCCGACAACGAGTCCGAGGCCGTCCTCGCGCACGCGCGCGCCGAGGCCGACCGCATCCTGGCCGAGGCCAAGGCGCAGGCCGACCGGATGGTCGACGAGGCCGGCAACCACGGCAGGTCGCTGGTCGACGAGGCGACCGAGGAGGCACGTCGTGTCACCACGAGCGCGGCGCGCGAGTTCGAGGCCGTCACCGGTCGGGCCCGCGCCGAGGCGCAGCGCACCATCGACGCCGCCAACAACTCCTACGACAAGTCGGTGGCCGACGGCATCGCCGAGCAGCAGCGACTTGTGTCGGAGGCGGAGGTGGTGGCCGCCGCCAAGTCCGAGGCCGAGCGCATCATCGACGCGGCCCACGCCGAGGCCGACCGGTTGCGCGGCGATTGCGACGTCTATGTCGACGAGAAGCTCGCGAAGTTCGAAGAGACCCTGACCAGCACGCTGCGGTCGGTCAACCGGGGCCGTCACCAGCTCCGGACCGGAGCCGGCATGCACGACTACCTCGAATACCCGCGCAGCGTCGACGTCGATGCCCGTGGCCGCGGGCGGGCCGAGGCCGACGAGGACATCTCACCGCTGGCCGTCTGATACGAGGCTGTGCCGACCGGCGCGAGTCGGCCGACCGGCGCGGATCGGCGGCATTCGAGGAATAGGTGACCCGGGCGTATCGTGCACGTGTGGTCTCAAACGCAGCAAGCCCAGGCGACGTCTTCGCGCGGGATCCCTTCGTCCTCGACATCCGTGCCTTCGGCCGTCGGGCGGGCACGATGGCCGAGTGTCACCGCACCGCCACCACGCCCGAGCGCATCGGTGTCGACATGATCGGCATCCCGGCCCAGTCGCAGATCGACCTCGACCTGCGACTGGAAGCGGTCAGTGAGGGTGTTCTCGTCACCGGCACGGTGTGCGGCGAGACCGAAGGACAGTGCTCGCGGTGTCTGGAACCGCTCGACGGCACGGTGACGGTCTTCCTCACCGAGCTGTTCGCCTACCCCAACAGCGCGACCGAGCAGACCACCAGCGACGACGAGGTGCACCGCATCGTCAACGACCGCATCGACCTCGAACAGCCGGTCATCGATGCGGTGGCACTGGAACTGCCGATCTCGCCGCTGTGCCGGGACGACTGCCCCGGGCTCTGCCCGGAGTGCGGGGTTCGCCTGGCCGCGGCCGAACCCGGGCATGGGCACGAGGTGATCGACCCACGCTGGGCCGGGCTGGCGGAGAAGTTCGCGGCCCCGGCGGGTGAGAACACCGCCTCCGACGCCCGGCGGTCGCAGTGAGCGCTGCCAGACGCCGGGGCACACGCGCGCGATCGTTCGAGCCCCTGCTGTCCGCGCTCGGCGTGCAGATCTCCGACGAACTGCTGACCCTGGCCCTGACCCATCGGTCCTACGCCTACGAGAACGGCGGCCTGCCCACCAACGAACGACTGGAGTTCCTGGGGGACTCGGTCCTCGGCCTGGTGATCACCGAGCGGCTCTACCTGAGCTATCCCGAGCGTCCGGAGGGGGAGCTGGCCAAGATCCGGGCCAGCGTCGTCAACATGCACGCCCTGGCCGGGGTGGCGCGGGGGCTCGGCGAGCACGGGCTCGGGCATTACCTGTTCCTGGGGCGCGGCGAGGAGCTCACCGGCGGCCGGGACAAAGACTCGATCCTCGCCGACGGACTCGAGTCGCTGTTCGGTGCGATGTTCCTCGAGCACGGCATCACCACGTCGCAGCGGATCATCTTGGCCCTGTTCGACGAGATCATCGATAAATCGGGGACCCTGGGCGCAGGTTTGGACTGGAAGACCTCGCTGCAGGAGCTTGCGGCTGAAAAGGGTTACGGCGCACCGCAATACAAGATCAGCTCGACCGGACCCGATCATGACAAGGAGTTCACCGCGGCCGCTGTTGTCGCGGGGGAGAACCTCGGGGAAGGTGTTGGCCGCACCAAGAAGGAGGCCGAGCAGCGTGCCGCCGCCCTGGCCTGGCAGCTGTTGACCGACCGCGCGGCCGCCGATGCCTGAGCGCCGGCGGTGCGCGGCGGTCCGGATCGTGGATGCCTGAGCTTCCCGAGGTCGAGACTGTCCGGCGTGGGTTGGCCGAACACGTGGTTGGTCGTCGCCTGACCGCGGTGACGGTGACCCACCCGCGGGCCGTGCGGCGCCACGTCGGCGGCGCGACCGACCTCGCATCGCGCTTGGCGGGCAAGACCGTGACGGCGGCACGTCGACGCGGCAAGTACCTCTGGCTCGACGTCGTCGATGCCGACGATGACGCCGCGCTCGTCGTCCATCTCGGCATGAGCGGGCAGATGCTGATCGGCGGCCGCGACACCACCGACCCCGTCCACCTGCGGATCCGGGCGGGCCTCGACGACGGCAACCACCTGCGGTTCGTCGACCAGCGCACCTTCGGCGGCTGGCACCTCGACGACCACGTCGACGACCCGTTCGGTGGGGTGGCCGCAGTGCCGTCCTCGATCGCCCACATTGCGCCTGACCCGTTCGAGGACGTCTTCGACCGCGATGCCGCGATCGCGGCCGTGCGCGCCCGTGGCACCGAGATCAAACGTGTGCTCCTGGATCAGACGATCATCTCCGGCATCGGCAACATCTACGCCGACGAGGCATTGTGGGCGGCACGGCTGCACGGCGCCCGGACCGCGGCCCGCTTGCCGCGCAAACGGGTGGCGGAGCTGATCGACGCGGCGACGTCGGTGATGGGCTCGGCGCTGGCTGTCGGCGGTACCTCGTTCGACGCGCTGTATGTCAACGTGAACGGGCAGTCGGGGTATTTCGACCGGCGACTCGAGGTGTACGGGCGCGAAGGTGAGCCGTGCCGACGGTGCGGAAGCACGATCAAACGGGTCGTGTTCATGAACCGATCGTCGCACTTTTGCCCGGTCTGCCAGCGGAAACGATGATCCGCACGGCTCAGCCGCTGCACTGAGGGCAGAGGATCACTCATATGACAAGCCGGGAGCGCATCATGGCACTGGTGAGCGTCGACCTGGATCCGCAGCTGATCGCGCGCCCGTGCGCTCACCGGGGAGAAGTCCGGCCGGGCCGTGCTGGACCTGGCGCTGCGCCGGCTGATCGCCGCCAAGCAGAAGGG
>JASGFO010000302.1:0-3779 GCA_047605505.1 Gordonia sp. (in: high G+C Gram-positive bacteria) | reverse complement strand
GGCCGCGACAACCCGCGCGCGGGCCCGGCGCACCGCCGCGTTCTCACCGCCCGGCGCGGTGTTCACGCCAGCACCTCCATCGACGTGAGCACCCAGTGGCCGTCACGCCCGGTGAAACCGGTGCGCACGGTGGTGCGCCGGGTGGTCTCGACACCGTCGACGGCCCGGGTCGTGACCACCGCGTGCAGGAGGGTCTCCCCCGCCCCGTGGCCGGCCTCGCCCACGGCCACGGCGTCCACCTGCCAGCGCACCGCCGCGGTCCCGGCCGGCGGCGGTCCGTCGAGCGCCGCAGCATAGGAGCGGGCGAAGTCGCCGCCCGTGACGGCGCGGGCGGCCGCACGGTCGGCCCGCCAGCGGGCGAGGTCGACGGAGAACACCCGCTCAACGATGGCCGGGGCCGCCGACCGCAGCTCCGCCCGGTCGGCGGCGCGCGCATCGGCTGCGGCGAGGTCCCGCGCGGCGACGCCGACGACACCGGCGAGCACCACCAGGATCACCGCGGCGCCGAGTGCGGCGATCGTGGCCCGGGTGCGCCCGAGGGTTCCGCGCAGCCCCGGGATTCCTGCGGTGAGCTTCATGGGAGGTACCGCACCGCCGCCACCTTGAGCGCGCCGTCGCCGGGTTCGACGAGCACCTGCAGCCGGAACCGACGGTTCGACTCGGCGGCGGCACCGCCCGCCGGCCGGTAGGTGACCGTGGCGATCACCAGGACCGTGGCTTGATCGTCGGTGCGCGCGGTGACGCCCGCGCCGTCGACGGTCGCCGCCGCCACCGTGCCGGTGTGGCGCACGAACTCGGTGTAGGCCTGCGCCGAGGCGCCGAACTCGTCGGCAAAGGCGCCGGTGGCGTCGGCGAGGATGTCGCGGACCCGGTCGGGACGGGTGGCGTCCGGACTCAGCAGCAGGGCCGTCGTCGACACCGCGACCGCGGCGTAGTCGGCGTCGGTGCGATCGGTCGCCGCCCGAATCCAGGCCGTGCCCCCGACGACCGCGGCGGCCACCGCCGCGAGCACCAGCACGGCCAGCGCCACCCACCGGCCCCGTGACACCGGGGCCCCGGACGCATATTCGGCCTCGGCGAGCTCGTCGACGGCCCGGCGCAGGTCGCGGCGCGCGGCCCGCTCGGCCGCGAGCAGCTGCCGCGGCGAGGTCGCCGGCCCGGCCTTCGACGCCCGCATCCCGTCCCCTTCCCCAACTCCTTGCTCCCCGACTCCTGGCCCAACCCTATCGGCCGCGCAGATCCCCGATTCGCGGTGCACACGGCGCGCACGGCGCGCAGAATCAGCGAATGGCGCCCGCCGGAACCCCCAGCGATCATCGGCGCGGAGCGGGCCCGCGCCGCGGGCGCGCAGGATCACCACACCGCAGCGCACGGGAAATGAGGACATCACCATGACACCGCAGTCAGTGCTGGCAACCGCCTTCCGCCGCAAGCCGATCGAACCGCCCGATACCGGCGACGGCGACGGCGACGGCGACGGCGACCATCTCAAACGCAGTATCGGGACCTTTCAGCTGACCATGTTCGGCGTCGGCGCAACCGTCGGCACCGGCATCTTCATCGTCATCCCCGAGGCCATCACCACGGCCGGGCCCGCGGTGCTCATCGCGTTCCTGGTGGCGGGTGTCGCGGCCGGGTTGGCCGCGATCTGCTACGCGGAGATGGCCTCGGCCGTACCGGTTTCCGGATCGAGTTATTCCTACGCCTATGCCACGTTGGGTGAGGTGGTTGCCGTCGGCATCGGCGCCTGCCTGATGCTCGAATACGGGGTATCGGCGGCCGCGACCTCGATCGGCTGGGGCCAATATCTCAACGAATTGCTCGACAATCTCTTCGGGTGGACCATCCCGCACGAATTATCGGCCGCCCCGTGGGGTGTCGACGATCCCGGGTGGGTGAACCTGCCGTCGATCATCCTGATCGCGCTGTGCGCGGTGCTGCTACTGCGCGGGGCCAGCGAGTCCGCGGTGGTCAACACCGTCATGGTGCTCGTGAAACTCTCGGTGCTGGTGCTGTTTTCCGGGGTGTGTTTCACGGCATTCACGTCGGATCATTTCTCGCCGTTCGCACCCGAGGGCGTCGCCGGGGTCACCTCGGCGTCGGCGGTCATCTTCTTCACCTTCATCGGACTCGACGCGGTCTCCACCGCAGGCGACGAGGTCAAGGATCCCCAACGCGCCATGCCGCGGGCGATCGTCGGGGCCCTGATAACCGTCATCACGATCTATATCGTCACGGCCACTGCGGCGCTCGGCGCACAGGCGTGGAACGAATTCGCCGACGACGACGAGGCCAGCCTGTCGGCACTGGCCGATCACGTTCTCGGCTCCAACTGGATCGGGACGATCATCGCGCTCGGCGCCGTCCTGTCCATATTCTCGGTGACGCTGGTGGTGATCTACGGGCAGACCCGCATCTTGTTCGCCATGGGCCGCGATGGGCTGCTGCCCACGCCGTTCGCCACGGTGTCCAAGCGCACGCTGGTACCGGTCAACAACACCCTCATCGTGTGTGTGATCATCGCCGTCCTCGGCGGCTTCGTCCCCATCGACAAACTGTGGGATCTCGTCTCGGTGGGCACCCTCTCGGCATTCATCGTCGTCTCGATCGGCGTGATCATCCTGCGCCGCACGATGCCGGACCTGCCGCGCCCCTTCAAGGTCCCCGGCTACCCGGTGACCCCGATCCTGTCCGTCGCCGCCTGCCTCTGGATTCTCAGTGGCCTGCACCCGGTGACCTTCCTCTTCTTCGGGCTCTGGCTGGCCGCGGCGCTGGTGTTTTACGTCCTGTGGGGGCGCCGCCACAGCAAGCTGGAGACCGCCGGGGCCGGCAAGGAGATCTCATGACCGTCCTGGTGGGCTACGCCCAGGGCGAGGGCGGGCATGGTGGTGTCCAGCTGGGCGCGATGCTGGCCGAGTCGCTGGGCACCGATCTGCTGGTGGCGACCGTCCTGCCCAAACCGTGGACCACGCCGTCGATGGCCAAGGTCGACGCCGAGTTCATCGCCTGGACCGACGAGGTCGCCGCCCGCGCCCGCGCCGAGGTCACCGAGTACATGACCATCTATCCGCCGGATCTGCGGTGGGGGTTCGTCCGGCTCGACCACCGGTCGGCGCCGTCGGCGTTGCTGGCCAAGGCCACCGAGATCGACGCCGACGCGCTGGTCATCTCCTCGACCGCCGACGGCCAGCTCGGACAGATCGTCGTCGGCTCCACCGGTGACGTCGCCATGCACCGCTCCCCGGTGCCGGTGGGCATCGCGCCGCGCGGCTACCGCTCCCCCAAGGACGGCCGCCTGACCCGCGTGACCGTCGCGATCACCGGCAGCGACGCCGAGGCCACCGCGGTGCTCGCCCGGGCCCGGGAGCTCGGCGACCGCATGTCCGTCCCGCTACGGGTGGTCACCTTCGCGGTCCGCGGCGCCGCGATGTATCCGCCGCTCGTCGGCCTCGGCACCGAGGATCACGTGCTGCAGGCCTGGACAGAGCAAGCCGCGGCCGACCATGACCGGCTCCTCGCCGACGGCGCGATCCCGGCCGGCACCGAGTGCGTCGTCGCCGCCGGCCGGGGCTGGCGGGAGGCCGTCGACGCCACCGACTGGCTCGGCGGTGAGGTGCTCTTTCTCGGCAGCACCCGGGAAGGCCTCCTCGCGCAGGTGTTCATCGGCAGCCGCAGCGCCAAACTGATCCGGCATTCACCGGTACCGGTGGTGGTGCTGCCGCGCTGAGTGTGCCGCCGGCCCCGACGAACACGCATGGTGCGGTTCGCTCCGGATTCCG
>JASGFO010000301.1:0-3844 GCA_047605505.1 Gordonia sp. (in: high G+C Gram-positive bacteria) | reverse complement strand
GCGCATAGCGGTGGACGAGGTCGCCGACCGGATCGGCGACCTCGGCGAGGAACGCGGCCGGTACCCCCATCGGTGCCGGCACACCCAGTGCGTCACGCAGTCTCGCGGTGTCCTCGACGGCTGCCCACAGTGCGCGGCCGCGGTGGCGGATCGCGATGACGGCGCCGTCGCGGTGCAGGTCGGCGAGCACGGTGGCGGCGTCGTCGTGGAGGTAGCGGGCGGTGACGTCGTCGGTGTTCAGCGGCCCGAGCCAGCGCAGCAGATCGACGATGTCCTCGGCGTCACGGGCCTGCCGGGACGGGGCGAGCCGCTGCAGCCGGGACACGACGTCGGCGACGACACCCGGATCGAGCAGTTCCCGCAGGTCCACGCGTCCGAGGAGCTGTGCGAGCAGTGCGGTGTCCAACGACAGCGCGGCCGCGCGACGTTCGGCCAGCGGTGCGTCGTCGTTGTAGAGAAACGCCCCGACGTAGCCGAACAGCAGCGCCGCCGCGAACGGCGACGGCGCCGCGGTCTCGGTTTCGACGACCCGGATCTTGCGGGTGCCGATGCGGCCGAGGAGGTCGATGAGGGCGGGCATGTCGTAGACGTCCTGTAGGCATTCGCGGACAGCTTCGAGCACGATCGGGAAGTCCGGGAACTTCGACGCGACGCCGAGGAGTTGCGCGCTACGCTGGCGCTGCTGCCACAGCGGGGCCCGGCGGCCCGGGTCGCGACGCGGCAACAGGAGTGCGCGCGCGGCGCATTCCCGAAAGCGTGCCGCGAACATCGAGGAGTTGCCGAGGGCGTCGGTGGCGAGCTGTTCGATCTCGTCGTGGTCGGCGAGGAAGACGGCGGCGCCGGGTGGTTCGTCGTCGGTGTCGGGTAGGCGCACGATGATGCCGTCGTCGGCGGCGGTGACCGCGCCGTCGAGTCCGAGGGTGTTCTTGAGCCGCGCCCCGATCGCTGAGGCCCAGGGTGCGTGGACGCGTAATCCGTAGGGGGAGTGCAGGATGACCCGCCAGTCGCCGAGTTCGTCGCGGAAGCGTTCGACGACGAGCGTCCGGTCGGTCGGGAGATGCCCGGTGGCCGTCCGCTGCTCCGCGATCAGCGCGGCCAGGTTGTCGCGGGCGAAGTCGGTGAGGCCGAGCGCGGTGGCGCGCCGGTCGAGTTCGGCGGGCTCGGCGATGGCGCCGATGAACGCGCCGATGGCGGCGCCCAGCTCGGCGGGCCGGCCGACGGTGTCACCGATCCAGAACGGCAACCGGCCGGGCTGGCCGAACGCGGGTGACACCAGGACGCGGTCATGGGTGATGTCCTCGATCCGCCAGCTCGTGGCGCCGAGGGCGAAGACATCGCCGACGCGGGATTCGTAGACCATCTCCTCGTCGAGCTCGCCGACACGGGCGGACGTCTCACCGCCGACCAGGAACACCCCGAACAGGCCGCGGTCGGGGATGGTGCCCCCGGAGGTCACCGCGAGGCGTTGCGCACCGCGCCGGCCGGTGAGGACATTGCGGTCGCGATCCCAGGTCACGCGTGGCCGCAGCTCGGCGAACTCGTCGGACGGGAAGCGGCCGGAGATCAGATCCAGGGTGGCCTCGTACACCGGCCGTGGCAGTTCCCGGTACGGCGCGGCGCGGCGGACGGTCCCATACCACTCGTCCACGTCGAGATCGTCGACGGCGGCGGCCGCGATCGTCTGCTGCGCGAGGACATCGAGAGGATTGGCCGGGATGCGCACGGCCTCGATCTCGCCGGCCCGCATCCGCGCGACCGCCACCGTGCAATGGATCAGATCGGTCCGGTGTTTCGGGAAGAGCACGCCCTGGCTGATCTCGCCGACCTGGTGCCCGGCGCGCCCGATCCGCTGCAGGCCGCTCGCGACCGACGGCGGCGCCTCCACCTGGACGACGAGATCGACCGCACCCATGTCGATCCCGAGTTCGAGGGAACTCGTGGCGACCACGCAGCGCAGCCGCCCGGTCTTGAGATCGTCCTCGATCTCGGCGCGCTGCTCCTTGCTGACCGATCCGTGGTGGGCGCGGGCCAGGATGCCCGGCGCGCCGGTGGTGGCGCCACTGCCCATCACGAAAGCCGGTGCGCCACCGGCGACCCGGGAATTGGCCGGTGGTTCACGGTCACCGCCGTGTCGCTGTTCGGCGATCTCGTTGAGCCGCGCCGTCAGACGTTCGGCGAGGCGACGGGAGTTGGCGAACACGATGGTGGTGCGGTTGGCCTCGATCAGGTCCACGATCGCGGCCTCCACGTGCGGCCACAGCGACCCCGCGGTCGGCGAGAAGGCATCGTCGAGCTCGGCATCACCGGCGTCGGCGGGCGGCGGGATGTTGGCCATGTCGGCGACGGGGACCTCGACGCGCAGGTCGAAGGTCTTGGCCGCGGGCGGTCGCACAACGGTGCAGTCGGCGGCGCCGGCGAGGAATCCGGCGACGACCTCGGGTGGGCGGACCGTCGCCGACAGCCCGATCCGCTGGGCGGGCGCGTCGAGGAGCACGTCGAGCCGTTCCAGGCTCAGCGCCAGGTGGGTTCCGCGCTTGGTGCCGGCGACGGCGTGCACCTCGTCGATGATGACCGCCCGCACCCCGGCGAGGGTTTCCCGCGCCGACGACGTGAGCATGAGATAGAGCGATTCCGGTGTCGTGATCAGGATGTCCGGCGGTGTCCGGACCAGTGCCCGGCGCGCATTGGCCGGTGTGTCACCGGAACGGAGACCGACCGTGATGGCCGGCTCGGGCACGCCGAGTTCCTGTGCCGCCCGGGTGATCCCGGTGAGCGGGGCACGGAGATTGCGTTCGACGTCGACGGCGAGCGCCTTGAGTGGGGAGAGGTAGAGGACGCGGGTGGCGCCGCGCGGGCGGTCGGGATCGGCGGCCAGCCGATCGAGTGCCCACAGGAACGCCGAGAGGGTCTTGCCGGATCCGGTCGGGGCGATGACCAGGGTGTTGTTGCCGTCGGCGATCGAGGTCCAGGCACCCTCCTGGGCGGCGGTCGGTGCGGCGAAGGCACCACGGAACCACCGCGCCGTGGGGGCGGTGAAGCGATCGAGGACATCGGCCGGGGGCACCTGCCCATCATGGACCACACCTGTGACAACCCGGCGGGGACAACGAGACGGGGAGAGCCCCTCGGGGGACGACCTGTCCGTGACAACCGACCGCGGACGGCTATGCTGTTCATTGGAACTGATCATCAAAATTGTGTCTTGATCGGTTTTGCACCCTGCCGTCAGGGTGGTGGACGCCATATTCCCGACTCAGTGAGGTGCCGATGTTCGAATGGTCAGATGAAGACTTGATGGTGCGTGACGCGATCCGCGCGTTCATCGACAAGGAGATCCGTCCCCACATCGACGAGCTCGAGACGGGGCAGCTCCCGCCCTACGACATCACCCGCAAGCTGCTGAAGACCTTCGGCGTGGACGCGATGCTGGCCGACGGCCTGAACAAGGAGCTCGCTGCCGAGGAGGCCGGCACGCCGCGGAAGTCTTCCGGCGGCGGCACGGGCGGGCTGATGAGTTCGATGATGATGATGGTCAACATCGAGTTGGCCGGTGTCTGTCTGGGCCTGGTGGGTTCGCTGGCCGTATCGATGGGGTTGACCTCGTCCACGATCCGCAGCCGCGGCACCCTGGCGCAGAAGAAGCGCTGGCTGCCCGGGCTGGTCACGATGGACACCGTGGGCGCGTGGGCGATCACCGAACCCGACTCCGGCTCCGACGCGCTCGGCGGCATGAAGACCACCGTCCGCCGCGACGGCGCGGGCGGTTATGTCCTCAACGGCCAGAAGACGTTCATCACCAACGGCCCGTACGCCGACACCATCGTCGTCTTCGCCAAGCTCGACG
>JASGFO010000300.1:0-3851 GCA_047605505.1 Gordonia sp. (in: high G+C Gram-positive bacteria) | reverse complement strand
GCCGGGCCGCGTAACCGTCCTCGAGATCACGCAGGTGGGCCCGCGCCCAGCGCGCGACCACCGCCGACGCGCCCGCGGCCGTCGCGTCGATCACCCGGCCGGGCGCCGTCACCGACCACTCGGCGCCGTCCGGGGTCTCGCCGCGCACCGTCAACGATCCCGCGCGTCCCCGATACCGACCCGAGATCACCAGTGGCACACCGGGAAACAGATCAGGCAGGCGAGCCGGTGCGGTGGTGTCGTCGACGAGGTCCACGGCGTCGCCTGCCGTGGTGTCCAGGCGCAACCCGAACGCGAGCGGCGTGCCGATCCGGCGATGGATGGCGTCCATCGCCTCGTCCAGCCGATCCTCGCTCTCCACGAGTTCGCACCGGCCGCCGCCCAGGCTCGCCAGCCGCACGAGGAAGCCGGCATTGACGGCCTGGTCGATGCCCACGGTGTGGACGCAGGTGTTCGCGATCGAGCCCAGACCCGACAGGATCTGGTCCTCGTTGCCGACCTGGCCATCGGTGACGAGGACGAGAACCGCGTCGCGGCCGGCCGCGGCGCCCTCGAGCAGCGACAGTGCCTGTGTCAACGGCGTCGCGAGCTCGGTGCCGCCCCACGCGTCGACCCGCGCGAGATGCTCGACGGCCCGGTACCGATGCCGATCGGTGGCCGCGACCAGCCCGGCCGGCAGGCCGTCCGGCCGCGACACCTCGTGATCGAAGGTGAGCACCGTGAACCGGTCGACGGCGGTGAGGGTGTCGACGATGCGGGCCGCGGCGCGGCGGGCGGCCACCATCTTCCAGCCACGCATGCTGCCCGACCGGTCCAGCACCAGGACCACGTCGCGGGGGCGGGTGGTGCCCGTCGATCCGGTCGGCGGCAACACGGTCAGTTGGTAGGTTCCCTCGTCACCACCGCCATCACTGTCACCGTCGGCGTCGGGGATCAGGACGAGTGAATTCGAGACGACGGCGCTCTCGAAGTACAGGCGCACCACCAGATCCCGGTTCGCGCGCTCGCCTGGGGAGAGGTGAAACCGACCATCGGGGGAGGTGGTGCGGACATGCAGGCTGGAGCGGACGTCAGCCAGCGGCAGTGCGCCTGCGTCGACGCCCACGTCGATCGACAGCCGCACCGGGTTCGGGAATCCGGGCAGCAGCACGGGCGGGGAGATCCGCGAGGCATCGGGCACCGCGTCGGTGTCGTCGGCGTATCCGTCGCCCACCGGGTCCCCGGGCAGCGGGCTGCCCGGGAGGTAGCGGGGCGCCACGACCAGCGGGAACCGGAAGGTCGCGGTGTCGTCGGCGAACGCGAGCGGGACGACGAGGGTCAGCACGATGCGCACCGTCTCGCCGGGAACGATGTTGCCGACGCGGAGAGTGAAGACGTCGGGCCGTTCCTCCTCGGCGATCGAGGCCCGCCGGCCCGCGGCGATTGCGTCGTCGTAGATCTCGCGGGCCGCCGAGCGCTCGGCGAGCTGCGCTTCGACAGTCCGGTCACCGGCGGTCATCTGCATGCCTGTCACCGCGCCGCGGTCGGGGAGCGGGAAGATGTAGGTGGCCTCGAGTCCGACGTCGAAGGTGTTCACGAAGTCCTGGGTGAGTTCGACGCGGCTGGTCAGGCCCGTGATGTCGGCCCGCAGGTCGATCGCGGCCAGCGGCAGATTGCCGCGCTCGGTGCGCAGGGCGCCGATCCCCGCGTCGTCGGCGGGCATGGTCACCTCCGCCGCCTCGATGTCGGACATCGGGCTGATGTGCACGGTCATGTCGGAGTCCCTTCGTGATGGGTGGAGGCGAGCAGGTGGCGTTCGGCGAGCAGGGTCAGCAGTGGAGCGGCTGCCGCGCGGATGGCGGCGACGTCGTCGTCGGTGGGGCGACCGGGCAGCAGGAGCGTGACCGATTCCGTCAGGGGTAGCGCCGCCAGAACAGTGACACTGTCATGGTGGTTGGTGGTGGTTGTCGGTGTGGTTGCGGTGGTCGGCGTGGTGCTCGCCGGTGCGGCCGCAGCGGGAGCGGGCCGCTCGGCCCAGAAGCGCGGGCGCGCTGCGGGCACGGTGTCCGGTGCGCCCGTCGACGGCCCGACCCCGGCGATTGCGCGGAGGGTGTCGGTGTCGGCGCCCGCGAGCTCGGCCTGGATCTGCGCCAGCGTCGCGCCCTGTGCCTGACGTCGTTTCACGGCGATGACCTGCAGCAGATGGCGTTCGGTATAGCGCGCGGTGCGGCCCTGGGAGAGTGGTCGGTCCACCAGGCCGCGGGTGGTGTACCAGCGGATCGCCCGGCGATCGGGGAGATCGCGGACCCGGCCGTTGGGTGCGCCCGGGTATGCCGGGTCGGCCAGTGCGGCGCAGGCCCGATGAACCAGATCATCCAGCGTCCAGGTGTCGGTGGTCACCACCCAATAGTGACAGTGTCACTGTCTGGCTGTCAAGGACGCCGGTCGGGACTCATTCGGAAGCACGACGGATCACCGGGGCCAGCCTGATAATTTAGGTAAGGCTACCTTGTGTTACGGTTGCCTGTCTGGACTGCGGGAAATCACCCCTGACCGGGCGAGGCCCGCTCGAGACAACGGCGTCCGAGCGGGCCTTGTCGTATGCCAGGCTGGATACCATGACCGACGACCTCGCCGAACGGCTGCTCGCCGCGCAGATCGCCTACGCCAAGCGGGAGCTGCTGACCCCGGAGTGCTTCCATCGGCTCGTCGTCGACGAGATCGAGGCATTTCTGGACGGGGCCGCACAGATCACCTTGAACGAGGCGGTCACGCCGGAGATGATCAAGAACACCGCCCACAAGTACGCCGTGCAGATGCCGCTCGAGGGGTCGATTCCCGAGCTCGCCGGGGAGATCGCCGGCCGGCTCTACCGGCACCCGGTCAACGACTCGGTCCGGCTCGCCGACGTGATGGACGCCCGTCGATTCGACGAACTCGTGTCGGGGATCGCCGAGACCGAGGCGCTGCACCGACTGGTGCGGCAGATCCTGGGCAGCCCGGTGGCCGTCGATGCCTGCGTGGGGTTCATCGGGCATGCCGTCGACAACATGTCCCGTCGTCCCACCCGCCCGCCGAGAATCGGCGACGGCCACCCCCGTGCGGGACTCGGTGTGGGTCCGGCGATGAGGCGCAGGTTGTCCGCGATGCTCGCCCCGATGGTGCCCGCAGTGTCGGCGGGGGTGGAGAAGCTGACCCGGGCGGGCGCGCGCTATGTCCTGGAATCGGCGAGCGCCGAGGGCGACGAGGTCCTGATCGAGGCGGCGCACGAGTTCTGGCGGCACCGGGCCGACGACTCGGTCGGATGGTTCCGGGAGGTGGTGACCGCCGAGGACGTCGACGATGCGGTGGTGCTCGTCGTCGAATTCTGGAAGATGTTCCGGGACACCGACTATTTCCGTGCCCTGCTCGACGAGGGGATCGATCACGTCTTCGACAAGTATGGGGATGTGCTCCTGGTGGATCTGCTCGCCGATCTCGGGGTCGGGCGGGCCGACCTCATCGAGGAGGGTCTGCGATTTGGGCCACCGGTGCTGGCCCGGCTCGACGAGGAGGGCCTCCTCGACGCCGCGCTGCACCGGTTGTTCGCACCGTTCTACGCGTCGGCGGAGTTCCGGGACGCGGTGGCGGGACTCGACGGCTGAGGTCGGTGGCGGCGATCTCGACAAGCTCGATCCGGCAGATACGCGGCTCCTTCGTTGCCGCCACTCGACCAGGGTGGGGGAGCGTAGCGAACACGGGGAGTGCGAGTGTGTCCCCGCCGGCCCCGCGATGCAGGAGGAGTGGCGCACATGGCCCCGCAGGTCGCGGAGCGAATCGTGTGAGAGGTACGGGGCATGTGCGAGCCGACGACGAAGAGCGGGTTACAAGGC
>JASGFO010000299.1:0-3878 GCA_047605505.1 Gordonia sp. (in: high G+C Gram-positive bacteria) | reverse complement strand
CGCTCGGCGTCGTTCCGACGCCGGCGCAAGCAATCGCATCTGACGGTGTCGATCGTGGTCGTGGTGACCCTGGCCGTGGGCGGGCTGGTCGGGCTGGGTGCGCTGCGCACCGATGCCCCCTCGATCGACTCCGCGGCCCTGCAGGAGGAGCTGCACGAAGAGCTGCCCCCGACGCCGACGACGGAACGGTCGGGTCCCACGCTGCCGGTGACCGAACGGCAGACCGAGTGCACCACCGTGATCCATATCGGCGACTCGACGTCGATCGGGATGAACAACGACACCGTCGCCAACCCGGCCGAGCGCATCGTCGCACGCTACCGGCAGGTCGGGGCGAGGACCGTGATCGCCGACATCGTCGGCGCCCGGTCGAGCCTGGAGACCGAAGGCGGCAATCCTAATGCGCGCGAGGCGATCCAGGGGCATCTTGCGCGCGGTGAGCGCGGCTGCTGGGTGGTGGCGATGGGCATCAACGACACCGCGAACGTCGCGGTCGGCGGCCAGGGCCCGGTCAGCATGCGCATCGACCGCCTGCTCGGCCCGCTCAAGAACCAGCCGGTGCTGTGGCCGACGGTGATCACCACCTCGCTCAACGAGAACCCGGCCTACGCCAACAGCAACATGCGCAACTTCAACAAGGCGCTGCTGCAGGCCTGTAAACGCTATCCCAACCTGCGGCTCTACGACTGGGCCGCCGAGGCCCGGCCGGGCTGGTTCTCCGACGGTGTGCACTACACCGCGGCGGGCTACGTCCAGCGCGCCTACCGGTTCTCGATCGCACTGGCGACGGTCTTCCCGGCCACCGACGCCCGGCCCCGGGGCTGTCTGCTGCGGTCGTCGGATGTGCGCACTGTTCCCCCGGCGCCCACCCGCGGGTCCCGGTCGGCGCGCGAGCGCACACAGCCGGCGCCGACCACGCGGGAGTCCGACGCCGGTTGACCCGGTGTGCCCGTTTGGTGGTATCAGCCGGCCGGGTGCGCAGCGGCGAGCGCCCGCTCCCAGATCTCCGCCGGGCGTGCCTCGCCGGGACCGACGACGTCGGCGAAGACGATCCGCCGGTCGGCGTCGACGACGAAGGTACCGCGATCGGCATAGCCGCGGGCCTGGTCGAAGACCCCGTAGGCCTCGGCGACCGCACCGTGCGGCCAGAAATCCGACAGGATCGGGAAGAGGAAACCCTGCGCCGCGGACCACACCTTGTGCGTGGGCGGCGGTCCCACCGAGATCGCGACGGTGATGACGTCGTCGTTGCTGAAGGCGGGCAGGTGGTCGCGGATGTGGCCGAGCTCCCCCTGACAGGTCCCGGTGAACGCCAGCGGGAAGAACACCAGCAGAACCGAACGGCCGGTGCCACACAGCCCGGACAGGGAGACGCGCTGGTTGTTCTGATCGCGCAGCCCGAAGTCCGCGGCGAGATCACCCGGGCGCGCAAGACCCGTCGCCGACGACGTCGGCGAGTTGGTGGCGTCGGTCATTGCCGTTTCGCCGACCGCGACTTCGGTTGTACGAGCCGCGACCCGGTCCAGTCACCGAGGCTCACGACACTGGTCTGCGTGAGCCCGGCAGTCGGTGCGGCCTCGGCGATCTCGCTGGGGTCGACGTGGCCGGCGTGACCGGTCTTCGGGGAGACCACCCAGACATAACCGTCGTCGGCGAGCGGACCGATCGCGTCCATGAGCTGGTCCACCAGATCACCGTCGCCGTCGCGCCACCACAGCAATACGACGTCGATCACGTCGTCGGCATCCTCGTCGAGCATCTCGGCGTCGATGGCATCCTCGATGTCGGCCCGCAGGTCGTCGTCGGTGTCGGTGTCCCAGCCGAGTTCCTGGATCACCATGCCCTGGCTCAAGCCCAGCTTCTGTGCATTGCTGTCGGAGCCATTGCCCCCTGAGGCGGCTACCACCGCGCGTGTCCTCCCTGCCCATGTCCTGGTCTCGTGAGCGCCCAGGCCGTGTCGGCAACGGGGCCCCTCGATTGTCAGCTACTGCACACAGCCTAGTGCACGTCCTCGGAGTACACGCAGGTGAGCCGTCGAGCGGGACGCGGCCGACCCCGCACCTACCGACTCGACCGGGTGCTCGGCGAGGCGGGCGCGGTGGGACTTCCCGACCCGAGCCCCGGTGGATCGGGGACGTAGTGGGCACAGGCGGTCAGCACGGCCCCTTTGGCCCGTGTCCACTGATCGGCGACGGGGTTGAGTCCGGTGCGCTCGCGCTGCGAGATCGCGCGGCCGAGCCGCTGGGTGCGGGCCAGGAAGCGCTGCACGGGGGCGGTGACATCGCCGGGCACGCGCGGTGTGAGCGACGCGCGGATCTGATCGGATCCGGCGATCAGCGCGGCGCGGGCCTGCTCGTCGAGAGCTCCGACACCGTCGTAGCTGTGGACGGCGTTGAGTTTGACGATGAAGTCGTTGTAGGCCGACACCATCGCCCCCATCGACGACATCGCCTGCCGGCACAGGGCGACCGCGTCGACGCGCACGTCCGCGCGGGCCGACGCCGAGGCCGCGGCGCTGACCTCGGAGCGATATGCCGAGACCTCGCCGCGCTCGGCGGTCCCGCTGCCGGGTGTGCTCGTCGCGCATCCGGTGACCAGCGCGACGGCGACCAGGGCGAGGGCGATCAGGGCGAGGGCGGGGCCGACCGCGGCAACGGGGCCGATCACGATACCGCCGACACCGGCGGCCACGTGACGCCTGCGTGGTGCGGCAGATCCTCGAATGGGCACCTGGCCTCCTCGCTTGTGCCGTCACGAGTCGCGGCCCGACGACCCCGAACTGCGGCGAACGCTACCGCACCGGGCCCCGCCGGGCCGATGTTCGTACTGCCGGTGCCAAGTGTGGCCGCATGGTGCACGATTGGGAGGGGGCGGGGCGTGAGCGCGCACACAAACCCTCGCACCCTGCCCCGCGTGTCATCGACCACCGGGAATCTTAAGAGAAGAGGTCCCGGCCTTATCGAGGAGTAGGCAGTACCGTGACCGAACAGTCAGAGGCCAGTCACACCGCGACGCCGGCGGGCGCGCGCGTGCGCGTGATCCGCGAGGGCGTGGCGTCCTACCTGCCCGACATCGACCCTGAGGAGACCGGTGAGTGGCTGGAGTCATTCGACGATCTCGTCGCCACGGCCGGGCCCGCGCGGGCCCGCTATGTGATGTTGCGGCTGCTCGAGCGGGCCGGCGAGAGACGGGTGTCGATCCCGGCGTTGACCTCCACCGACTATGTCAACACCATTCCCACCGAGAACGAGCCGTGGTTCCCCGGGGACGAGGAGGTGGAACGCCGCTTCCGCCACTTCATCCGCTGGAACGCGGCCATCATGGTGCATCGGGCGCAACGTCCCGGCGTGGGCGTCGGCGGCCATATCTCGACCTACGCGTCGTCGGCGTCGCTCTACGAGGTCGGCTTCAACCACTTCTTCCGCGGCCCCGATCATCCCGGCGGCGGCGACCAGATCTTCATCCAGGGTCACGCCTCCCCCGGCATCTATGCCCGCGCCTTCCTCGAGGGCCGGATCGACGCGCACCGCCTCGACGGTTTCCGCCAGGAGCACAGCCATGCCGGCCTGGGCGGCGGCCTGCCGTCGTATCCGCATCCGCGCCTGATGCCCGACTTCTGGCAGTTCCCGACGGTGTCGATGGGCCTGGGGCCGATGAACGCGATCTACCAGGCGCGATTCAACCACTATCTGCACGACCGCGGCATCAAGGACACCTCCGAGCAGCACGTGTGGGCCTTCCTGGGCGACGGCGAGATGGACGAGCCCGAGTCCCGCGGCTACGCCAGCTTCGCCGCGACCGAGGGCCTGGACAACCTCACCTTTGTCGTCAACTGCAACCTGCAGCGCCTCGACGGCCCGGTGCGCGGCAACGGCAAG
>JASGFO010000298.1:0-3895 GCA_047605505.1 Gordonia sp. (in: high G+C Gram-positive bacteria) | reverse complement strand
GACCGCTGGTGTGTAAGACCAGAGCTCTACCGCTGAGCTATACGCGCTCGACGGCCCTCGCGCGCGGGGGCCGTCTCAACACCTGAATGTAGCGGTTCGACGGGCGAACGCCCAAAACGCGCCGAGGCTCAGTCGGTGTCCTCGGCGGCGCGGCGGTAGCGGTCGGCGACCCGCTCGTGGTGGGCGGCCAGCCGGGCACATTCGGTGCGCAACTCGTCGGGTTCGAGGACGGTGAAGTCGGCGTCGAAGGCGTGCAGCCACCGTGCGATCGACGACAGCGATGTCGAATGGAGGGCGACCTCGCAGCCGGTCTGATCGCCGGACTCCAGGGTGCCCCACGAGTCCGAGATCATCGTCGCGAGCTGATCGATCGGGGCCTGCACCCGGATCCGGGCGTGGGCACGGCGATAGACCGTGCCGAGGCTGCGTTCCAGGAACGCCGAGGCGCCGCCGTCGGGGAGGTCACGGGCACGGAAGCGGGGACCGGTCGGGGTCGTGGGGCGCATGCGGTCCACCCGGAACGAGCGCCAGTCGTCACGCTGGGTGTCCCAGGCCACGAGATACCAGCGCCGCCCGTTGCGGACCAGCCGATAGGGCTCGACATCGCGGCGGGATTCGGTGCCGTCACCCGCGCGGTAGGCAAAACGGAGACGCTCGTGCCGATGGCAGGCCGTGGCGACGGCGGTGAGGTCGTCCGCCGACACCGCCGGGCGGGCCTGGCCGGAATGCGGCAGTGCCTCGAGTGACAGGGCGTCGAGGCGATGCCGCAACCGTGACGGCATCACCTGCCGCAGCTTGACCAGCGCACCCGTCGACGCCTCGGCCATCCCCTCGACGGAACCGGTGGTCACCGCGTCGAGTCCGAGCGCCACCGCGAGCACCTCGGCGTCGGCGAGGAGCAGCGGCGGCATCTCGGCACCGGCACCCAGGCGGTACCCGCCGCCGACGCCGGCTGTGGCCTCGACGGGGTAGCCGAGAGTGCGCAGCCGGTCGACGTCACGCCGAAGGGTGCGGGTCGTGACGTCGAGGCGATCGGACAGTTCGCGACCCGACCATTCGCGCCGTACCTGCAGCAGTGAGAGCAGTTCGAGCAGCCGGGCCGAGGTTTCCAGCATGACTGCCATCGTGCCGCAGATCGCGGACGGTTACTGTCCGCATTGGGCCTGGGTGATGAATGTCGTGGGATCGGTGGTGTTGTCGAGCCATTTGCCATAGGCGTCCCCGCCGATCTGCCCGAGCAGCCGGCAGATGTCGGCCAGGGTCGGACCGGCCACCCGATAGACCGCATAGATCACGTTGCCGTTGTCGTCGCGGCGCCGCAGCGACGAACACGACTGGTCGGTGCGCAGATAGTTCGACCCCGAGAACCGGGCGAGTGCCTCCTGGATGTCCTGCGGGTAGGAGCCGGGCGTGACCGCGTTGGCGACGACGACGATGCCCGTCCCGTCGCAGGCCGGAGAGCTGATCGGGGTGGTCAGGCCGAGATCGCCCGCACCCCGGCCCGACGTTGTCGTTGTCGCGGTGGGCGTCGGGGTGACCGGTGTCGAGGTCAGTGGTGCCGACGCGCCCGGCGCCGGAACCCCGACGCTGTGCGTCACGGTGGTGGCGACCGTCGAGACCGCCGTCGTGGCCGGGTCGGTGCCGGTGGTCGGCGAGCGGTTCGCCAGGATCAGCCAGGCGCCGACCCCGATTCCGCCGAGCAGCAGCACCGCGACAACGGCCAGCACCACCGCGGATGCCGAGAACCCCGACCGTGCCGGGGCCGCCGGATAGGAGTGGGCCGGGTAGGAGTGGTTCGGGTAGGAATGATGGCTCGGCGGGGAGTGGACGGGTCCGCGGTAGCCGAGAGGAGGACCGGTCTGCGGGTAGGTGCCGGCCGGTCCCGCGGGGGCGACCGGTGGCAGCGAGTGCTGCATCGTCGACCGGATGTGCTGGTCGGGGCCCGGGGGCAGCGACGTCGGTGCCCCCGGTGCGGGTTGCGGTCGCACGACGGGCGGCAACGTCGCCGCAGCCGGCGCCGGGTTGTCGAGCTCCCCGGACCCGGCCGTGCTCGCCGCCGTCTTTGCCGCGGTGATCAGCGCGCCCGCCGTGGCGAATCGCTCGGCCGGGTTCTTGGCCATGCCGCGGGCGATCACCGCGTCCATCGGCGATCCCAGCCGCGGTGGCGGCGCGGTCAGATGCGCCGAGATCACCTGTTCCAGGGAGGTCGCGGCAAACGGCTCTCGCCCCGACAGGCATTCGTACAGCACGCAGGCGAGTGCGTAGACATCGCCCGACGGCCCCACGTCACCGCTCTCGAAACGTTCCGGCGACATATAGGCCAGCGATCCGACGGCCTGGCCTGCGGTGGTCAGCCGGGTGTCGGTCTCGGTGCGGGCGAGACCGAAATCGGCGAGATAGGCGAAGTCGCGGGCGTCGACGAGGACATTGTCCGGTTTGATGTCGCGGTGGACCAGCCCCTGCGCGTGGGCGGTGTCGAGGGCGTCGGCGATCTGCCCGAGAATCGCCAGGGCGCGCTCGGTGGGCAGTGCCCCCGACGCGGCGAGAATGCCGCGCAGATCATGTCCCTCGACCATCCGCATGTCGATGAACAGCAGGCCGTCGATCTCGCCCCAATCGTGGATCGGCACCACGTGCGGCTCGTTGAGGCGGGCCGCGACCCGCGACTCACGCAGGAAACGGTCGCGGAACGACGCATCGTCGGCGAGATGCGCGTTCAGCAGCTTCAGGGCGACGACGCGGTCCTTGCGCGTGTCGACCGCGCGGTACACCTGCCCCATGCCGCCCCGCCCGAGCAGGGTCTCGAGCCGGTACGGGCCCAGCGTTGTGCCGGACAGATCGTCGTCGATCATCGTCGGCCGTCTCTTCCCCTCACCACCGCGGCCGCCTTCGGACCGTGGACCCACACCTGAGCCCCCAGACTAGGGCGTGTCTCCCAATTCCACGCAGAAGAATTGGGAGACACGCCCTGGGTCAGCGCAAGCCCGGGCGGTCCGATCGGTGCTCACGACTCGGTGCTCACGACGGCCGATCGCGACGCGCACCCCGCCCGAACGCCCGGGCCGCATCGCCGGAAAGGATTCGCGCCGGCAGCGGATCGCTGAGCAGCCGCCGCACCAGTGCCGACGACGGCTCGAGGCTGTCGTCGCTGCCCGCGATCACCACGTTCCCGGTGCGCCGACCCTTGAGCATCGACGGATCCGCGATCACCGCGACCTCGGCGAACACCTCGCCGATGGCGGCGACGTCGGCCCGTACCAGCGCGAGATCGCGGCCGTCGCCGCAGTTCGCGAGGTAGCGGCCGCCCGGTACGAGCACCCGCGCCACCGTCTCGACGAACTCCACCGTGGTCAGATGCGGCGGGGTGCGGTCGCCGGCGAAGGCGTCACGCACCACCACCTCACGCGTGCCCGGCAGCAACGACTCGGTGACCGCACGCGCGTCGCCGACCCGGATGCGCAGCCGCGGTGCCCGCGGCAGGTCGAACCACTCGCGGACCAGCCGCGCGAGTTCGGCGTCGATCTCGACGGCCACCTGCCGGGCCCCGGGATACCGGTCGGCCAGATACCGCGGGAGCGCGCAGGCCGCGCCGCCGAGGTGCAGGACCCGCAGTTGGTCTCCCGGCCCGAACCGGTCGGCGATCACCGCCGCCATCTGCCGCAGATACTCGAAATCGAGCACGCCCGGGTCGTCGGGGTCGATGTGGGAGCTGTGGGTGCCGTTGATCCGCAGCAACCACCCACCGGCGATCGGATCCGGGCTCAGCTCGGCCGTACCGGTGTCGATCGGGTGCACGCCCGGGACGGGCGCGGGGCGGGGTTGGGGCATCGCCGGGCCAGTCTAGGGCGTGTCTCCCAATTCTTCTGCGTGGGATTGGTGGTTCCGCTGTGCGGCT
>JASGFO010000297.1:0-3906 GCA_047605505.1 Gordonia sp. (in: high G+C Gram-positive bacteria) | reverse complement strand
CGCCCGGCGGGCCGAACGGTGAGCCACCGCCGACGGTCTGCGGGGCGCCGGGAGATCCCCCCGGCGGCCCGCCGCCGAAGGGTCCATACTGCGGTCCCCCGAACCCGCCGGGCGCGGGAGCACCCGGTGCGGCCACGCCCGGGGTCGGGCCACCGGGCGGCCGATACCCGGGCCCGGGACCGAACGGATTCGGAGGAGTCGACACACCGCGAATGCTGCCACAGAACCCTGACAGGTGACGTGGCCGAGGACACCATTGTCGTTCGGTCATGGGAACCGCGGTCACCCGCGGCCGGTTCTATGCCTCCTTCTGCTCGTCGGCGGCCTTCGCCTGCTCGGTTCGCTTGGCCAGCCATTCGTCGAGGAAGCTCGTGCCGCCCGGCTCGGGACGGGTGTCCGCAGGCGGCTTCGCGCTCGTCGCGAAGATCCGGGTGTTCCCGTGCGCCGCTGCCGTGGTCGCCGCCCGGTAGGGGTCGACGAACCGGCGCCGGGTGGCCGCGTCCAGCAGGTGGGTGTGCCGCCGGAGCTCGTCGCCGGTACGGGCGGTGACGGTGTCGTTGTGGTCGATGACGAGGGTGTGCGGCAGCGCGGTCGGTGCGCCGGCGCGCATGGCGATCGCGGTGAGGTCGGGCAGGGTGGTCAGGGTGGTCGCGTTGACGAGGCCACCGAAGCGGGTCGTCAGCGAGACCGCGTCGCCGACCGCGCTGCGGAAGGCGACGGTGGTGGCGACGTTGCCGTCGATCGCCGGTCGCAGGTCGGCGTCGAGCTGGTCGAGGAACTGGTGGGCGATGGTCGCCGACAGCCCGAACTTGCGTCCCTCGGCGAGGATCGTCGAGAGTGCCCCGGAGATGACTGCGTGCGCCTCGTCGACGATCACCGAGAAGGTCCGGTCGCGGCGGGTGCGGCGCAGGGCGCCGGCCCAGACCCGATGCAGGTAGAGGTAGCCGAGCAGGCGTGCGGCGGGTTCGCCGAGCACGGCCTTGGACAGGTCGATGAGCAGGATCTGCCCGTCGTCCATGGCGGCACCGAAGTCGATCGCGTTGTGACCGGACCCGAGGATCGCCCGGATGGCCGGGGTGCTGGAGAAGGCCTCGAACTTGGAGTTCACCCAGGACACGAGCTCACCGTGCTCGTTCGACCGCCGCGAGGTCTTGTCGTTTCGCCACCAGGCGGTGAGGCGGCCGTCGTCGGCACGGTCGATGGCCGACTGCATGAGTTTGTCGTCGTCGAGGATCGCGGGCACGTCGAGAAATGAGGCGGTCTCGCCGTGCAGCGCGCAGAGCGCACGCATACCCATCGCGACGCGTTCGCGGAAGCGGGGCCCGACGATCCCCTCGTTCTTCTTGTCGAAGAGCTCTTGGAAGATCGCGGCCGTGCTGTCGATGGCGATGGCCCGCGCGGCCGGATCGGTCTCGGCCAGCGTCGACAGCGGCACCGGATTGTCGACGTCCCCGCAGCGGATGACGACCGTGCGGCCGGCCGCCGACTCGGGGAGTTCGGCGACGATGCGGTCGACGAGTGTGCCGTGCGGGTCGAGGACGAGCATGCCTTCGTCGGTGTGGGCGGCGATCTGGTGGATGATCCCGGCGACCGCCGAGCTCTTCCCGGTGCCGGTACGGCCCAGGACGTGGGTGTGGCGGACGCGCTCGGCCCCGGTCAGCGACACCGGGACCGGGCGGCCGACCGTGGTCAGGGCATATCCGATGCGAATATCGGTGTCGCTTGTGGTGCTCCGCGACGGGTGCACCGGGATGGGGGCGGCCGGGGCCACGTAGAAGCCGGGGATGGGGTCGGTGCCCGCGACGGGCAGCGGCAGGGCATGCGGGAGATCGTCGGCGTCGACGGTCAGCCACCTCGGGGCGCGCGGGGTCTCGGTGTCGACGACGAGCCCGGGGAATCGGTGGCGGATCACCGACCGGACCAGCAGTGTCGGTGCCGGCCCGGGCGTCAGGACGCCGAGGGCGACCTCGAAGCGGTCGGCGTCGGTGGCCGCGACCCGCACGCGGACCTGCAGCCCGCTCCCGGCGATGCCGGAGAAGGTCTCGGCGAGGGCCGTCGCACCGATCGGCGCGTCGCGCTCGGGGATCCAGTCCTCGACGCCGTGGCGGGCGCCGATGACGAACCCGAGGTTGGGTGTGGACGTCGCCGGCTGCACCGGCCACACCACGGACCCGTGTGACCCGCCGCTGCCGCAGCGGATGCCGACCTCGGCGACGGGTGCGAGTTCGGTGGCGATCGCCGCGCCGAGTTCGGCGGCGTCCGCACCGAGCGCGGTGATCTGCGCGGTGATGATCCCGTCGTCGTCGGCGGCGAGGGTCACCGTGATCTCGCTGCCCGGTGCCTCGCGCAGCAGCCGGCCGAGCACGCTCGGAAGATGCCGGCGGTAGGCCTGGGCCCGTTCGCCGGGCAGCCGCCGCAGGGCGACGACGCCAACCTCGGCGATGGCCGGTGCCGGTTCGATCTCGACTCGTGCTCGTTCGTTCATGGGGAGTCCGTTCCGCTGGGTCGGTCCCGGCCGGTCGGCCGCGACACCGGTATGACCGATCCCGGGTGGGGGACTGGGGGTCGTGCTGATGCGATCGGTGCGGTCGGTGTTTGCCGTGGGCGATCCGCCGGGAACCGATACTGTGGCGGGACCGGCGGATCCCGTCCACCCGATCCGGCGGTGAGGTGGAGGGGAGTCGAGCCGATGAGCGCGGGCATGAGGCGTTGGCAGCTGCGACGGATGGCGCTGCCCGCCGGGATCGCCGTCGTGCTCGCTGCGGCCCGACTTCTCGCCCGGCGTCGGCGGGTGGTCGTCACCGAGGCCGCCGAGCCGCAGCCCGTGGTCGAGGCCCCGCGTCATGCCGCGGTCATCGTCACCGGGCTCGGCCGCAAGGCCCGCGCCCATGCGGTCCTGGTCCTGGCCACCGGCGTCGACGCCGAGGAGATCATCGAGATCGCCTACTTCGACAGCACCGATGGGAATGCGGGTCCGCTTGCCGTCGACGCCTTCGCCCACCTGCAGCAGATCGCGGTGGACCGCGATCTGCGGGTCGAGGTCTACATCGCCAACACCCGGGTGCGCAACTGGTTTGTGACCGGTCCGCCGCACAGCCATCTCGTGCCCGCCGAGCTCGGCTACCGCGTGGGTGCCACCTCGTTGCGGGATGTGGCCGACGACGCCTTGCGCGCGCGGATCACGGCGCCGCCGGCCGCGGCCACCGACGCTCCGCCCGGGCCGATCGTCATTGCCACCGACGCGTCGGCCCGCTCCGGCAGGCCGGGGATCGGGATCGCCTACGTCACCGAGACCGGCGAGTGGCGCCAGGACTACCTGCCGGCCGCCTCGGTGATCAATATCGGTGAGCTGCAGGCAATCCTGCTGGCGTTGACCGATCGGCGGGAGCGGCAGATCACGGTGCTCACCGACAGTCGCTGTGCCGTCGACGCGATCACCCGGGGGCGGGACGGTCAGGGCAAGGCGATCGTGCACCGGATCCGGGAACAGATGCAGGGCCGTGAGGTCACCGTGACCTGGGTGCGCGGGCATGCGGGGAACCCGCTCAACGAGGCCGCCGACCGGCTGGCGCGGGCGGCGCGCCGCAATGCCGCCGCGGGGGTCGCCGACGAGGTGCGCTATCGGATCGCCGCGAACATCGTCGAGGAGTTGGTGACGGCGCGGGTGGAGCAGAGGTAGCGCCGGCGCTCAGTGCCGCGATGATTGTCGGCGCGATTCTGGGCAAGGAGCGGGCAAGGCGCACCACCCCCTGGTGCCTCGTAGAGGAGATGAAGACCATAGGTCAGGCGGCACCGGGTTGGCGGGGGTAGGTGATGTCGGTGCCGCGGGGCACGCGCGTGTTGTCGATGACGAGGATCGTCGGGTGGTGGTGGCCGGTATCGGCTGGTTGGTGAAGGTCGTTGCGG
>JASGFO010000296.1:0-3919 GCA_047605505.1 Gordonia sp. (in: high G+C Gram-positive bacteria) | reverse complement strand
CCGTCGCCGCCGAACATGCCGCGGTTGGGCGAGCCCGGCAGGACCACGTGCAGGCGTGCGGCGAGATCGTGGTCGGCGCCGATCGTCGACAGGCCACCGATCAGCCGCTCCACGCTCCAGAGCAGCACCTTCATCTCGAGTTCGGCGCGGGCACCGGCGTCGGCGAGGGTCCCCGCGACGCGCGGTGCGGCGAACGGGAACAGCAGCGTGGGCCGCAGCGCGGGCTTGATGACCGCGGTGGTGCCGCCGAGGTTCTCGGTCTGCTCCGAGCCCACCCAGTCGACGAGGGCGTCGACATCGGTGTAGGCGGCCAGGTTCGCGGGCGCGACCCACAGCGCGGCATCCCCGCGCGCATGCGTGCGGTAGAGCTCCTTGTAGAACGCCAGGCGGGCGCTGTCCAGACGGCTGGTGGTGGCGACGACGGTGGCGCCGCCCGCCAGCAGCCCGGCGACCACCGATGCCGCGATCGAGTCCTTGCTCGCCCCGGTGACGACGGCGACGTCGTCGGCGTAGCGCGCCTGCCCGGGCTCGGCGGCGGCCGCCGCGATCGCGCCGAAGAGGTCGGCGTGTACCGCATCTCCGCTGGTCACGGCCTTGTGCTGCCACCAGGACGCATGGGCGGCGACGGTGGCGCCGGCACCGGTGAACCGGCCGACCCGCGCGTCGCGGTCGGTGTCGAGTGTGGCGGCGTCGGCGAGCCACAGGCGGGCGAGATCCTCGCGGGCGGTGGCCCAGCGGTCGTCGATGAGGACGATCTTGTCCGCGTCGAAGACCGGCGCGACCGTCCGGACCCAGTCGGCGCCCAGCTCATCACTGAGGCGTTGTGCGGCCACGGCGTTCGGATCCTCGGCGGCCTCCGGTGTGGAGATGGCCGGGGCCAGGCCGAGCTTGTCCAGCACGGTGTAGGCGGCCGAGGCCAACGCACCCGAACGGCCCGTGAGCGCCTCGGTGAACTCACCCAGCGCGGCGGCGTCGACGGTGGCACCTGCCCCGGAATCGGCGGCCGGCTTGGCCACCGCGATGCCGCGTTCGGCACCCACGGCGGCCACGGCGCGGTCGATGAGCGCGTCGAGCGAGTCCGTGGTGGTGACCGGCCCGTCGAGGAGAGCGCCGAGATCGCCGCCGCGGACGCTCGCGCCCTCACGGGTACCGAGGGCCAGGGCGACCTGGGTGTGCAGCGCCCACCCGGGGCCGAGCTGCCAGACACCGGTGAGGCGGTCGGCGATATAGGACTGCCGTTTGCCGGTGGGGCCGACGACCTTGCGGATCGCGTCGCCGACCGCGTCGGTCAGCACCGCGCCCATCGGCCGGTAGCCGCGGGCCAGGGTGTCGACGGTCGACGCGAGCGCGGCCATGTCGGCCTCGGCCGCGCCGTCGATGGCGCCGAGCCCGAGTTCGCCACCGATGTCGAGCAGCAACTGGTTGCGGCGCGAGGACACGCCGTCGCACAGCGCCTCGATGGTGTCAGCGGCGCCGATCTGGTCGGTGCGCATCTTGGTCCACAGCGCGATCACGGCCTTGACCGCGTCGGCCGGGCCGAAGGACAGGTCGTCGGGGCGCGGTCCGGTGGCCGCGGGAGCCGCGGCCGGCGCGGGCGCAGAGACGGGTGTGGGGGCGGCCGCGGCCGCGGCGGGCTCCTGCGCCGCGTCGTCGGGCTCGGGTTCCGGGGCGGCGTCGGCGGCGACGATCACCGGCCAGTCGCGTTCGAGGTTGACCACCTCGGCGGTCGCGGCGCGGTAGCGATCGAGCTTGAGGGTGTTGGTGGCCAGTCCGGTGAGCGTGGGTGCGCCCTTGAGGCCGATCTCGACGAACCGCTGGGTTCCGAGCCCACCCCGCTCGGGGTCGCCGAAGAGCAGATCCTGGGTCTCGATCCAGCGGACCGGGCTCGCGAACTGCCAGGCGAGCAGCTCGATGAGCACCACCCGAACCAGCTTTCCGGGTTGCGCCGACCACGAGTCCCACTCGGCGAGAACGGCATTCAGTGGATCCGAGGGAACCAGCTCGGCAATCTCGGCGACGAAGTCCCGCTCCAGGCTGAACAGCCGCGGCACCAGGTTGGGAATGTAGTGACCGACGAGGATCGCGGGATCGATGTCGCCGGGCAGCAGGGCGTCGAGCTTGGCCCGGAACTCCGGGACACCGGCGCGCAGCACCGTCGAGTGGAACGGCACGTCGATGCCGGGCACCAGGATGAATGAACGCCGGCCGCCGAACTCGATGCGGCGCCGCTCGATCTCGGCCTCGAGTGCCTCGAGGCCACCGACCGTGCCCGCGATCGCGTACTGGCTGCCGAGCAGGTTGAGGTTGACGACCTCCAGGAACTCGCCGGTGGTACGGCCGAGGGCGGCGACGAAGTCGGTGACCTCGTCGTCGGCCAGGCCGAACTGGCTGGGCCGGATGGCGGCCATCCGGTAGTCACTGCGGCCCTGGGCATCGCGCGGCACCAGGTGATGCATCGCCTCACCGCGGCCGAAGACCACCTCCAGCACGGCCTCCAGCGGCAGCACCCCGGCGCAGGCGGCGAGGGCGTTGTACTCGCCCACCGAGTGGCCGCAGGTGATCGCGCCGTCGACGAATCCGCCGGATTCCTTCAGTTCGGCGATCTGCGCGACACCGAGTGTCGCCATCGCGACCTGGGTGAACTGCGTGAGATTGAGGACGCCGTCGGGATGGGTATAGGTCGTGCCGCCGGCGACGAGGGTGGTCGGGTTGTCCCGGACCACGGCGAGGATGGAGAAGCCGAGGGCGGCACGTGTGTGCTTGTCGGCACGATCCCAGACCGCACGGGCGGCCTTGGACCGCGACCGCGCGTCGAGGCCCATGCCCTTGCTCTGGATGCCCTGGCCGGGGAAGGCGTAGACGGTCCGGGGCGCGGCCAGCAGGCCCGTCGCACTCATCACGAGCGTGTCGCCGACCTTGCAGCTCACCTCGATGACGTCGCGCCCGGCGTCGAGACCCACCCGGTCGACGCGGACCGCGATCTCATCACCGGTGCGGACCATGCCGAGGTAACGGGCGGTCCAGCCGAGCAGACGCCGCGGCGACGGGATCGGATGCCTGGCGTCGGTGGCGGTGACCACCTGCTGGGCCGCCGCCGACAGCCACATCCCATGCACGATCGGCTCACCCAGGCCCGCGAGCGCCGCGGCCGACCGGTCGGTGTGGATGGGATTGCGGTCACCGGAGACCGCGGCGAAGCCGTGCATGCGTGCGGGAGCGGTGATGGTCGCGGTACGCAGCGCCTTACGCGTCGCGGGCTGCTCGTCGACGGGTGCGCCACCCGCACGCACCGGATCGGCGAGATCAGCGTCACCGATCCGGCCGCGGATCGCGAACCGCTCGGTCATCGTCGCGACCGGCGCGCCCGCGACGTCGATGATCTCGACGGCCACCTCGATGACGCGGCCGACCTCGGTGTCGGCGACCGCGCCAAGCGTGGCCACGACGTCCAGTTCGGTGGCGGCGGTGGGGATCTCACCGACGACGTGCGCGGCGTGGTCGAGGTGCACAAGATCGAGCAGACCCTCGATCGCCGCGGTCCCGGCCGGGCTGTCGCCGGCCGCCTCGGTGCGTGCGGCGCCGATCACGCTGAACACGCTCGGCCAGCAGGCACCGACGAGGGTGTCGGGCACCGCGAAACCGAACGGCTCCGACGGGGTCGACGGATGCAGGTGCGGCGGCAGGGTGTAGCCGGTGATGGCGGCGTGGTCGGCGACCGACTCGGGACGCCACCCGATCGTCGTGCGGGCCGCACCGTCGATCACCTCGGCCAGGCGGCCACCGGCCGCGACCGTCAGGATCTCGGCCATCGCAGTGGCCGCGTCGTCGGCGAGGACCCGCGGGGCACCGCCGTCGCGGATGGTCGCATCGACCCGCAACGGAATCCGCACCGACGCCGACGAGATCGGCACGACGAGAT
>JASGFO010000295.1:0-3946 GCA_047605505.1 Gordonia sp. (in: high G+C Gram-positive bacteria) | reverse complement strand
CACCCTCACACCCCAACCACTCACCCTCACACCCCGCCGACGCCGCGTTCGCGCGATCGACGACAGCAGCATCCTCAGACTCGGTATCGGATTCGGATTCGGAAATTCCAGAGGGTTCAGACGGATCAGCATCATCGTCGGGATCAGGATGGGCGAGGGGCGTGGCCGCCGGGAGGTGGCGCACCAGCACCACGAACATCGGGGGCGTCTCCGGAGGCGCGAACAGGAAGTGGTCCACCGCGCGGTCACCGTACTCGGCGACGACGACCTTCGGGTCCGTGATCAGGTCCCACGGCCGTTCCCGCGGGTGGGCGTCCGACCAACTGAATTCGAGACGCTCGTGGAGCTCCGCCCAGCGGGCGCGGCGCGCCTCCCAACTCTCCACCACATCAATCCCGGACGCCTTCGCCTCCTTCCGCGCCGCCGCGAGCTTCTTCCGCTCCGCAACCCGGTCGACCACCCGGCGACGCTCCACCGCCCAGTTATTCGTGCCGAGCGCCTCCTCGAGGCGCTTCAAGTCTTCGGGGACGCCGGCGTGCGCGGCAATGAACTCGGCATCCTCGAGGGTCGCGGCATGCTCGATGAGCTTCTCCTGCACCTCAGGGGACAGGCGGCCGATCTTGGCGCGGGACCGCACCCGCGACACCGACATCCCCGTCCGGGCCGCGACCGTCTTCGGTGACTCCCCCAACTCGAACAGGGCCATCACGCCGGCAGCCTCCTCCACCGGGGTCAAGGCCGCGCGTTCGATGTTCTCGGCGAGCATCACACCGATCTGATCGGCCTCCTCGACCAAGTCATGACGGATCAGACACGGCACCGTCGCACACTTCGCGGCGACCGCAGCAGCGTGCCGGCGATGCCCCGCCAAAATGATGTACCGGCCCGGCGCGCCGTTCGGGGTGACCACGAGCGGTTCGAGAATTCCTTGGACCGCAATCGACTTCGCCAGATCGGTGATGTCACCGACACTGCGGCGAATGTTCTGGGTATGTGGGATGAGGCTGTCGACAGCCAGGTCGACGAGCACAGTAGACGGGGGCATTGCTTACTCCTTCAACGGTTGGTCAGTTGTTGACGTGGTCAGGCCAGTTGTGGGGACGAGTTGCAGGTGCGTCGGCCGCGGCCGTTTCGGCCGACGCGCCGAACACGTCGCCGCATGCATCGGGTGCAGGAGCTCGCCATCAGCGAGAGCGGCAGCGAGATCCTGACCAGACAGGCGCTGACCCCACGCCACCGGGCCGTCCGGGGAATCGATCACGATCTTCCGGACCGTCCCCACGTCGTCATCCGACGACAAATCCACCATCAGCCACGCCGCAGCACCCGGCACCGACCCCGCAGCAGTGTTGCGCCACCACGCGACCGGCGCACCACACCGGCCACACCGGCGCGGCCCGCTACCCACCACGCCCCCCAACCGCCCGAGCCGCGGCGTGTTCGCAGTCCGGGCACACACCCGACACCAACCGCACCCACACCCCTTGCAGAGCACGCGCACACACCACACACTCCAACCAATCCAGATGCGTGACCCGACCCGACCGATCCCGCGGCGTCGGATCCATCACCACACCCACGCGGTTCATGCCACGCCCCGACGCCGCGCGTTGTACTCGCGGGCGTGCGCGGACCGCGCAGCCCGACACTCCGCGCACGGTTCCTCACACACCCGGCGATGCCGCGCAAAGCCCCCGACAGTGCCGCACCGAGGCACCGGCTGGGGCTCGACCCCCGCCGCACGCCGCCGCGCCGCATCCGCCCGCACCCACGCCCGACACACCTCACACGTCAGCTCCCCCGCCCGGCGGTGGCGATCAACCCCGCCCCACGACCCAGCACGATCACCACACGTCGACCCATCACCACGAGGACGACCCTTCGGCGCCGGAATCATCTCCATCGCAATCAAATCCGCCCGCACCGTATTCGGAGACTCACCCACATCCCGCGCGATCTGGACAATCGTCGCCGACGTGATCACCCGCGCAGTCGCCGCCAACACGCCCACCCGGATCTGACGGGCCGCAACCACATCCTCGGGCACCGACGACCCACGCCTGGTCACCGCACACCCCGACCACAACCACGGCACAACGCGGGTGCCGCGGGCGCCTCACGCGCCGCAACAATCTGACCGTGATCCACCTCCAACGGCTCCCACCGCCGACGCAACCGCCGATCCCACACCGCGATCACCAACGACGCAACCGCCGCCAACACCAACATCGCCGCCAGCGCGTGAGCAAACACCACATCAACAAGGCTCGACATCAGACTGCCTCCGCCTCAGGTCCGGCGTATTCGGTGACGTACTCAGCCACCGCCGTCAGGTGATCAGCGGCCCGTTCGGCGGCGGCGCGGGTCACCAGATGGCTCGACCACGCCGATTCCGCGATGACCTGGAGCTCGATGTTGATCGCGACGTGAGTGTCATTCGGTGTGATCTCGATCCGGGTACGCCGGTGTTTCGGCCCCCCGGGTTCCGACACCTCGATCGAGGTGTGCACCGGATGCGCCAAGCGATCCGCCAACAGGAACGCATCGGCCACCGAGATTCGCGTGAGCACCGTGGCGCCGACGCCGACGCCGACCGCGTCTCCCGACGGACACACAAACAAACCACCGCCGTTGAACAGATCGTCAGGGAGTTTCTTGAGAAGTTCAAGGTCAATCCAAGGCATGATGATGGGCTCCTTCACAGTGGTGCTGGTGAGATGCGGACCGCAGGTCGCGGCCCCCATCGATGGACCCGTCGACGCGGCAACCCCACACGCGCCGACGGAAGAACGGCAGACGAACCGCGCGCAGAAATGGCCGCCAACCCGGCGAACCCGGCCTACGATCCGGAAAATGAAAACCAAGGACCTCATAGGTCTCGTCTTCGCGGTGGTGCTTCTCGTTCTCGTGGTAGTGGCGTTTATCAACGACCGCGACGGTGACGATGACGCAACAGGTAGTTCCGCCACTCCTGCTGCAGCGACAATGGATCGAGTCGAGCAGCGATTGCGGGAGAAGCGCGTGATCGAGGTCTGCGAGATGTCGGTTAGGCAACAACTGCGAGACCCTGACAGCGCCCAGTTCCGGGAGGAGAGCGGCCAGCCTGACACGCCCGAAGGCGTGAAGTGGCTCGTCATCGGCGAGGTCAACGCACGCAACGGCTTCGGAGGGATGGTCGGCTACAAGGCGTTCACCTGCGTTGCCGACTACGACGCTGATACAGAAGGGACGCGAGGACGCGCAACCATCCTCGGTGTTGGCTGATCGGTGATCAGATCGGGCATCGACACCGCGGCGGGCGGGCGCCACCGCCACCGGGATCACGATCGCGCACCCGCCTTTGCATCGCGGGCGGCCTTCAATCGCCCAATCTCCGAGTGCTCGAAGAGCAGCGCGCCGTTCCTACCGGGGAGCCGGTGCGCAACCTTGATCGTTCCGTCCGCGGCCCAGCGCGTAAGGGTGCTCTTGTCGACGTCGAGGATGCGGCACGCTTCCTTCGACCCTATGAGGTCCGGGGAGGATTGCATATCGACAGCATTGTGCAATGCACACTTGCTTGTCAACACCCTACGCATCGCTTGTTGCGATGGCATGCGTGTAGTGCAACACTTGGTGCATGACACGAAGCATTGACATTCAGGGTTCAATCCCGGAATGGGACCTTGCCGACAGGATGCGCAAGTCCCTGCGTACCTCAGGAGTTGGGGTTCAAGAGATGGCTGACTATCTCGACGTGTCGCGCAACGCGGTCGGGACATGGATCAACGGGCGAGTCAACCCCTCGGTCCAAACCATTCGGCTCTGGGCTCTGCGCACGGGGGTGCCGTTCGTCTGGCTCCAAACGGGAGAAACCCCCGCCGGGCCAGACGATGGCCCGGGCGGGGGTAGTGAGTGCGCCATCAGGGACTCGAACCCCGAACCCGCTGATTAAGAGTCAGCTGCTCTG
>JASGFO010000294.1:0-3977 GCA_047605505.1 Gordonia sp. (in: high G+C Gram-positive bacteria) | reverse complement strand
GGTTCGCCCTGTCCTCACGTGATAATCGAAAGCAGTCGACGCCAGCGCGGCCCCGCTCGGATTCTGTCCGACGGCGCGCAACACGCTGCCGGTCTGGATACCGATGTCCGCAGGGCCCGACTCGTACCAGTCCCGGAAGTTCCGTGCCACCGATGTCAGTGCGTCGTCGGAGCGCAGGTCCACCCCGGATGCTGCGACGTCAAGGACGCCCCAGGCCATCGTCGTGTCATCGGTCCATTCGCCGGGCGCAAAATTACCGAGGCCACCGCCAATCATCGCGGGGCCATCCGCGCCCGGGCGCGGGTTGTCGAACTCGTACGGCGCACCCAGTGCGTCTCCCACGGCCGAGCCGAGCACCGCGCCACAGGCGCGATCGAGCTGCGCTGGAGTGAGGCCCCCTGGCTGAGTCATCAGCATCTCCTTTAGCGTGTCATCCTCGCTATACATTAGCACTTCAAACTCGCTAATGTTAAGGTCGTGGCGAGCAGTGCTCTGGACGAGTTCCCCCGGCCAGGGGTGACCGTCGATTTGGCAATCCTCACAGTCACCGGCGCCGGGACGTCGGCCCCGTCCTTGCGAGTGCTGATCCAGAACCGCACGGATCCAGACGGGCGCGCACTCCCTGGCGGGTTCCTGCGAGAGCGGACAACCATGGCTCAGACCACAGCGGATGTGTTCTGTCGCAAGGTCGGGATCGAGCCCGGCGAGGTGCAGCCGCGACTGCTCCGGCTGTTCGACGATCCGCGTCGCGACAGCCGCTCCTGGGTGATCTCCGCAGCCCACGCCGTCTCGATGCGCGCAGCGGATCTGGACTCGGCACGCGGCGACCTGGTCCGCGTCGATCCCGACGGCCGCCTGGAGGGCGAGGCCCCACTCCAGTTCGACCACGACGAGATCGTTGCCGACGCGGTCGAGGAGCTACGCCAACGCTACGAGTTCCGGCACCGTTACGCCGACACACTTCCCGATCCGGACGGATTCCTGGATGAACCCTTCACCCTTCATCAGCTCCGCCGCGTGCACGAGGCGGTGATCGGCCAGCGGCTGCACAAGGACAACTTCAACCGCCGGATGAAGCCGCTCCTGAACCCCCTGCTGCGCGATGGCAAACCGGTTCTGGCAGAGAGCCTTCGCGGACGCCCGGCCGCGCTGTATCGACGACGGTCGAATCCGCTCCACGCCACGGGAATCAAACCGGACCGCGGTACGCTTAAGCGATCATGAAGAAGATCGGATTCCTGTCCTTCGGGCATTGGTCGCCCGGCCGCGGTTCCCACACCACCTCGGCCGCCGACACACTGCTCCAGTCGATCGACCTCGCCGTCGCCGCCGAGGAGCTCGGAGCCGACGGTGCCTACTTCCGCGTCCACCACTTCGCCCGGCAGCTCGCCTCCCCGTTCCCGCTGCTCGCCGCGATCGGCGCCAAGACCAGCCGCATCGAGATCGGTACCGGCGTCATCGACATGCGTTACGAGAACCCGCTCTACATGGCCGAGGACGCGGGTGCCGCCGACCTGATCGCCGACGGCCGGCTGCAGCTCGGTATCTCGCGGGGATCGCCCGAGCAGGTGATCGAGGGCTACAAGTACTTCGGGTACGTCCCGGCCGACGGCGAGTCCGACGCCGACATGGCGCGGGCACACGCGAGCGTCTTTCTCCAGGCGATCGACGGCGCCCGCTTCGCCGAGCCCAATCCCCGGCCCATGTTCCCGAATCCACCCGGCCCCTTGGGCATCGAGCCACAGTCACCGGGTCTGCGGGAGCGGATCTGGTGGGGAGCCGGTTCCCGCGCGACCGCCGAGTGGACCGCCGAGCAGGGTCTGAACCTGATGTCGTCGACACTGCTCACCGAGGACACCGGGGTGCCGTTCCACGAGTTGCAGGCCGAGCAGATCCAGCGGTTCCGCGACGCGTGGAAGGCCGCGGGCCACGCGCGAGAACCACGGGTTTCGGTGAGCCGCAGCATCTTCGCGCTCACCACTGACACCGACCGCGCCTACTTCGGGCGAGACCGGCACAGCAGCGATCAGGTCGGTCACCTCGACGGCGGCATCGCACGATTCGGCCGCAGCTACGCCGAGGAACCCGACAAGCTCATCGAACAACTCCAGGCGGACGAGGCGATCGCCGCCGCCGACACGCTACTGCTGACGGTGCCCAACCAGCTCGGCGTCGACTACAACGCCCACGTGATTGAGTCGATCCTGACCCACGTCGCCCCGGCATTGGGCTGGCGGTGAGGCGCTACGCGGTCTGAGCCGGCCCAAGCCCCCCGGCACCGCCCACCACGGCCCACGGCGCAGGCGTCGTCGTCACCTCGGTGTCGACGACGAGCCGGTCGCGGCCCGCACGCTTGGCCGCGTACAGCGCGCGATCGGCCGCGACCATGGTCTCCCGCACCCCGGCACCGGTCAGGAACGCGAGACCCGCGGAGACCGTCACCACCCGTCCGTCGGGCGCCGGAATCCAGAGGCACCGCACATCGTCGACGATCGCCTGCGCCCGGGCAACCAGATCCGGCCGATCGGGGCCGGTCAGGACCACCCCGAACTCCTCGCCGCCGATGCGGGCGGCGCAGCACCCGGCGACCTCGGGCAGTTGCTTGAGCACACCACCCACCCGGCGCAGGCAGTCGTCGCCGGCGAGGTGGCCGAACTCGTCGTTGTAGCGCTTGAAGAGGTCGATGTCGATGAGCATCAGCGCCCGGACCGATCCGTCGGCCGACCGGACCGCCGCCGACAGCTCGGCGTCGAACCAGCGCCGATTCGGCAGCTGCGTCGTCGGGTCGATCCGGGACAGCCGCGCCAACTCCATCGACGATGCCCAGCGTCGCCGGGCGACCTGCTCGGTGCGCAGACTGAACGTCATGGCCGCCAATGCCACCAGCCAGAGGATCAACAGCTCGTAGACCAGATGCACGTCGAGGTGATGCAACGAGAGTCGGACCGCGGTGATCGCCACCAACAGCACCGGGATGAGCACCGCAAGGATCCCCCATCGAATCTGGCTGACGCAGAGGTTCAGCACCACCGCCACGACGAACAGGAACGGGATGATGCCGCGGGCATTCGACGCCATCACCACCTCCTCGGCGAGCAGCGCCCCGATCATCGCCACCGAACACCCGATGTGCACCCCGACCGCCCACCGCCACCACGACTGCAGCACGTTCGCCGCATAGGACAGCACCGTGGCGGGCAACAGCCCGCCGAGGACCGTGATCAGGTTGGCCTCGACGATGTCGGCGGGAACGTTCAGGAACGTGCTCTGTGCGATCAGGACGAAGACGCAGAACGCGACCACGCAGTCGAGGATGAACCGCCGCGCGGGCCGCCCGGTCCACACGGAGTGGTTCCGGAACGCGGCCTCCTCGGCCCTCGTGAACCGTCGGGGGCCCGCGGCCGGATCAGCCGGGGTCTCCGCGAACCGGGCGAGGTTGCCATCGGCGGGCCCGGCCGCGGCACCGCGCCACTGCCCGGCCAGCCGGTCGCGGCCCGCACGCTTGGCGGTGTAGAGCGCCCGGTCCGCGCGTTCGAACAGGGCCGACACATCGCCGTCGGCGACGAGCGCCCGGTCCGTCTCGGCAATCCCCACCGACGCCGTGATCCGCACCTGCGGTGCGGCCGGCAATACCTCCAACCGGCCGAGTCCGCGCCGCAGTTCCTCCGCGCGGACGCGTGCGTCGGCGGCACTCATCCCATGCCAGAGCAGCAGGAACTCGTCACCGGCCATCCGCGCGACGAGCTCGTGTGCCGGATCGGTCGACGCCTGCAGCCACGCCCCCACCCGGGCCAGGCAGCGATCGCCCTCCGGATGCCCCCATCGGTCGTTGTGCGCCTTGAACTCGTCGATATCGAGTATCGCGAGCACGATCGGGTGGTCGCCAGGTGCGGCCAGCCACGTGGCCAGTACCTGCCGGAAGGCCCGGATATTCGGCAGTCCCGTCAGGTCGTCGGTCAGTGTGAGCCGGGCGAGCT
>JASGFO010000293.1:0-4020 GCA_047605505.1 Gordonia sp. (in: high G+C Gram-positive bacteria) | reverse complement strand
CTTCGGCGCCCATGCGGCGTCGGTGGTCATCAAGCGGATCGTGCGGCGCCGCCGGCCCAGCGATCCGCGCATCGTGGTCGGCGTCTCGACGCCGAGCAAGCTCAGCTTCCCGTCGAGCCACGCCACGTCGACGACGGCGGCCGCCATCCTGATCGGCCGCGCCGCAGGATTGCCGCCCTCCCTGCTTCCGGCTCTTCTGGTGCCGCCTATGCTCACCTCGCGACTCGTTCTCGGCGTGCACTATCCGAGTGATGTCGCCGCCGGCGCCGCGATCGGCGCGGCGAGTGCCGCGGCGGTGATCGCAGTGGGCAAGCGAGGCGGCGGGGGATTGTCTCCGGGCGAGCGACGCGACGGGGGATTGGCTCCGGGCGAGCGACGCGACGGGGGATTGGCTCCGTTCGGGAACAGGGAGAAGCAATGAGCGAGGAGCCGATCGAGCACGGCACCGCCGGACCGCCCAAGAATCTGGCGACCGGGCTGATCAAGGCCGTTCGCCCCCGTCAATGGGTGAAAAACGTCCTGGTGCTGGCGGCGCCGCTGGCCGCGGGCACCGAGGTGCTGCGCGACGGCGCATCGATGGCGCGGGTGGCCATCGCCTTTGTCGCCTTCTGCCTGGTGGCGTCGTCGATCTATCTGATCAACGACGCGCTCGACGTCGAGGCGGACCGTAATCACCCCACCAAGCGGTTCCGGCCGATCGCGGCCGGTGTGGTTCCGGTCAACCTCGCCTTCGTGCTCGCCGTGGTGCTTGCCGCGGGTTCGATCGCGGTGGCATTCCTCGCCAACTGGGAGACCGCGGTCACCATCGCCGTCTATCTCGCCATCCAGCTCGGCTACTGTTTCGGGCTCAAACACCAGGCCGTCGTCGACATCTGCATCGTCTCGTCGGGCTTTCTGCTCCGCGCGATCGCCGGTGGGGTCGCCGCGGAACTGCCCAACGGGCTGTCGCGGTGGTTCCTGCTGGTGATGGCGTTCGGCTCGCTGTTCATGGCGGCGGGCAAGCGCTACGCCGAGCTGCAGCTGGCCGAGCGGACCGGTGCCAAGATCCGCAAGTCGTTGCAGTACTACACGACCACCTATCTGCGGTTCGTGTGGACGCTCTCGGCCACGTCGGTCGTGCTCTGCTACGGGCTGTGGGCGCTCGACGACACCATCCACGACGACAACGTCTTCTACGCGATCTCGCTCGTCCCGTTCACCGTCGCGATCCTGCGGTACGCCGTCGACGTCGACGGCGGTGCGGCAGGCGAGCCGGAGGAGATCGCCCTCGCCGACCGGGTGCTGCAGCTTCTTGCCATCGCCTGGATAGTATGCGTGGGTGTCGCGGTCTATGCAGCAGGTTGACCCGGGGCCGGAACGACGCCGACCGGCCGCCGGCCCCGACCTGCTCGACGACATCATCGCCGACGAACTGACGCGGCGGGCCGGGCCGGGCCGGGCGAGCGGGCCGCTGGCCGGCTGGCTCGACCGGTTGCGGCAGGCCCGGCGGGTGCGGGGCGGGCGGCGCGACGAGAACCCCCGCGACGAGGAGCGTCCGTCGCAGCGCCGGTGGAGCCCACGGGGGCTGGTCGCGGGCATCAGTTTCGTCATCGGGGCGGTGCTGGTCACCACGTTCTTCGCGATCGGCGCCTGGCAGCGGCGCTGGGTCGCCGACGACGGCCTGATCGTGCTGCGCACCCTGCGCAATCTGTTCGCGGGCAACGGCCCGGTGTTCAACGCGGGCGAGCGGGTCGAGGCCAATACGTCGACCGCGTGGACCTACCTGCTGTGGTTCTGGGCCTGGGTCACCGACGGCCAGCTCGAGTACGTCGCCCTGTGGGTGGCGCTGATCTGCTCGGTCGCGGCCATCCCGATCGCCATGTACGGCACCGCACGCCTGCTGCACACCCGCCTGGGTGGGCTGACCGGCGACGGCTTCACCGTGCTCGCCCCACTCGGTGCGATCGTCTACATCGCGCTGCCACCGGCCCGTGACTTCGCCACCAGCGGCCTCGAGAACGGGCTGTGCCTCTTCTGGGCCGCGGTCCTGTGGTGTCTGCTCCTCGCCTGGGGTCGGCGGCCGCACGGCGACCAGCGCACCCGGGCGGGCTCGGCGGCGACCCTGTTCCTGGCGTTCTGGGCGGGCCTGGCGCCCCTCATCCGGCCCGAGTTCGCCGTCGTCGGCGGCATCGCGTTGGCGTTGCTCGTCCTGGCGCCGCTGACCTGGTGGATGCGGGCCGGCATCGTCGTGGTCGCGGCCACGTTACCCGTGGGCTACCAGATCTTCCGGATGGGCTATTACGCGCTGCTGGTGCCGAACCCGGCGGTCGCCAAGGACGCCAGCGGATCCAAATGGGAGCAGGGCTTCGCCTATCTGGGCAATCTCTTCGGCCCCTACACGCTGTTGCTGCCGGTGATCCTGGCCCTCGTCGTCGCGATCTGGCTCGGTGGCAGCGCCTGGTCACGGCGGTCGTCGTCACCGGCCGACGACGCCCCGGTCTCGCCGCGCGCACGCCTCGCCCGGGCATCAGCGCGGTTGCAGACACCCACGACCGTGACGATCGCGGTCACCGTGGCGGGCCTGATCGTCGGCGTCTACTGGCTGCGCCAGGGCGGCGACTTCATGCACGGCCGGGTCCTGCTGACCCCGCTGTTCATCCTCCTGCTGCCGGTCATGGTGATCCCGTTGACGATCCCCGGCCGCAGCCTGGCGGCAGCGGTGCGCCGCGGCCGCGACGAGACCGCGCAGACCGCCCGGCCGGGAGCGCGTCGGGCCTGGGCGCAGGCCGCAGGCACACTCGTCCTCGCCGGTGCCTGGATCACCACGATCGTGTGGGGGGTCAACGCCCACGAGAAGGTCCTCCCCAACGCGGGCATCGAGATCGGCCGCAGCGGCATCGTCGACGAGCGGCGCTTCTACGTCACCAACATGGGTAACGAGAATCCGGTGACCGCCGCGGACTACCTCGATTACCCGCGAATGCGGGCCATGGTCGAAGACATCGAGAAATACCACCAGCGCGGCGGTCTCCTGCTGGCCTCGCCGAACTACGACGAGTGGTACGTCGCCCAGATGGCCGGGAACGCACCACAGCACCGGCGTCACCTCACCGTCTACTTCCTCAATCTCGGTATGACCAGCATGAATGCGCCGCTGGATGTGCGCGTCGTCGACCAGATGGGCCTGGCCTATCCGCTCGCGGCGCACACCGAGCGACTCGTCGACGGGCGCATCGGCCACGACAAGGTGCTCGAATCGGAGTGGGTGGTCGCCGAGTCCGGGGCCTTCCCGCGCCGCCCGGTGCTGCCCGGATACCTCGACGAGGACATGGTGCGGCAGGCACAGGTGGCCCTCCGCTGCCCGGAGACGGTGGCGCGGTTCGGGTCATTCGAGGCCCCGTGGACGTGGCAGCGTTTCAAGACCAACCTGCGACAGTCGTTCACCTTCACCGACTACCGGATCGACCGCAACCCCGAGTACGAGATCCAGCGCTGCGGGCTGCCGATGCCCCCGCGCATCCATCCGCGCTGAGTTTTCTGCGCTGAGTTTTCTGCGCGGACTTCGTCCGTGCGGGGGCTGCGCCTTGATTCCCCGCTCGTCGTCGTCGGTTCGCAACTGCCCTCGCATCTCTGATGCGATGTGTTCGCGCTTGGTGGGGGCAGTTGCGCTCCTTCTCCTGCATCGCGGGGCCGGCTCCGCCCTGCTTGTTTGCGCGGACTTCGTCCGTGCGGGGGCTGCGCCTTGATACCCCGCTCTTCGTCGTCGGTTCGCAACTGCCCTCGCATCTCTGATGCGATGTGTTCGCGCTTGGTGGGGGCAGTTGCGCTCCTTCTCCTGCATCGCGGGGCCGGCTCCGCCCTGCTTGTTTGCGCGGACTTCGTCCGTGCGGGGGCTGCGCCTTGATACCCCGCTCTTCGTCGTCGGTTCGCAACTGCCCTCGTAGCTCTGATGCGATGTGTTCGCGCTTGGTGGGGGCAGTTGCGCTCCTCCTCCTGCATCGCGGGGCCGGCTCCGCCCTGCTTGTCTGCGCGGACTCCGTC
>JASGFO010000292.1:0-4034 GCA_047605505.1 Gordonia sp. (in: high G+C Gram-positive bacteria) | reverse complement strand
CGATAACTTCGCTTCTGCATCATCCCCCATCGCGGTGGGTTTCGCTCCGTATCCCGGTGCGAACCGCACCATTTCTCTCACCGGGCCCGGTCACCAGATCATCGGCGCCAGGAATTTCGCCGCCCATGCACCGACGCGGTCGGGGGCCGCCCGCTCGGGATCCGACGGCGGTGTCTCGAGAAACGAGATGACCAGGCGCACATGGATCTCGACGGCCTCGAACAGATCTTGTCGGGGCATGGCGGCGCCCGCCTCGCGCAGCGTCTGCGCGACTCGCTCGGTCGCCAGGTCGATGAAGAGTGTGGTCACCGCACCCGTGATCTGCTTCATCTCGTCGTTGGCGAGTACCAGATACCGCAGCAGCGGCTCGGAGCTGAGCATCGCCGCACCTTCGACGAGGGCCGCCACCACCGCACCCTGGGGATCGAGGCCACGCGCGGCGGCCGCCAGCCGCCGCATCCCGACCTCGTAGTGCTGCTCGGCCACCGCCATCAGCAACGCCTGCTTGTTGGGGAAACGCCGGTACAGGGTACTGCGGGAGACGCCCGCGCGGCGGGCCACCTCGTCGATGTTGGCGCGCCGGATCCCGACGTCGGTGAACTCGGTGGTGGCGGCCGCGAGGATCGCGGCGTACTGGTCCTCCGGGGTCGCGGTGTTGCGCACCTTACGGGTACGTCGGGTCGCGGCCTTCGGGACCATCGGCTATCGCCGCCCGGCCGGCCGCGCGCCGCCCCGGGAGACGACGGTGACCGGCAGCTTGTCCCGGGGGACGGGCAAGGCGCTGTAGTCCATCGGCATCTCGTAGCCGGGTGCCACCGACCACGAATATCCGCGCAGCAGGTGATGCAGGACCGCCTTGATCTCCATCTGGCCAAAGTACAGCCCGATGCACTTGTGGACGCCCGCCCCGAACGGAATCCACGCCATCCGGTGGGCCTTGTCCTCGGCTCGCCCGGGCCCGAAACGGTCGGGATCGAAGATGTCGGGATCCCGGTAGAGATCGGTGCGCCGGTGATTGGCCAGCTGCGGGACCGTCACCATCGTGCCCTGGGGGATGAAGTACCCGCCGACCGCGGTGTCGGCGATCGCCATCCGCGGCTGCGCCGGGACCGGCGGGCACAGGCGCAGCGACTCCTTGAGCACGCGGTCGGCCACGTCGAGCCCGGCGAGATCGTCGTAGGACAGGGCATCACCGAGCCGCAGTGACTGGTCGCGGGCCGCCTCCTGCCACTGCGGATGGCACGCCATCCGGTAGGCCATCTGGGTCAGCGTGATCGTCGAGGTGTCGTGGGCGGCCATCAGCACGAAGATCATGTGGTTGATCACGTCGTCGTCGGTGAATCGTTGCCCGTCATCACCCTCGGCATGACACAGCACGGAGAAGAGGTCAGAGGTCTGGTGGGCGCGTTTCGCCGGGATGTTCTCGGCGAAGAACTCCTCCAGGATCGCCCGGGACCGCAGGCCCTTCCACCACCGGCCGCCGGGGACGGGTCGGCGGATCAGCGCCACCCCGGCGCGCACGGTCTCGATGAATGCGGCGTTGAGCGCGGCCGCCCGCTCCGGCGGCAGCTCGACGCCGAGGAACACCTCAAGCGCCACGTCCAGGGTCAGGGCCTTGAACTCGGCGAACAGCCGGACCTGGCCGGTCGGGAAGCGACGCATCCGGTCGGCGATCCGCGGCTGCATCGCGGCCAGGTAGCCCGTCAACGCGGCCGGGGTGAACGCCTGTTGCAGGATATGCCGGTGATGGCGGTGCTCGTCGAAGTCGAGCAGCATCACGCCGCGGTTGAAGAACGGGCCGATGAAATAGGTCCACGCGGGCCCGTTGGCAAAGGCGCGATTCTTGTTCATCAGGATCTCCGACGCGGCGTCGGGGCCGTGTGCGGTGACCAACCGAATCCCGAAGGCGTTGAGCCCGTAGACCTCCCCGAGATCGGCCCGCATCCGGTCGCTGTAGGCGAAGGGATCGCGGCGCATCGCCAGCACCTCCCGGATACCGGCGCGGCCCGAGCAGGGCACCGCCCGCAACGAGCTGCCCGCGGGTGCCTCGGCCAGGATTGCCGCCATGATGCCTCCTCGAAGCGATCAACCATCGACGTGAGCTACGCCACACTAGCACGGTTGAAACAAATCGCGTCAGATGTATCAACAGCGTGGGATTCACCCTTCGGCGGCGAGCACCGCATGACACCGGGTCAACCGCTCGCACCACCACCGGCACCGGTCGGCGCCGGCGGCCACCGGCACCGACTGCGGCAGGGCGTCGTCGGGGGTGAACCAGCGCGGCCGCAGTGTCCCGGCCACCGGCAGAAATGGCTCGGCGACGTCGGCGGCCAGCAGCGAGCCGGTACCGAGGCCGCAGGCCAGGTCGAGGCGCGGCAGGGCCGCGGCGGCCGCGACGCCCGCGGCCATCCCGACCGCCGAGTCGAGGGCGCTCGAGATCACCACCGGCAGGCCGATCACCTCGGCCAGGCGCAGCACCGCGCGCATCCCGCCGAGTGGGGCGACCTTGAGCACCGCGACATCGGCGGCGTCGGCGGCCACCACCCGCAACGGATCGGCGGCCTTGCGGATCGACTCGTCGGCGGCGATGAGCACGTCGACGGCGCGGCGGACGGCCGCAAGCTCGGCGACGGTGGCACACGGCTGCTCCGCATACTCCAGCTCGCCGATCGCCCGGAGCGCGGTGATCGCCTGTGCGGGCGTCCATTTCCCGTTCGCATCGATGCGGACGCGAGGAACCAGTTCCCGCACGGCGGCGACGCGCTCGACGTCGTCGGCGAGGGTCTGGCCCGGTTCGGCGACCTTGACCTTGGCCGTCGTCGCACCCGGGTACCGCGCGAGGACGCCCGCCACCGCATCGGCGGGCACGGCGGGCACGGTCGCGTTGACGCCGACGACGTCCCGGCGCGCCGGTGGTGGGCCCAGATAGGCGGCCTCGATACCGGCGGCCAACCAGGCGGCGGCCTCCGCGTCGTCGTATTCGGGGAACGGCGCGAACTCGCCCCAGCCGGCCGGCCCGGCGAAGACCATCACCTCGCGCACGGTGATGCCGCGAAACCGCGTGCGCATCGGTAACCGGACCACTCGCGCGCTCGCGAGCAGCTCGGCCACCGGCGGCAGCTCAGCGGTGGTCATCGATCGGTCGAGGTGCATCGCCGGACAGTGTAGTGAGCCGACGGACCGGTGGCCGGTTCCGCCGCGGCGTCAGCCGCACGGCGGCCGATAGGACAGGCCCTGGACGTACAGCGCCCATTCGTCAGCGGTGATCTGGTCGCCGGGGCGCTCGCAGACCGACGCGACCAGCGCGTCGGCGCCGATGCCCCACTGCTGGACGACGCCGCCCAGGCCCGCGGCGATGATGCGGTCGGCGGCGAGGAAGCGCACGTCGTACACCCGCCCAGGGAAGGAGCGCAAGACGATCAGCGGCTCATCGGGGTCCGCGAGGTCCCACACCCAGATCTCGGCATTGCTGCCGCCGGCGATGACGCGGCGCGCGTCCGGCGAGAACGCGGCGCTGTAGAGCTGGCCCGCCGGGCCGGCGAGGGCCGCGATCCGATGCGGGTGGGCCGGATCGGAGATGTCGGCGACGACGACCCGGCGTTCCTCGGAGGTCGCGACCAGCCGGTCACCGGCCTCGTTGAACCGGACCGCGAGGGATGCGCCCTCGAAGGTGATCGGGTCGGGGTAGCGGCGCGGGGCGGCCGGGTTGCTCAGGTCGATCAGGTGCACGGCACCGGTGGTGGTCGCGACAGCGACCGCCCGGCCGTCTGGACTCAGTGTGGCCCACCAGATCCCGCCGTCTAGGGCGACGGTGGCGACCACCCGCGGGGCGGTGAGGTCGGCGGCGTCGATGACGGTGAGGCGATGGAGATCGGTCGCGCCGGTCACGGCGAGGTGGGAGCGTTCGCTGTAGTCGACGGTCTCGTTGAGGACCGGCTGCGCGGCGATCGATCCGACGACCCGCGGCCGGGCGGGGTCGGAGAAGTCGGCGAACCGGACCGTGCCGCTGACGGTGCCGATGGCAGCGGTCT
>JASGFO010000291.1:0-4035 GCA_047605505.1 Gordonia sp. (in: high G+C Gram-positive bacteria) | reverse complement strand
CCGACGTCGCCGGCTTCGAGTCCGGGGAGGTGGAACCGGATCCGATGGCGTTGTCGTCGCTGCTCAGCGACGACGAGGAGACCGGTGACGACGGCGATGACCCCGTGGCCGTCGCCGACACGGCATCGGACCTCGCCGAACTCGCCGAGGTCGAGGCCGAACTCGACACCCGCTGGCCCGAGACCAAGATCGAGCCGTCGCTCACGCGGATCGCCGCCCTGATGGACCTGCTCGGATCGCCGCAGCAGGCGTACCCGGCGATCCACATCGCCGGAACCAACGGCAAGACGTCGGTGACCCGGATGGTCGACGCGCTGCTCGTGGCGCTGCACCGGCGCACCGGGCGGATCACCAGCCCGCACCTGCAGCGGGTGACCGAACGCATCGCCGTCGACGGCCGGCCGATCTCGGCACGCGACTACATCGACACCTACCGCGACCTTGAGCCGTACATCACGATGGTCGACGACTCGTCGACGGCCGCGGGTGGACCACGCATGAGCAAGTTCGAGGTGCTGACCGCGATCGCCTACGCCCACTTCGCGCAGGCGCCGGTGGACATCGCCGTCGTCGAGACCGGGATGGGCGGCCGCTGGGACGCCACCAACGTCATCGACGCCACCGTCGCGGCGATCACCCCGATCGCCCTGGACCACGCCGACTACCTCGGCGACTCGCTCGCGGCGATCGCGGGGGAGAAGGCCGGGATCATCAAGCGGGGCAAGGACGATCTCGTGGCCACCGACCCGGTCACGGTGATCGCGCCGCAGGCCCCCGAGGTGATGGACGTCCTGCTGCGCGAGACCGTCGAGAAGGGCACGATCGTCGCGCGCCAGAACTCGGAGTTCGCCGTCCTCGACGCGGTGACCGCGGTGGGCGGGCAACTGTTGCGGATTCAAGGTCTCGGCGGTGTCTACGACGAGATCTTCCTGCCGCTGCACGGCGAACATCAGGCGGCCAATGCCGCCCTCGCGCTCGCCGCGGTCGAGGCCTTCTTCGGCGCCGGCCCCGACCGCAGGCTCGACATCGACGCGGTGCGTGCGGGGTTCGCCGCGGTCACCAGTCCGGGACGGCTCGAGCGCGTCCGGTCGGCGCCGACGGTGTTCGTCGACGCCGCCCACAACCCGCACGGCGCCGAGGCGCTCGCGCGGGCGCTGACCTCCGAATTCGATTTCCGGCGGCTCGTCGGGGTGATCGGCGTGCTCGGCGACAAGGACGCCGACGGTGTCCTCGCCGCGCTCGAACCCGTCCTCGACCAGGTCGTCATCACCAACAACGGGTCACCGCGCGCCCTCGACACCGAGGCCCTGGCCGAGATCGCGCGCGAGGTGTTCGGCGAGGACCGCGTCATCGTCGAACCGTTCCTGCCCGACGCCGTGACCACCGCGATCGGGCTCGCCGAGGAATCCGACGGTGAACCGGTGTCCGGCGCCGGCGTCATCATCACCGGATCGGTCGTCACCGCCGGGGCCGGGCGTACCTTGTTCGGTAAGGACCCGTCATGAGCGAACATCCCGGATTCACCGCCCCGGCCACCGACCCGTGGCGGGGTCTGCGCGGGGTGATGGCGGGCACGCTGGTGCTTGAGGTCATCGTGATGATCCTGACCTTCCCGATCGTGGCGCAGATCGGACCCGGCCTGAGCTGGGTGTCCGGGATCTACCTGGGTGCCGTCGCCCTCCTGATGATCTTCGCCTGCGGGATGCAGGGGCGCCCCCGGGCCCTCGAGATCGACTTGGGTCTCCAGGTACTCGTGATCATCGGTGGGCTGTTCCACTGGTCGATCGCCGTGATCGGGGTGATCTTCCTGCTCGTCTGGCTCTACATCCGCTACATCCGGGCCGACGTCGCCCTGCGCATGCGGGAAGGCCGCCTGGCGGGGCAGGAACCGATCGGGTAGGACCGACGGGACTTCGCTACGTCGAACTTTCGGTGCCTGATTGTGACCAAGCCCCCTGGACTCGCATGGTGCGGCTCTGTGAGACTGACCCAACTTCGCCATCGCCCACCTTCTCCATCGGCCTCGACCTCGACCTCGACCTCGAAGGAAACCGTGACCTTGCGTGACCGCCGTGACCTCCGTCCCACCTCTCGATCGGTGTACCGATCCACACTGATCGCAGTCGGCGTGCTTGCGGCGGTGTTGGGGACAGGTGCGGTCGCCGGTCCGGCGGTTGCGGCCCCCGGTCCCGCGACGCCGACGCCGTCGGCACCCCGGTCGGCGACCCCGCCCGCCGCCACCGAGGAACTCCCGACGCCGGGAGTGCCGATGCTCGTCCCGGACGGTGCGTTCGGGTACATCGCCACGCATTCGGCGACCGTGGCGATGAAGCGGGACGGCGTCCCGCGTACCCTCGCCGGACTGCCGGTGCCGCCGCCGTATGCCCCGGCGAACACCGCGCTCGCCGCGCAGTTCGACCGCGCGCTGCGGGCGGCGCTGACCGACCCTCGTGGCTGTGTCCAGATCATCATCGACCCGACACCGGAGTCGGGTGGGCTGTTCAACTACGGGATCTACCCGATCGCGGGGCCGTACTGCCCGTGATCGGCGGCGACGTCGGTGACGCGGCCGCGAGCGGGTGCCCGGCGGCGAAGTGATGGGGAGTGCGACCGGCTCGGCCGGCCGCGGCTAAGGTGTGGTCGTGACAGAACGGACTCTGGTACTGATCAAGCCCGACGGCGTTGCCCGCTCGCTCGTCGGCGAAATCCTCGGCCGCGTCGAACGCAAGGGGTTGAACCTGGTGGCGCTCGAGCTCAAGACCATCGGCGACGACCTCGCCCGCGCCCACTACGCCGAACACGAGGGCAAGCCCTTCTTCCCGGCGCTACTTGCATTCATCACCTCGGGACCGCTGGTCGCGGCCGTCGTCGAAGGCCCCCGCGCGGTGGCGGCCTGGCGGCAGATCGCCGGCGGCACGGACCCCGTGGAAAAGGCCGTGCCCGGCACCATTCGCGGCGACCTGGCGCTGAGCACCCAGAACAACCTCGTCCACGGATCGGACTCGCCGGAATCCGCCGAACGTGAGATCGCCATCTGGTTCCCCGAACTCGACTCCTGATCTCGATCCCGCCCTCCGCCACAGCCGTCCGTCCGTACCCGCGGGCCGGGCGGCTGCGTGGTTTCTGGTCCCGGTCCGCACCGCGGCGAGCGCCGGAGTCCCACACGGTGTGAGGCGGCGGCCGATCGTGTGGGATACTGGGGCGGTTATCGCGGGCACGCTTTGCCCGCGATGGCACCGATGATGTTGCGGGATATCCGTCTGACCGGCGCTGACAGTGATGCCGGTCGGCCCTTCTCCCTGTCGAGGTCGATCGCCACCGGTGACCGATCACCCATGACGTACCGGCCCCGACGGCGTCAGAGCAGACCGCGACACATCGACCAGCAAGAGTGCCCTCGGGTCCTCCCGGATCGCGGCGGCGCGCAGACCATACAACACCGGCCAGGAGGCCGGGACACAGACAGACCCCCGCGTGGCCGCATCGCACGACGCGCCCGGGGGTTCGAGGAGACACGAGTGACCGACAACGGGTCGCCGGCTGACGCGAACGCGGCGTCAGGCCCGGCCGACGAATTCCCCAGCAAGCTCCGTGTGCACGCCTTGGCCCGCATCCTCGGGCTGACCAGTCGCCAGGTGCTCACTCATCTCGCGGAACTGGGCTGGCACACGCGCAGCCCCCAATCCAGCATCGACCGGGAAACCGCCGTTGCGGTCGCCGGACGCGTCCGCGGCCAGACCCTGCCGGATATGCCCGAGTCAGCGGCATCGGTGCCGGCCGTCGGTGAACCCACGGCGGCCGCGGAGCCCGTCACACCGCCACGTCCCGAACCCGTCCCGGTGCCCGAGCCGACGCCCGAGGCCGGACCTCCGGCGCCTGCGGTGGCCCCGGTCCTGTTCTCGGCCGCCGAGCCGGTGATCCCCGAACCCGTTCCGGTTCCCGAACCCGTCGAGGCCGGACCGCTGTTCCTGCAGCCGCAGCCGCCTGCGGTCTTCGTCGAGCCGCCGGCGCCGCCGACGATCGTCGTTCCGGCCG
>JASGFO010000290.1:0-4139 GCA_047605505.1 Gordonia sp. (in: high G+C Gram-positive bacteria) | reverse complement strand
CCCCTCGGTGGGCACCGCGGCGAGCTCGAGCACGTCGAAGGCCGGTTCCTCGTAGGGATGGGCGCCGCGCAGCGCGGCTCCGACGGCCGCGCGCAGCCCCCGCGCGGCGACCATCTCCACCCGGGCCTCGGCGACGCGTTCGCGGCGGCCGATCGCCCCGATCGCCGGGGTGGCCGCAGGCAATGGCTCGAACTGGCCCATTCCGACCACCGACCAGGCGCAGTCGCGGTAGTCGCCGATCGCCCCGGCGCCCGCGGCGAACATCGCCTCGCTGACCTGCTCGGCAGTGCCCTCGGGCACCATCACGACCCATTTGTCCAGCGCCGGCGGCGGCGCAGGCACGATGGGCCGGGTGGCGCTGACCCCCAGGACGTCGGCGAGCGCGTCGGAGACCCCGGGGCGGGCCCGGTCGGCGTTGGTGTGCGCGGTGAACAGCGCCACCCCCGCGCGGATGAGCCGGTGCACGATCCGCCCCTTCGGGGTGTGCGCGGCCACCGATTCCACGCCGCGCAGGAGCAGCGGATGATGTGCGACGACGAGGCCGTAGCCGCCCGCACACGCGGCGTCGACGACGGCGTCGGTCACGTCGACGCACACCAGGACCCGGCGGGCGGGCTCGTCGGGATCCCCGCAGACGAGCCCGACCGCGTCCCAGCTCTCGGCGAGCCGCGGCGGGTACGCCCGGTCGAGGACCGCGACGACGTCGCCGACGGTGATCGGGGCGGTGCCCGTCGGTTCGGTGGCGCTCACCACGGTCGGGCCTGGGTTCATGGGCACCGAGCCTACTGGGGGCCGCCCCCCTACGATTGACCGCGTGACCGCGTACGCCGATCCCGCCGATCCGTCGACGATCCTGCTCGTGGACCTCGACGGCACCGTGACCGACAGTTTCACCGGCATCGCCAACAGCTTCCGATATGCCCTCGACGCGGTCGGAGCGCCGCCCGCACCGGATGCGGTGATCGCCGGGGTGGCGGGACCGCCGATGATCGACACCCTGCTCGGCCTCGGCCTCGATCCGGCCACCGCCGACGCGGCGATGGCCGCCTACCGGGCCCGCTACACCGAGGTGGGATGGCTGGAGAACGCGGTGTTCGACGGGATGGCCGCGGTGCTCGGCGATCTCGCCGCGGGCGGGCGCACCCTGGCCATCGCGACGTCGAAGAACGAGAACACCGCCGCCCGGATTCTGGCCCACTTCGGCCTGGACGGGTATTTCCGCGTGATCGCGGGCGCCAGCGATGACAGCACACGTCGCCACAAATCCGACGTGATCGCGCATGCCCTGGCACAATTGGGCGCGACAATCGACCCGGGCACACACCGACCCGATGTTCCGGCGGTGATGATCGGCGACCGATCGCACGATGTCTCCGGTGCCGGCCGGTTCGGCATCCCGACGATCCACGTCGCCTGGGGCTATGCCCTGCCCGGGGAGTCCGACGCTGCGCGATGGAGCGTTGAATCCCCTGCAGATCTGCGCGAGGTACTCGGTGTCTGACCCACTTCACATCTGTTTCGTGTGCACCGGCAACATCTGCCGGTCGCCGATGGCCCAGAACATCTTCGCCAAGGCACTCGTCGACGCCGGGCTCGCCGGCCGCGTCGTCGTGTCCAGTTGCGGGATCGGCGGCTGGCACGTCGGCGAACCCGCCGACAACCGTGCCCGCACCCAGTTGCTGGCCCACGGCTACAGCGATGCCCACGTGGCGGCCCAGCTCGGCCCCGAACACATCGGGGCCGACCTGTTCGTCGCGGCGGACTCCGGTCACAAGAAGGTACTCGAACGCAAACGGCTCGGCGGCACGGTGCAGTTGCTGCGCGCGTTCGATCCCGGCGCCGACGGCGATCTCGACCTGCTCGATCCGTACTACGGCACCCCGAACGATTTCGAGGTGACGCGAACGCAGATCGAGGCAGCCATCCCGGGCCTACTGGACTGGGTGCGCAGGCGACTCGCCTGAGCGGCCCGCCCCGACGACGAGGTCATGCACGAAACGCATCTTGTCCAGGACCTCGTCGGCAAGGATGAACGGGTAGAGCGCGGGGCGGCCGCCCGAACGGTTGAACTGGTTGAGCGCCCACGTCAACGGCAACCACCACTGGATGAGGCGTTCGAATCCCGCGGGCGCAGCGGCGGCCGTCGCCAACGCGGGCGGCGACATCGCGTGCGCGGCGGCGGTGTCGACGGTGTCGCGCAGGTGCAGGTAGTGGGCGAAGGTCTCGGCGAAGTCCTCGACCGGATGCATGGTCGCGTAGGCGCTGACGTGGCGGGACTGCCACCCCAGCGGCGGACCCACCGCGTAATGGCGGTAGAGCGCCGCGGAATAGTCAACGTCGGGATCGCCGAAGAGCTCCCGGAACCGTTGCGCCGGCGCAGGATCGGGTGTCCGGCCGCGACGGTCGACAAGAACCATCTGATAGTAGTGCCCGAGTTCGTGGCGGAAGTGGCCGATGACGGTCCGGTAGGGTTCGGCGAGCGCGACCCGGACCCGTTCGCGGTGGGTGGCGTCGACCTCGGAGAGGTCAAGGGTGATCACCCCGTCGAGGTGACCGGTGGTCACCGGGCCACCGGTGCGCGAGAGCAGGTCGAACGCCAGACCCGAGACCGGATCGACGGTGCGCCCACGCAGCGGCAGACCGAGTTGATCGAGCTCGACGAGGATTCGGCGTTTGGTGGCCTCGACCTGCCCGAAGGCGGCCAGACCAACCCGGTCGTGATCGCCGGGACGTACCCGGGTCAGTTGGCATGAGGCGCACAGCGCGGCCCATCCCCACTGCTCGTCGACCAGCCAGTTGCACTGCGCAACAATGCTGTTGGCGCACCGTCGCAGCGTTCGGCCGCCGACGTCGACGCGCCCGCGGGCATCGAGGACCTCGATCGTGCGGGTGGGCAACCAGAAGCCGAGGGCACTGCGGCACTGCGGGCAGCGACCGTCTTCGAACGACAGTCGCTGCCCGCATGTCCGGCAGAGAAACCCACGCATTCTGCCAGAGGGTACTCACTGGGTACCGTGGATTCATGCGTGCGCTGCGGAGTGTCGTCCGGCCGGGCTGGATCGCCCTGGTGCTGGTGGTCGCGGCTTTCGCGGTCGCCTGTTTCACGGTGCTCGCCCCGTGGCAGCTCGGGAAGAACTCGGCGACCTCGCACCGTAACGACCTGATCAAGTCCGCCGTCGCGACCGCACCGGTCCCCCTCGGTGAGCTCGCCCCGGCGGGTGCGGGTTTCCGGCCCGACGCCGAGTGGCGTGAGGTCACGCTGACCGGGACATTCCTCGCCGACGCGCAGGCCCTCGTGCGGCTGCGGTCGGTGGACGAACGCCCCGCGATCGAGGTCCTCACCCCGTTCCGGGTGGCCGGCTCCGATCGCATCCTGGCCGTCGACCGCGGCTTTGTCCGGCCCGATCAGAACACCACCCCGGCCATCCCGGCGGCACCGGCCGGCACGTCGACGATCACCGCACGCATCCGCGCGCCCGAGGGCACCTCACCCGGGCGCGGCGCACGGATCTCCGACGGTGCGCGCACGCTCTACACGATCGACCCGGCGCAGTTGTCGACCGCCACCGGGCTCGTGATGGACCCCTTCTACCTCCAGCTCTCGCCCGGGCAGCCCGGGGCGCTCGGCGAGATCCCGCTGCCCCAGCTCGATTCCGGTCCGTACCTCTCCTATGGTCTGCAGTGGCTCGCGTTCGGCATCATGGCCCCGCTCGGTGTCGGATATTTCCTCGTCGCCGAGGTCCGGCAGCGTCGCCGGGCGGCGGCAGGTGACCAATCATCCTCGGCCGCAACCGAATCCGGTTCCGGAGACGGCGCAACACCAAGGCCCGCGTCGACGGCGGGCCCGACGCGCACCCAACGACGCAAACGCCTCCGCGCCGATCTGCAGCGGGCGGGCAGCCGCCTCGACGACGGTGACGCCGACCTCGCCTCCGCGCCGACCGGCATCGGCGCCGGTCCCGACGCCGCGCACACCTCCGGTGCGGTGCGCAGCAAGCTCTCGCAGCGCTACGGCAGCTGACCGCACGCACACCACTAGACTGGCCCGGCGATGCCCAAACCCCGCCCTGCGCCCGTCCCGGGAGTGCACCCGATCGACACCGGTACGGCCGAGCTGAGCCCGGATCCGATCGCCGGTG
>JASGFO010000289.1:0-4159 GCA_047605505.1 Gordonia sp. (in: high G+C Gram-positive bacteria) | reverse complement strand
CGCCGGCCCCACCGCAGCGCTCGCCGCTGGGGTCGCAGCGTTCGGCCCGGCCGTCCTGCAGATCGCCGGCCCCGTCGCACAGCTCATCGCCGCCCGCGGCCTGCAGGCAGCAGCCGCGACCACCGCCGCCGGCGCCGAGACCGCCGCCGGCGCCGCCACCACACGCGGCGCGATCGCCACCGTCGCGAGCACCACCGCCTCGATCGCCGCATCCACCGCGTCTAAGGTCTGGGCCGCAGCGCAGTGGGTTCTCAACGCCGCCCTGTCGGCCAACCCCATCGGCCTGGTCGTGATCGCGATCGCGGGACTCGTCGCCGGCATCGTCCTGGCGTGGAAGCACAGCGAGACGTTCCGCGACATCGTCATCGGGGCCTGGGGCGCCGTCCGCGACGCCGCGGTCGCGGTGTTCGACCGGATCAAGACCGTCGTCGTCGGTGCCTTCAACGGCATCATCGGCTTCTTCAGGAAGTACACCCTGCCCGGGATCATCATCAGCCACTGGGAGCAGATCAAGTCGGCAGTATCCGGCGGCGTAGACGCCGTGGTCGGGTTCGTGACGAAGCTGCCCCGCCGCATCGGAAAGGCAGCCTCCGGCGCCTTCGACGGCATCACCGGCGCGCTGAGGACCGCCCTCAACGCGGTCATCAGCCTGTGGAACAAGCTGGACTTCAAGATCAAGATCAGCCTCCCCGACAAGATCGCCGGCATCCCCATCCCCGGTGGCGGAGCGTCCTGGTCCAGCCCCGACCTGTTCCCCGACATCGGTTACCTCGCCAACGGCACCGACTACTGGCGCGGCGGCTGGTCATGGGTCGGAGAGCGTGGCCCGGAGCTCCTGAACCTGCCTCGCGGGGCGTCGGTCACCCCGAACCATGAGCTCGGGATGAGCTCACTGGACATGGAGTCGGCCATCCACCGTGGCACGTCCCGAGCCCTGGCCGACCTGCCCGTGCTCCGCGTCCCGAAGGACGATGTCGACGACCTGCTCTACGGCACCGCCTCATGACGCTCTACGACACGATCCTCATCGACGATGTCGACGTGAAGTCGCTACCCGGGGTCACGCTCGCCCAGGACGGATACACCGCCTCGTGGACCGTGCCCACCACGCGGGGCGACAGAGCTACGTACGCCGGCATCGACGGCGAAGCCGATTCCGACCTACCCGTCGCGGCACTCATCGTGCCGGTCAGCGTGTGGGTCCACTCCAGCAACCAGCTCGAGCAGAACGATCGCATCGACGCAGTCCGAGCGTGGGCGAAGCCGCGGCGAGCGGTCACCCTGACCAGACGGGTCGCGCATGCCGGAGGGAATCAGCAGCACACCGGGCTCGCACGGCTCGACGGCGCCGTCGGCATCGAGCGGCAGGGACCGACGCTGGCCCGTCTCGCGGTCCAGTTCCGCGTCGCGGCGGGCAACCTGTTCGGACCGTCCTTGACGATCGCCGGCGCCGGGCCCATCACCGTGGTGGGGACAACTCCGACCCGCGCAATCACCCTGACCCTCGCGGCCGGGACGAGCAACCCCGCAGTCGCCAACACGATGACGGGGCACAGCTTCCGCTTCGTCGGCACGGTCCCCGCCGGCGGCGTGACGGTCGACATCGCAGCTCGTCGAGCGACCCGCGTGACCGGCGGCGCAGACACAACCTCGAGCCTGCGATGGGGAAAGGCCGACCTGCTGCTTCTGATCCCTGGCACGAACACGCTGACGGTCTCGGCCGGCTCGATCGCCGGCACCTACCTGCCCGCCTACCTCTAGGAGACCCTGATGGCTGCCCCGACGCTCTGGTACTGCAACGGCCTGAAGAAGGCGCTCGACGCCGTGGTGGCGCTCGGCACGCCGAAGCTGATGCTGTTGGGTGACGACTACGTGCTGGAGCAGGACGCCCACGACTTCGTCAACGACGTCAGCGCCTACGAGGCGGCCGGGTCGGGGTACACCGCTGGGGGGATCACCCTGGCGTCGGTGACGGTGAGCGTGGACGCGGCCTCGAACACGGTCACGCTGGACGCGGCCGACGTCACGGGCCTGTCGATCAGTGCCTGCTACGCCGTGGTGTTCGTCGACACCGGTTCCTCGGCCACCTCTCCGGTCCTGACCGTGACCGACCTGTCGGCGGGTGCCGGGGCCGATGTCGCGATGACGGGGATCGTGTGGGCCGCCTCGGGTATCGCGGCGATCACCGCCGCCTGAGGACACGAGGGATCTCGGCGTCGTGAGCACGTTCTCGACCTTGCTGGCCGGTCTCGGGTTGGACTGGTGGGCGCGGCTGGGTGAGTCCTCGGGCACCACGATGGCCGACTCCTCGGGCAACAGTCGGTCCGGGTCCTATGCCGGTGCGGTCACGTTGGGTGCGGCTGGTCTGGTCGACGGCGACGCCGACACCGCCGTGTCGTTCCCGGGTGATGCGACGGCGTACGGCCTGGTTCCCTACGGGTCGTGGCTGAACGGCCGCTCGTCGCTGTCGGTCGGGGTCATCTTCAAGACCACGAGCACCGGCCTGCAGTACCTCATCCAGCGGTGGACCGACTCTGGGTCCAGCGGCCAGGTCTTCGGGATGGACCTCTCAGCCAGCGACGTCGTGCGGGTCTATGTCCGCACCGGCGGGAACAGGATCCTGTCGGCCACGGTCACCGGGCTGCGTGACGGGAACCGGCACCTCCTGGCGTTGGACTGGGACGGGTCGACGCTGCGGATGTACGTCGACGGCGCCGAGGTCACCACGATGTCGGCCACGGGCTCACTCCAGGCCCCGACGAACACCGACGTGTACCTCGCCCGCCGCAACCCGAGTACCACGACCAGCCCCTTCACGGGCACGCTGGACGAGGCGTGGATCGGGCCGGGGCTGACCGCCACCCAGCACGCCAACATCTGGGCCGCGGTCGGGACGCCGGCGGCCCCGACGACGACGTGGCTGTGGTCCGGTGCGGCCACCGCGTCGGGCTTCACGGTCGCGGCGAAGGTGTCCGCGGCTGGTGCCAGCTGCCGGCTCGCGGTAGCGGCCGGAAGCACCCTGACCTCTCCCAGCTACGGCAGCGCCGTCACCGCCGACAGTGACGGCTACGTGAAGCTCACCGTCACCGGCCTGGCCGCGAGCACCGCGTACACCTACGGTCTCGAACTGGGCGGCACCCTCGACACCGCGACCGTCGGGCACGCCACGACTCTCCCAGCCGCGGGAGCCGCGGCGTCGTTCTCCTGGGGCCACGCCTCGTGCGCGGCGAACGGGAGCAACCACCGCGTGTTCGACTCCATCGCGAGCAAGAGCCTCGCGATGTTCGCCTACACCGGCGACCTGCACTACGCCGACATCACCACCAACACCCCGGCCAGCTTCCAGAGCGCGTACAACACCGTCCACGGCTCGGCACGCCGGGTCGCGCTGCACCAGACCATGCCGGTCGACTACGTGTGGGACGACCACGACTTCGGGGGCGACAACTCCGCCAGCTCGGCGACCGCGAAACCGGCCGCGCAGTCGGCCTACCGGCAGGTCGTGCCCCACTATCCGCTGCCGGTGAGCGACGCGATCTACCACTGGTACATGATCGGGCGGGTCGCGTTCATCGTGACCGACCTGCGTTCCTACCGTGATGCTGATGGCGCGACCGACACCAGCAGCAAGACGATGCTCGGGGCCACGCAGAAGGCGTGGTTCAAGACCACGCTGCTCGACGCCCGTGCGGCGGGCGCGCAGCTGATCGTGTGGGTCTCCTCGAGCGTGTGGAACACCACCGGGCTCTCCGGGGTGAACTACGACAACGACACGTGGGCGGCGTTCACCTACGAACGGACCGAGCTCGCGGACTACATCCGCGACAACGGCCTGGCCGGCAACCTGGTGATGGTCGTCGGCGACGCCCACATGCTCGCCTACGACGACGGGAGCCATTCGGACTTCGCCACCGGTGGCGGAGCACCGCTGCCGCAGTTCTGCGCCGCGGCACTGGACCGGACCGGCCTGGTCCGTGGCACGGGATGGAGCAGCGGCACCCACGCCGGCGGGGGCCAGTACGGCGTCTTGGACTTCACCGACGACGGCGAGACCCTCGCCTGGACGTGGACGGGGATCCAGGTCGACGCCAGCACCGGCGCCGACACGGTCATCTACACCGCCAGCGGCACCGCCGCCGCCCTCGGCGCGATCGGACCC
>JASGFO010000288.1:0-4224 GCA_047605505.1 Gordonia sp. (in: high G+C Gram-positive bacteria) | reverse complement strand
CCCTCCCCGAGGGCACCGAGATGGTCATGCCGGGCGACAACACCGAGATGACCGTCGTGCTCATCCAGCCGGTCGCCATGGACGAGGGCCTGCGGTTCGCCATCCGTGAGGGTGGCCGCACCGTGGGTGCCGGGCGGGTCACGAAGATCATCAAGTGACCGGGTAACCCACCGCGTCTCCCAGGGGCGCCCGACCACGAAAGTGGCCGGGCGCCTTTGTTGTTGGTGGTGGGTCAGCGGGCGTTCGGCGTGCCGCGCAGTCGGCGGACGCGGTTCTGTCGTGTTCGCGAGGAGGCGCGCAACGGTGTCGCTGTCCCGTCGGCTGCCCTCGCACGGTCGTACCTGGTGATCACGAGGGCGCGGATGTCGTCGAATTCCTCGATCGCACAACGGTCACAGATTCTCCAGCAGGGCATCGAGGTCGATGGGTGTGTTCCGGGCCGTGCCGCCCCGAGGTGCCGGAGGACGATCCAGGCGCACCGACACGCCCAGGGCGGCGGCCACGCGCATGACCATGTCCAGTGGTGCCGACGGCCGGTCGCCCATCTCGAAGGCATTGAGCCATTGACGTCCGACGCCCGCGAGTGCGGCGAGCGCAGACTGGGTGATCCTCTCGTCGAGCCGGACCGCGCGGAGGGCAGGACTCAGGTCTGCGGGCCGATCAACGACCACTGTCGTCATACGGCGACACCAGCGGCTGTCGTCACACGGCGACAGCCGCACGCTGGTCCGTCCCGAGCCCACTCGGGCGCGGCCCGGGCAGCGTCAGGCCAGGCGGGCGCGCAACTCATCGGTGCCCGTGCCGCTGAGCTCGTCGACGGCCACCCGGCGGCCGGAGATCGTGAGCATCAAGGCGTCGGCGGTGCCCACGAGTGTGGGGCCGGTGCCGGTTTCCCAATCGAGATCGGTGGCGGCCCAGCGGAACCCGGTGAGTCGCCGGGCCATCCCGCCCTGCGGGCCGGTGAGGAAATCGAGAACCGCGCGCTGCCGCAGGGGCGCGATCGGCAAGGACAGGCCGAGCGGGCGCAGGATGTCGCGACCATGGACGACGATGTCGGTGAGCGGTGCCTGGGGTCCGTGGCCGGGTGGGGTGAAACGCCTGCCCGCCTGTGCGCGCAGGATGTGCGGCAGCGCCGTGCCGCAGCGCCGGTCGGTCCGGGCCGTGACGGCCAGGTTTGCCTTCGTGAAATCCCCTCGCGCCTTGGCCATCTCGAGTGCGAACACCCACTTGGGGGTGACCAGCGGGGAGACCAGGTGGGCAAGTACCTCACGGCAGGTCCAGGCCGCGCACAGCGACGGCGTGGCCCACTGTTCGTCGGAGAATGCGGCGACCTGATCGGCCAGTCTGCACCGCTCGTCGGTGATCGCCGCGAAGATCTCGTCGTCGGTCATTGCCCACCCCATTCGTCCAGCTGGTTTCTCCGTCACATCGTGCGCCGGGTCGGGGGTCGTGGGGGTGCGTTCGGCCAACTCGCGAGCGGCTCACCGGCCCCGCCCGAGTCGATGGGGTGGCCGGATCAGTCGCCGCCCCCACCACCGCAGCCGGAACCGCCACAGCTCGAACCGCAACTCGACCCCGAGCTTCCGCAGTTCGAGCCCGAGTCCCACCCCGAGTCGGCGGTGCCGCAGCCGGCGTCGCTGCCGGAGTGGTGATGGTGCGGGCGCCGGGGCCCGGCGATGCCGCCGAGGTAGGGGGCGGTGCCCAGACCCGGATCGAGCGTGCGGATCGCCGATGGCCCGAAGAGTGCCGCCGAGTACGCCAACGCCGTCGGGCCGTAGGTGAGCAGGGACGGGAGGTTCCGGGGATGCAGGGCGGCATGGGTCAGCTGCTCCCGGCGCAGCACCGCCGTGCCGAGGCGGGTGCGGCGACCGCGTCGCCCGACCCAGGAGGTCACGGCGAAGCAGACGATCGTCATGGCCAGCCCGGCGGCGACCGTGATCGCCGACGTCCCGGGGTAGGGCGCGAACAGCAGTATCAACCCGCCGAGCATCAGCGTCGTGACCGCGATGAGCGCCGCCGGCGCGGGCGACGGGGTCATCAGGCCTCGTGCGGCCAGATCGTCGCGCAACCGGCGCACGTCATGACGGCAGGCGGTGACCACCCGGAATCTCGGGCGGCCGTGGTTCGCGGTGATCTCGGCGAACACCCTGCGGGTGAACGGATGCACCTGCACGAGCGTCCACTGCTGGGTCGGCAGCGGCCGGCCGACGGGATCGAGGGCACCGCAGCCGCGGAGCTCCCCGATCGCGGCGAGAACCGCGGCGTGCTCGGAGCCGAGCATGCCACCTCGACCGGGGCGAGCGGGCCCGGCTCACCGGCGGTCCGGGCGGCGTGCCGGGCCGCCCAGGTGCGGACGACCACCGCTGCGCACACCAGCACGGTCACCGCGACATAGCACAGGGTCACCCCGAGAGCTGTTGTCATCGTCCCCACCTCTTTCGCCGGTATTGTCCCATTGTCACGGCCATACCGGCTGGTGCGCGTCGGTCAGACGGTGGATCCGCGCCGCAGGCGCGACCACCATCGGCCGCGCGGCGGTTCCGGCGGTGACCAGGCGCCGATCGCGGCAAGATGCGCCGCAAAGGCTGCGGCATCGGGACCCGAACTGCCCCGCTCGCGACCGCGCGCCCACGCCATGAACAGCGTGGTGAACCGCGGGCCGAGCTGTGCCCGGGCGAGCGGCAGGTGGCCGGCCACCTCGCCACTTCGCTTGCGCAGCAAGGCATTCTCTGCGATGCGGAGCCGTTCGACGTCGAATCCGGGTGGTACCGCGCCGCCGGTGACCAGGGCCCGCACGAGCTCGGCCTGGCGTCGGGCCAGCTCGGGGTGCCCGTCGGCGTCGGCGGGCCGATTCATGGCTGCCACCATCTGCTGCCGACGGTGATCCGGTCCATCCCGGCCGCGTCGGCGATCGCGTCGAGCTCGGTGAGCAGCTCGACCGCAGGCGGATAGTTGCCGTCGCGTTCGAGCATGAACGCGGGTGCGCCGCCGCCCGCGGCCTGTGCGACGAGCTCGAGGACGGGCGCGGGCACCGGCGAGGTGTGCGTGTCGTGGTAGACCGCGCCGTCGGACTCGCCGCCGGCCACGTGACAGTAGGCGATGCGTTCGCGCGGCAGGCGAGCCAGTTCCCGGGCGGGATCGAGACCCCGATTGCGGGCGCACGCATAGACGTTCGCGACGTCGACGAGGAGATATGCGTCGGTCCGCTCGATGATCTCGGCCAGGAACTCGCCGTCGGTGAGCTCGTCGTCGGGCCAGTCGAAAAGGGCCGCGATGTTTTCCACGGCGAGCGGTACCGGCAACTGATCGATGGTCCGGATAATGTTGCCGCACACGACATCCAGTGACTCGCGGGTGCGTGGCACGGGCAGCAGATGGCCCACCTCGACGCCGCCGGCCCGGACGAAGGCGAGATGCTCGCTCACGAGCGGTGCGCGGAGTCGGCGGGCGGCGTCGGCGAGTACCGAGATCCGTTGCGGGGTGACCGGATCGGTACCGCCGAGCGAGAGTCCGACGCCGTGCGGGATCACCGGTGCCGCGAGCTCGTCGAGTGCGTCGAGACGGACATGCGGGACGCTTTCGGCGATGACCTCGGCAAATCCGAGTCCGGGCAGCTCGGCGACGACGCCGGCGATCTCCGGCCGCCAGCCGATGCCGATTCCCGTGACGAACTCAGCCACCGCACCCGCCTCCGCCGCCGCCACCACCGCCGCCACCGCACCCGCCACCACCGCTGCAGCCCGAACCGGCGCTGCCGCAACTGCTGCCCAGGGCCATGGTCGAGCCGAAGGCGGTGCGCTGGGTGCCGGCCATCGCGGTCACCATCTCGCTGGTCCGGAAGGCGGGTTCGATGAGCGTCAGTGCCCCCAGCCCGAACAGTGCGGTCGCGAACGCCGCCGGCCCGATGCCGTAGGTCGTCACCGACGGGTTCAGGCTGGGCGCGAGCATCCGGTGCCGGTGCCGCAGGGCGGCCAGCACGGCCTGCCCGTGTGCGGTCAGGTGGGTGCCGGAGAATCCGTAGATCATCGTGATGACGGCGACGACGATCACCATGACCACCAGGAAGCCGACCGGGTGCCCATTGCTCGCGCCGGCGACGGCCCGGACGATGCCGAGGGCGAGCACCCCGATCAGGAAGCCGACGCCGGGGGCGCGGCGGCGGCGCCCGATCAGGCCGCGCCCGATCAGGTCCGCGCCGAGCCGCTGCAGCGGCTCCGCGCGGAC
>JASGFO010000287.1:0-4232 GCA_047605505.1 Gordonia sp. (in: high G+C Gram-positive bacteria) | reverse complement strand
GATCACCGTCGCCGATGGCTGCGGTCATCCGATCCAGCACATCATGCAGTTCGGCAACCAGTCCGGGCAGGACCGCCACCGACTCGTCCAACGGTGTCGTATCGATCGTCATGTGAACCCCCCTCGCGACGATAAGTATAGATGTACGTCGCTGATACATTCGATCCTAGAGGATGGACGTGCTCTTCGCAACCCCCGACCACCACTTTGTTGCCAACCGTCGGCGTGAGAACTGAGGGATAGCTAGCTTAGCTAGCCTAGGCTAGCCTTGCCATTTCGCGACCCGGTCATTGATGGGGCAAGCCGCGGCCGCGACCCCGACCGGGTCAGTTTCGTCGCCGCATTGCGCATCGTCCGCCAGTCCATCGCCCATCAGGGCGACTTTCCCCCTCAGGATCCGAACGCGCCGACCGCAACGCCTCATCGACCGCCATGAGTCACACAGTAATCGTGCGTCGGCTCGGCTCGGCGAGCCCCCGGCCGGCGCGGCACAATGACCGCATGTTCGACGTGGCGATCAGGGATCAGGGCATCCGATTGGGCCAGTTCCTCAAACTGGCCAATCTCATCGACTCCGGCTCCGCGGCCAAGGAGGTGATCGCCGACGGGCTGGTGTCGGTCAACGGCGAGGTGGAGACGCGCCGGGGGCGGCAGCTCCGCGCCGGCGACGTGGTGAGCCTGGCCGGGGAGTCCGCGCGCGTCGTCGCCGACTGATTCCCGGCCGACGACCCGGACACCGGGTCCGGCGGGTCGCCGACCGGGGGACCGCTCAGCCTGCCAGCCTCTTGAACTCGGCGGGGGTGATCAGGCGCTCGGCCTCGGCGGGAAACCGGGCGGCCTGACGCCGGGTCCGGAAACCCCCGGTCAGACTGACCCGACCGTTGCGGCGTGTCGACTGATCAGAACGTGCGGTGAATGTCTCAGTCAGCTTCATGGACAAAACACTTCCCTGCTTAACTGCGGCGGATACTTACTTCGGATACCCACGCGAGGTGGATACCAGCTTTGCCAACGTGTACCAATGCGATGATCGTAGGCAAACGCACTGGGATTGTCGGATCCACCGCGCCGATCGTTACCGCCGCTTACTCGCCGAAACTCCAGTCCACCTGCGGAAACGACAGAATGTGTTCTTTCTCACACCCAAATCGTTACCCTTGGTAACGACCATCCAGCAGTGGTCTCGATCTCCGCACCTACCGCTGCGCCACCTGCGTCGGAACGATCGGTGCGGGCAGGTCGCTGCGCCCGGCGAGATACCGGTCGGCTGCGGCCGCCGCGGACCGCCCTTCGGCAATCGCCCAGACGATCAGCGACTGCCCGCGCCCCGCATCGCCGGCGACGAAGACACCGGGCACGGTGGACTGGAAGTCGGCGCCGCGGCGGATGTTGCCGCGCGGATCGTAGTCGACGCCGAGCTTGTCGAGCAGGTCACCGCGTTCGGGGCCGACGAATCCCATCGCGAGGAGCACGAGATCGCACTCGAGCTCGAAGTCGGTGCCCTCGATCTTCTCGAACTTGCCGCCCGCCAACACGACCTCGCTGGCCTTGAGATGGGTGACCTTGCCGTTCTCGCCGAGGAAGCGTTCGGTGTTGACCGAGTAGACGCGCTGTCCGCCTTCCTCGTGCGCCGACGACACGCGGTACATGAGCGGATACGTCGGCCACGGCGTCGACGCGGCGCGCTCGATGGGCGGCTTCGGCATGATCTCGAACTGGTGGACCTCGGTGGCGCCCTGGCGCAGCGAGGTGCCCAGGCAGTCGGCGCCGGTGTCGCCGCCGCCGATGATCACGACCTTCTTGCCGGCCGCGGTGATCTGTCCGTCGACGGTGTCGCCGTGCTGGACACGGTTGGCCTGCGGCAGGAACTCCATCGCCTGGTGGATGCCGTCGAGTTCGCGGCCCGGGATCGGCAGGTCACGCCCGATCGTCGACCCCATCGCGAGCACGACCGCGTCGTAGTCGGTGCGCAGTTCGTCGACGGTGACGTCCACGCCGACGGTGACGCCGGTCCGGAACTCGGTGCCCTCGGCGCGCATCTGCTCGAGCCGCCGGTCGATGTGGCGCTTCTCCATCTTGAACTCGGGGATGCCGTAGCGCAGCAGGCCGCCGATGCGGTCGGCCCGCTCGAAGACCACCACGGCATGTCCGGCGCGGGTGAGCTGTTGGGCGGCGGCCAGGCCCGCGGGCCCCGAACCGACCACGGCCACCTTCTTGCCGGTGGATTCCGACGGCAGGACGGGCTCGACGAGCCCGGTCTCCCAGGCGTTGTCGATGAGCTCCACCTCGACCTGCTTGATGGTCACCGCGGGCTGGTTGATGCCGAGCACGCACGACGCCTCACACGGCGCCGGGCACAGCCGCCCGGTGAACTCCGGGAAGTTGTTGGTGGCGTGCAGCCGCTCGATACCGTCGGCCCACCGGCCCTTGTACACCAGGTCATTCCACTCGGGAATGAGGTTGCCCAGCGGGCAGCCGTTGTGGCAGAACGGGATTCCGCAGTCCATGCACCGGCTGGCCTGGCTGGTCAGCTCGTCGTGGTCGAAGTCGGTGTAGACCTCTTTCCAGTCGAGCAGCCGCAGCTCGACCGGACGGCGGTCGGGCAGTTCCCGCTCGGTGTGCTTGAGAAAACCTCGGGGATCAGCCACGTGCGGCCTCCATGATCGCTTCGTTCACATCTCGTCCTTCGCGCTCGGCGGTGGCCGCCGCGGCCAGTACCCGCTTGTAGTCACGCGGCATCACCTTCGCGAAGGCGTGCTGCGCGGTGTCCCAGTTGGCCAACAGGGCTGCGGCCACCGGTGATTGCGTCTCGGCGGAGTGCTCGGCCACCACCGCGGCCAGGAAGTCCACGTCGTCGGCGTCGAGCGGTTCGAGGTCGACGAGCTCGGTGTTCAGATTCGCCGCGAGCTCCTGCCGCGGGTCATAGACGTAGGCGATGCCGCCGGACATGCCGGCCGCGAAGTTGCGGCCCGTCGCACCGAGCACCACCACGCGGCCGCCGGTCATGTACTCGCAGCCGTGATCACCGACACCCTCGACGACGGCGGTCGCTCCCGAGTTGCGCACGCAGAAGCGTTCCCCGACCACACCGCGCAGGAAGATCGTGCCGCCCGTCGCACCGAAGCCGATCACGTTGCCGGCGATGATGTTGTCCTCGGCCACAAAGCTGTCCGGCGCGTTTGCCGCGGGCCGGACCACGATCCGGCCGCCGGACAGGCCCTTGCCGACAAAGTCGTTCGCGTCGCCGGCGAGCCGCAGCGTGATGCCCTGCGGCACAAAGGCACCGAAGCTGTTCCCCGCGGAGCCGGTGAAGTCGATGCTGATCGTTCCGTCGGGAAGCCCGTGGGCGCCATAGGTCTTGGTGACCTCGTGGCCCAGCATCGTGCCGACGGTACGGTTGACGTTGGTGATCTTCGCCGAGAACGACACCGGGGTGCCGTGGTCGATCGCCTCCCGGCTCTGCGAGATCAACTGCTGATCGAGGGCCTTCTCCAACGAATGATCCTGCACGCCGGAGCAATACCGGTCCTGGCTCATGAACGGCGAGTCCGGGAAGGCCAGCACCGACGAGAGATCCAGCTTGCCCGCCTTCGCCGACCCCCAGTGCGCGATCGCCTTGGCGGTGTCGAGGGCCTCGACATGCCCGACCGCCTCCTGCAGGGTACGGAAGCCCAGGCGCGCCAGGATCTCGCGCACCTCCTCGGCGATGAACAGGAAAAAGTTCTCGACAAACTCCGGGCGGCCCGCGAACCGCTCCCGCAGCAGCGGGTTCTGGGTGGCCACACCCACCGGGCAGGTGTCGAGGTGGCACACCCGCATCATCACGCAGCCCGAGACCACCAGCGGTGCGGTCGCGAAACCGAACTCCTCGGCCCCGAGCAGGGCCGCGATGACCACGTCGCGCCCGGTCTTGAGCTGGCCGTCGACCTGCACCGAGATACGATCGCGCAGTCCGTTGAGCAGCAACGTCTGCTGGGTTTCGGCCAGGCCGATCTCCCACGGCGCGCCCGCGTGCTTGAGCGAGGTCAGCGGCGATGCCCCGGTCCCGCCGTCGTGGCCCGAGATGAGCACGACGTCGGCGTGCGCCTTGGAAACACCCGCGGCGACGGTGCCCACCCCGATCTCGCTGACCAGCTTCACGTGCACCCGCGCCCGCGGATTCGCGTTCTTGAGGTCGTGGATCAGTTGGGCGAGATCCTCGATCGAGTAGATGTCGTGGTGCGGCGGCGGCG
>JASGFO010000286.1:0-4288 GCA_047605505.1 Gordonia sp. (in: high G+C Gram-positive bacteria) | reverse complement strand
GCGGCATAGGCGTCGGGTCCGGTGATCTCGTCGGGAACGGCGAGATCAGCCAGGGCGTCGAGGAGGTACTCGAACTTGGTGATGATCTCATTGTGTGGCATAGCACTATTATATGGGAACGGAGATACGTAACATGAGAGGCGGCTGAGATATGCGCATCAGATTGGTAACGCTTGGTGATCTGGCTGGGTGACCGTTCCGTCGGCAGAGCCCTGGGGCGGGGTTTACCGTCGACGGGGTGCGCCGTTTCCTCGCCGATACCACCCCGCTGGAAAATCCCCATTTCCGGCGTTTGTGGTGGGCCAACATCGTCACCGTTGTGGGTGCGCAGCTCACGGTGGTGGCCGTGCCCGCGCAGATCTACGAGATCACCGGAAGTTCCGCGTATGTCGGATTGACCGGGATCTTCGGGCTCGTCCCGCTCGTCATCTTCGGGTTATGGGGCGGTGCGCTGGCCGACGTTGTCGACCGGCGGGTGATTCTCGTGGTGACCACGGCCGGGCTCATCGGGTGCAGTGCGCTGTTCTGGGTGCAGTCGGCGCTCGGCCTCGGCAGCGGCGTGGGCGGCGGGACCGGCGGCGTCCAGGTGTGGGTGATCCTGGTGCTGTTCGCGATCCAGCAGGCCTTCTTCGCCGTCAACCAGCCGACCCGCACCGCGGTGCTGCCGCGGCTACTGCCGGCGGCCGATCTGCCCGCCGCGCTGAGCCTCACCATGACCGTGATGCAGGCGGGCGCCATCGCCGGCCCCTTGATTGGCGGTGCCCTGATCCCGGTCCTCGGGTATTCGATGCTCTACCTCGCCGACGCCGTGCTGCTTCTCCCGACGCTGTGGGCGGTGCTGGCGTTGCCCGCGCTGGCGCCGGAGAGTGCGAATGCGCCGACCGTGGCCGGACTGCGTTCGGTGCTCGACGGTCTCCGGTACCTGGCTGGGCACCGAATCCTGTTGGCGTCGTTCCTGGTTGATCTCATCGCGATGATCTTCGGGATGCCGCGCGCACTGTTCCCGCAGATGGCGCACGAGAGTTTCGGCGGGCCGTCGTCGGGAGGTCTCGCCTTCGCGTTACTGTTCATTGCGATTTCGGTTGGGGCGGTCGTCGGCGGCGTCTTCTCGGGCTGGGTGTCACGGGTGCGACGCCAGGGCCTGGCGGTGATCGTGTGCATCCTGATCTGGGGTGTGGCCATCGCCCTCGCGGGACTCGCCGTCGGATTCGCCGGGGGCGGCCTGATGCCGATGTTGCCCGTCGTGCTGGTGCTCCTGGTGGTCGGCGGCGCGGCCGACATGGCGTCGGCGGCCTTTCGTCAGTCGATCCTGCTCGCCGCCGCCACCGACGACGTCCGGGGCCGGTTGCAGGGTGTCTTCATCGTGGTCGTGGCCGGTGGTCCCCGCATCGCCGACGTGGCGCACGGAACCGCCGCGGCAGCGGTTGGTGTGGCGCTGACCACAGCACTCGGCGGCGTCGGTGTCATCGTGTTCACACTTCTTGCGGCACTGGCGATCCCGGTGTTCGTGCGGTATCGGACCGGTCAGCGCGCCTGAACCCGGCCAGCGCGGGTACGGGTTGGGTGCAAGGATGAAATGCATGACTGCTGCCCGGCCCACCAGCACGTTCCGCGTCCCGGTCATCGACATCTCGCCGTACCTGCAGGGCGGCAGCGCCGCCGAGCGCGCGGTCGTCGCGGCCCAGATCGACGACGCCGCGAGCTCGATCGGATTCATGCAGATCGTCGGCCATCAGATCCCGGCGTCGATCATCGACGAGTTCACCTCCGTCCTGGACGACTTCTTCGCGTTGCCGCTCGACGAGAAAAAGAACTACCGCACCCCGCCGCAGATCAACCGGGGATACGCGCCGCCGAAGACCGAATCGCTCTCGCTGAGCCTGGGGGTCGAGTCGGCCACCCGGATGAATGACTTCTTCGAGGCATTCAACGTCGGTGTCGAGGCCGGCGAATACCCTGGGCTCGACCTGCCCGACGACCAGTACGCGAGCAACACGTGGCCGGCCGTCGACCATTTCGAGGCCGCGGTGTCGGCGTATTTCGCCGAGGCGCGGCGGGTGGCGCACACGCTGACCCGGATTTTCGCCGACGCCCTGGATCTGCCTGCGGATTTCTTCGATTCCTACACCGACCATTCGCTTGATGTGCTGCGCATGAACAACTACGCGCTGCCGCCCGGGGAGATCGAGATCGACGGGGACCTGACCGGGATGGGTGAGCACACCGACTACGGCATCGTCACCGTGTTGTGGGCCGATCAGGTGCGCGGACTGCAGGTCCTCGACCACGACGGCATCTGGCACGACGTCGCCCCGGCGGACGGTGCGCTGCTGATCAATCTCGGCGATCTGATGGCCCGCTGGACCAACGAACGCTGGATGTCCACGTTGCACCGGGTCAAGCCGCCCATCGTCGACGGCACCATCGAACGCCGCCGGTCGGCGGCCTACTTCCACGACGGCAACATCGACGCGACGATCTCCACGTTGCCGTCGTGCGTCGGCGCGGGCAGCCGCTACTCGCCCATCACGGTCGGCGAGCACATCGGTGCCAAGCTCGCGGGATCGCGGGCGGGACAGGCCAATCCGTATGCCAAGCGGGAGGCGGCGCGGGTGCGTCAGGCGATGCGGCGCGGCCTGACATAGCTGACCGCGGGCCGTCTACCTACCTACCTACCTACCTACCTACCTACCTACCTACCCGTCCTGGAGACGTGGCCCGGCGGGTGGCGTGTACGGGGCAGTAGTGGACGGGGTTGTCGCGCTCGGACTCCGGCGGCAGGTTGCGCGCCGGGGTCTCGACGAACGGGGCGTCGGCGGCGACGCGGCCGTGCACGCGGTCCCACGCGTCCCGGCTGCGTGGGTGCAGGCGATGGCGTCGCGGGACCAGCCGGTGCATCACGAGGTCGACGACGCGCCCGAACGCCCGGAACCGCCGTTCGTCGCTCGCACTCCAGGTCAGGCCCATCAACTCGCGCACGGGATCGTCGTAGAGGCCGGTGGTCAGCCAGCGCAGGAACCGATTCGCCGGTGGCGCGAGGACCGTGCGCCAGAGCCGGTCCGGAACCAGTGACAGGAACGGCGGCGCGGGCAGCCCGCTGATGTCGAGTACCGTGCGGGCTGCCGGTGTGTTGTGAAGAACGTTGCGGCACATGTGATCCCAGTAGTCGAGAAAGTCCTCGTAGGTGGCCGGGACCGGCCGCATCGACACCCCGTACATCGCGTACCAGGCCTTCGACTCCTCGAAGAGCCGGCGCTTGTCGGCGGCGGTGAGGGTGGGGCCGAAGGCCTCGCAGGTCCGGATGTTGCCGTACCAGAACGTGGCATGGGCCCAGTAGAAGACGTCGGGATCGAGGGCGTGATAGCGCGAGCCGTCGGGCATTGTGCCCTTGATCGTGAGGTGATAGTCGCGGACCTCGTGTCCGGTGGCCCGGGTGCCGTCGAAGACGACGCCGCCGATCGGGTACAGCGATCGCAGAAGGCGTTGCCATCGCTCGTCGAAGAAGTCGGAGTGATCCCACACGGCCTGCCCCAGTTTGGGGTGCATGTTCTGCATCGACCCCGCCCAGAGGCCCTGCAACAGGCCCGTCCAGGTGCCCCAGGTGTGCCAGGTCAGGGATTCGGGCCCGAGTGGCGCGTAGTCGGCCGCCGTGCGCCTGGCCGAGGGATCCGCCGCCGTCATGAGACAAAAACCTAGAACTGTATCAATGGTCTGTCAACCGTGCCGGTGCCGTCCGGAAGCGGATTCGCATCCCGGCCACCAGTTGCCCGGCCCGGCTGATCGACGCCGCGGTCAACACGGCGATCACCGGGTACCCGCCGGTGACCGGATGATCGGCCAGAAACAGCACCGGCCGCCCCGTGGGCGGTATCTGCACCGATCCGTGGGCCACGCCTTCCGAGCGCAACTCGCCGGCGTGCTCACGGTGTTCCAGCAGGGGGGCGGGGTCACCATGAGGCCGGGTCAGTCGCACCCCCACCCGGTTGGCGTCGGCGGTCACCTCCCACCGGCCCACGCGCAGATCGGCCGCGTGTCGCATCAACCCGGCGCGGGGGCCGGGCCGCACGGCGAGCTCGACGACGTCGGGTGTGATGAGCGAGATCGGCGCCGTCATCGTCGCCGGCCAGGCCCGCGCGGCGGCCCCCACCGGCAACCGCGTCCCCGCCGACAACGCCGGGGGGCCGAGCCCGGAGAGCGTGTCGGTCGAGCGTGATCCGAGCACCGGCGGCACGTCGATCCCGCCGCGGACGGCCACGTAGTTGCGGGCGCCGCCGACCGGCGCCGAGAG
>JASGFO010000285.1:0-4291 GCA_047605505.1 Gordonia sp. (in: high G+C Gram-positive bacteria) | reverse complement strand
AGGGTCGCGAGGTCCGCACCGTCACGGTGGACCCCGAACGGGCGCCGCTGGTCGCGTGGGCGTTCGAGGCCTACGCCGCCGGCAACCGATCCCTGTCCGACCTGGCCGACGAGCTCGCCGTCCGAGGGCTGACCAGCCTGCCCACTCCGAAGCGGCCCGCCAAACCGATCGGGGTCTCCACGCTGCAACGGATGCTGCGCAACCCGTACTACAAGGGCGACATCGTCTACAAAGGGGCACGCCATCTCGGCATCCACGACCGGCTCGTGCACCCGACCGTGTGGACCAAGGTGCAGAACGTCCTCGACGCCCACAACCTCGCCGGCGACCGCACGCAGACTCACGAGCACTACCTGAAAGGGTCGCTCTACTGCGGCTGCGGGAAGCGCATGACGATCAACCATGCCAGCAACCGGCACGGTGAGACCTACCCCTACTTCATCTGCCTTGGCCGGCATATGGGCACCAGCGGCTGCGAGCGACAGGCGGTGCTCGTCTCGACCGTGGAGCGCCTGGTTGCCGAGCACTACCGCACCATCGAGCTCTCACCCGAGGCCGCCGACGCGCTCACCGGGATGATCGAGGACATCTTCGACCGCATCGACGCCGAATCCGAGACCCAGCGCCGCGATCTGACCCGGCAGAAGGAACGCCTCGAAGACGAACAACTCCGGCTGCTGCAAGCCCACTACGCCGACGCGATCAGCCTGCCCGTCCTCAAGAAGGAACAGCACCGCATCGACGGGATGCTCACCGACATCGACCAGCGCCTGAATGCCTACCGGGCCGGGCGCGAGGACGCCAAGCTCCGGCTACGCGCCTACCTGCACCTGGCGACCAACGCGCATGCGTTCTACCTCGCCTGCGACGGCGCCCGCCGGCGGCTGTGCAACCAGGCGTTCTTCACCAAGATCACTCTCAAAGAGAACCTTGACGTGACCTCGGAGTTCACCGGCATCTACGAGACCATCCTCGATCCCACCAACCGGCTCCACGCCGAGTTCTGGCAGCGCACCGGCCAACTCCACCCCGACATCGACTTGGAGCACAACGAAGAAACCCTGCCCCACGATCAGCGGGGCAGGGTTGGAACTTCGACCAAATGGTGGACCCGAGGGGATTTGAACCCCTGACCCCCTGCATGCCATGCAGGTGCGCTACCAGCTGCGCCACGGGCCCGAATGTCCGGAAGGACTGTCCGAGTTTACACGAACGTCGCGCGCTACTCGACCTTCGGCGCCGGGAGCGGCACCGGGATGACCGGGCAGTCGCGCCAGAGCCGCTCGAGCGAGTAGTACGTCCGCTCCTCGTCGTGGAAGACGTGGACGACGAGGTCCCCGAAGTCGAGCAGCACCCAGCGGCTGTCCCCCTTGCCTTCCCGGCGCAGCGCCTTCACCGCCGGATCCAGCTCGAGCAGCGCCTCCTCGACGGCGTCGGCGATCGCCTGGACCTGGCGCTCGTTGCGGCCGGAGACGATGAGGAAGGCGTCGGTGAAGGGCAGCATCTCGCTGACGTCGAGGGCGACGACGTCCTGGCCCTGCTTGTCGTCGGCGGCGGTCGCGGCGGCCTGGACGAGCTCCCGGGCGCGGTCGGATGCGGTCAAACGATCACTCGAACCAGTGCAGCAGGATCGCGGCGACGACAAGACCGGTGACGGCGACGGCGAGGACGGAGGCGATGATGAGGAGGGCCGTCATGCCGCGGCCGTTGCGACGCCCCGAGTTGGCGACGATCGGGCTCCCGAGTGCGTGCTGGCTCGCGACCGCGGTCGCCTTCACGGGCGGGGAGTCCGGCGACTCCGCCGGCCGGTCGAAGTGGTCGTCGAGCTCGGCCCCCGACACCGGGCCCACGGCGCCGGTCTGGGCGAAGTCCGGCGAGAGGTTGATCGTGCCGGTGTAGAGCACCTCGCCGGTCGCGTTGAGCGGGCCGCCGAGGTCGACGACGCCGGTCGGGTGGTCGACCACGACGAGGGTCGCCGTCTGCGGGGCGCCACCGACCTCGCGGGCAGGCGTCACCTCGCTCTGCTCGTCCGTCTCGGCGAGCTGCCGGGTCCAGTGACCGGCCGGGGTCTCCGCGGCGATCGGGACGACCGGTGCCGCGGGCGGCTCCGAGGCGGCGGGCGGCGGGAACGTCGTCGGCCGCGGGAACTCCGGGAGCGGCGTGATCGTCGGCGTCGGCACGGTGATCGGCGCCGGTCCCGTCACCGCGGCCTCGGGCGCCGCCGCGTCGGGCGCAGGCGGTGACACCGCGGTCTCGACGGGGACCAGGATGGGCCGTAGCGGCACGGTGGCGCCGGATGCGCTCGGGGTCGGCGCCGCGACATCGGAGGCCGGCGGAATGATCGGCTGCGCCTGCGTCTCCCGGATCTCCCGAAGCCGCCGCCGGCTCAGCACCGTGCCGTCGAGGTCGATGAATCCGGTCTGGACCGGCTCGGCCGGGGGGAAGGCGGGAACGGCGGAACCGGCTTCCACGGACGCCTCGACGACGCCCTCGGCGGCCGTCACCGGGCCCTGGCCGTCGCCATGCCCTCTCGCCTCGCGCAGTGCGCGGCGCGAGATCGGCTGGTCAGGCGGGAATGTCATCGTCATCCACGATACAGACGGTGCTTGCCGATGTACTGGACGACACCGTCCGGAACGAGATACCAGACCGGCCATCCCTGCCGCACCCTGGCCCGGCAGTCCGTCGAGGAGATGGCGAGTGCGGGCACCTCCAGGGAGTGCACGCGATCCGGCGGCAGCCCGTTCACCGACAGCCGGTGCCCGGGCCGGGACACGGCGACGAGCTCCGCGAGGTCCCAGATCTTCTCGACGTCCTTCCACTCCAGGATCTGTGCGACGGCGTCCGCGCCGGTGATGAAGAACAGGTCCGCGTCCGGGACCTGCGCCCGGATGTCGCGCAGCGTGTCGACGGTGTACGTCGGTCCGCCCCGGTCGATGTCGACGCGGGAGACGGTGAAGCGGGGGTTCGCGGCGGTCGCGATGACGGTCATGAGGTAGCGGTGCTCGCTCTCGGTGACCTCGCCCTTCATCCAGGGCTGGCCGGTCGGGACGAAGACGACCTCGTCGAGCGCGAACTGCTGCGCCACCTCGCTCGCCGCGACCAGGTGTCCGTGATGGATGGGATCGAAGGTCCCGCCCATGATGCCGATACGGCGCCTAATGGCCAGTGTGCGCCCCGTGGTCGGCGCCGGCCGCGTCCTTCGCGGCGACCTTCTCGCGGTGGCGGTTCGCGACGTCGCGGTAGGACCAGACGATGAGGAATGCCGCGAGGAAGAACACGATGCCGATGACCGGCGGGATCCAGGTCGGGAACGAAGCGCCCTCGGCGGCGGCTTCGGCGAGCACGGCGAAGGTCATGGCCACAATCCTACTGACGCACCTGGCCGGAGCCGCGCACCAGCCACTTCGTGCTGGTGAGCTCCGGGAGGCCCATGGGCCCTCGCGCATGCAGCTTCTGCGTCGAGATGCCGACCTCCGCCCCGAAGCCGAACTCGCCGCCGTCGGTGAAGCGGGTCGAGGCGTTCACCATGACGACCGCCGCATCCACCTCGGCGAGGAAGCGCTCGGCGCGGGCGTAGTCGTTCGTCACGATCGCCTCGGTGTGTCTCGTCGAATACCGCCGGATATGCGCGAGGGCTTCGTCGAGGCCGGCGACGATCTTCACGTTCATGACGAGGGCCATGTGCTCGATCGACCAGTCCTCGTCGGTGGTCGGGATGAGGGCGGCGTCGAGCAGCCGGCTCGACGCGTCGCCGTGCAGCTCGACCTCGGCCGCCCGGAGCGCGGCGAGCACCGGCGGCAGCAGTCGGGCTGCCGCGGCTTCGTGGACGAGCAGCGTCTCGGCGGCGTTGCAGACACTGGGCCGCTGCGCCTTCGCGTTGACGACGATCGGCACCGCCGTCCCGGCGTCGGCGGACTCGTCGAGGTAGACGTGCACGACGCCGGCGCCGGTCTCGATGACCGGCACCTTCGACTCCCGCACGACGGTGTCGATGAGCTGCTGGCTGCCGCGCGGGATGAGGACGTCGATGAAGTCGCGCGCCGCCATCAGCTCGGTCGCGCCGTCGCGGCCGAACTCGTCGATGGTCTGGACGGCGTCGCCCGGTAGGCCGGCGCTCGCGAGCGCCTCCTGGATCAGCCGGACGAGCACGGCGTTCGTCTGCTCGGCCGCCGTGCCGCCGCGCAGCACCACCGCATTCCCGGATTTGATGGCGAGGGCCGCGATGTCGATCGTGACGTTCGGCCGGGCCTCGTAGATGGTGCCGATGACGCCGAAGGGGACCCGCACC
>JASGFO010000284.1:0-4346 GCA_047605505.1 Gordonia sp. (in: high G+C Gram-positive bacteria) | reverse complement strand
ACGACACCGTCGGCCAGGATCTCGTCGCCATGTGCGTCGACGACCTCGTGGTGTGTGGGGCCGAGCCGCTGTTTCTGCAGGACTACATCGCCATCGGCAAGGTCGTACCGGAGACCGTCGCCGAGATCGTCTCCGGTATCGCCGACGGCTGCGTCATGGCCGGGTGTGCGCTGCTCGGCGGTGAGACGGCCGAACATCCGGGTCTGATGCGTGACGATCACTACGACCTCTCGGCCACCGCCGTCGGCGTCGTCGAGGCCGACGCGGTCCTGTCCCCGGACAAGGTGCGGGCAGGAGATGTCGTCATCGCGATGGGCTCGTCGGGACTGCACTCCAATGGCTATTCGCTGGCCCGCAAGGTGCTCCTCGACTGGGGGCATATGGACCTGCACGGGTATGTCGAGGAGTTCGGTCGCTCCCTGGGCGAGGAGCTCCTGGAACCGACCCGCATCTATGCGCGGGACTGTCTGGCCCTGGCTGCCGAGACCGATGTGCGGACCTTCGCCCACATCACCGGTGGCGGTCTGGCCGAGAACCTGGCCCGGGTGATTCCGGCCGGGCTCGTCGCCGAGGTGGATCGCGGCACCTGGACCCCGGCACCGATCTTCGCGATGATCGCCCAGCGCGGCCGCGTCGCGGCGCCCGAGATGGAACGCACCTTCAACATGGGGGTCGGCATGATCGCCGTCGTCGCGCCCGAGGATACCGATCGGGCGCAGGCGATACTCACCGCGCGCCACGTCGGCAACTGGGTGCTCGGCAGCATCAAGCGCAGCCCGGACAACGGTGGCCCGCGCGTGAGCCTGGTGGGAGATCATCCGCGCTTCTAGGCCCTTCTAGGCCGGGTCTTCCGTGTCGGCCGTGCCTCTGGTGTGGGCTGCCCGCTCGGGACGGTCACTCAGGAGACGCACACTCCGGAGACGGGTACGCGCAGTACGCCGACAGCACCGACCGACGCACATACTCGTTGACGACGTATGTACGACGGTCGGCGGCTGTGGTCAAAGACGCTGGGTACGCCGGATGATGCGACGACGTCGGGTGACGTCAGTGCAAAGGTTCGCCGGACGCTGTCAGGCGTGACGCCACTCGTCCTGATGACGCCATTCATCCTCGTCGGCCCACTCATCCATCGGATCCGGGCGATTGACCGGATCGACCGCCCCCGACAGCTCGCGCTGCAAGCTCTCGAAGTCGGTATGGGGAGTGGAGTACTTCAGCTGACGAGCAACCTTCGTCTGCTTTGCTTTAGCCCGGCCGCGGCCCATATGGGACCCCCTCGCACAATGACGGGGCAGCCAAACTGGTGGCGGCCCCGTTCTCTAGGTAGTTGAGTATGTCGTGGCACCAGTTTAGCGCGCGATCTCAGATTGCGTGGACTGCCCCGGTCATGCCGCGCCGAAAGGTCCGGCGCGCGCGGGTCAGGACGAGCCGCGCAGCCGCTCGACGGCGACGCGGCCGGCCTGTACGCGATCGTCGACGATCACCGAATCCGGGTCGATCCGTGCGGCGACACCGAACTCGTCGCCGGCGACCAGATCGATGTCGGCGCTGATCCCGCGCTTGACCAGACCCAGTGCCACCGGGCCGAGATCGGTGTGGTCGATCACGGTGCCGACCCGCCCGACGCGCCGGCCGCCTGCGGTGATCGGGTCGCCGGTGGCCGGGCGGTGGTCGTCGCTGCCGTCGAGGTGCAGCAGCACCAGCTGCCGGGGAGCCTTGCCTAGATTGTGGACGCGGGCCACGGTCTCCTGGCCGCGATAGCAGCCCTTGTCCAGGTGGACCGCGGAGCCGATCCATCCGGTCTCGTGCGGAATGGTCCGGTCGTCGGTGTCGACGCCCAGCCGCGGCTGGATTCCGGTGACCCGCAGGGCGTCGTAGGCCCAGGTGCCGGCCATCGTCGCGCCGGCCTCGACGAGTTCGGCCCACCACGGCAGCAGTGCGGTCTCGGGGACGAGGAGGTCGACCACCGGGAGATCCGGCGCGTGGCCGTCGCCACCACCGGCATGCGGCCACTGCGACAGTGACGGCATCCGCCGCCAGAAGCCCAGCGGCTCGTCGTCGTGGTGGGACTCGGGCAGGTCGTCGGCCTGGTGGACGACGGCGGTGGGCGGGATCTCGATCAGGTCGGCGACCGGTCCGTGCAGCGCACCCGGGCCGATCAGGGTGATCACCTTCACGTCGGCGCGCGCGGCCGGGTAGACGGCGGACCAGAACACCATCTTCGTGAGGAAGTCCAGGAGCGGGCCGCCCCGCTCGGGCTCGGTGTCGATCCAGGTGACCCCATCGAGGTCGGTGAGGATGAAGTGGTCTTCGACCCGGCCGTTGGCATCGAGGGACAGGGCCTCGGCGCTGTGGCGATCGGCGAGGTCGTCGACCTTCTGCGAGCAGATCGTGTTCAGCCAGGTCAGCCGGTCGGGGCCGGGAAGCTCGATGACCGAGCGGTCCGAGCGGTCGACGACGATGACGCCTGAGGCCGCGGCGCGCTGTTCACCGAGTGGGTCGCCGAAGTGCCAGGCCACGGCCCCGGTGTCGGGCGAGGCGACCGCGCCCTCGCCGGAATACCTGGTCAGGATGGGTGAGCGGGTCACAGGCCGAGTCTACGCCGGTGCTCTCGAAGCGCCGGGGCGCGTCGGCCGGTGGCTAGGGTGGTCGGTATGTCGACCTCGATCCTCGTGGCCCTCGACGGCACGGTGCACGACGCGACGCAGCCCTACCTGTACGTCGACGACCATGCCGCGGTCCGTGGTGACGGGGTCTTCGAGACCCTGCTCGTCCGGGATGGCCGGGCCTGCTCGGTGTCCTTGCATCTTCGGCGGCTGGTGCGCAGCGCCCGGCTGCTCGACCTCGCCGAACCCGACACCGATGCCTGGCGCTCGGCGATCGACGTCGCCACCCGGGCGTGGGTGACCGCGGCCGGGGCGGATGCCGAGGGGGTCCTCCGATTGGTGTACAGCCGCGGCCGGGAGTCGGTCGAGGGTGCGGGTACCGGATTCCTGACGGTCGGGCCGGTCGCCGATCGGGTGTCCCGGGCACGGACGCGTGGGGTCTCGGTGCTGGTCCTCGATCGCGGCCACTCGGTCGACCTGGCCGCGGCCGCGCCCTGGCAGTTGCTCGGTGCCAAGACCTTGAGCTATGCGACCAACATGGCGGCGCTGCGGCATGCGGCATCGCTCGGATACGACGATGTCATCTATGTGAGCAGTGAGGGGGTGGTGTTGGAGGGGCCCCGGTCGTCGGTGGTCGTCGTGCGTGACGGCACCCTCATCACCCCGCCCGCCGAGATCGGGGTGCTGGCCGGGACCACGCAGCTCGCCACGTTCGCGCTCGCCGAATCCGAGGGCCGGGCGACCCGGACGCAGGTGTTGCGTCGGGCCGATCTCATCGCGGCGGATTCGGTGTGGCTGCTCTCCAGCGTCACCCTGGCCGCCCGGGTGACCGCGATCGACGGATATGCGCTGCCGGCGTCGGCGGACGCCGACTGGTTCACCGACCTGGTCGATCGGGCGATCAGCGCAGATCGGTAGCGCCGACCACGGGTCGCGCGGGGGCGGCAGGCGGTTCGGGTACCTCTGTCGCGGTGACGATCGGTCCTGGTGAGGGGACTTTGGTCGCTTGTCGTCGACGACGGTGAGGCGTAGCGTCGAGGCCAGGATTACTACTCGGTGTAGTAGTCAGGTTTCGTCCACAGTCTCCTGGCCCCCGGCCTGGGCCAGGCCACGCGATTTGAGGCGATTTTGAACGCTCTGGATCTCTCCCGGTGGCAGTTCGGTATCACCACCGTCTATCACTTCATCCTCGTCCCGCTGACCATCGGCCTGGCGCCGATGATCGCGATCATGCAGACTGTCTGGTATCGGACCGGAAACGAACAGTGGCTGCGCGCCACCAAGTTCTTCGGGAAATTGTTCTTGATCAACTTCGCCCTCGGTGTCGCCACCGGAATCGTGCAGGAATTCCAGTTCGGGATGAACTGGAGCGAGTACAGTCGCTACGTCGCCGACGTCTTCGGCGCACCGCTGGCCCTGGAAGGCCTCATCGCCTTCTTCCTGGAATCGACGTTCATCGGGTTGTGGATCTTCGGCTGGGACCGCCTGCCACGCCGGATTCACCTGGCCTGTATCTGGCTGGCGGCCGTCGGCGTGACCGCGTCGGCGTACTTCATCATCGCGGCGAACTCCTGGATGCAGCACCCCGTCGGCGTCACCTACGACGCGACCGCCGACTTCCCGCGGCCGGTGATGAACAACTTCCTCGCCGTCCTCACCAACAACACGACCCTCGCCGCGTTCCCACACGTCATCGCGGGTGCCTGGCTCACCGCGGCCACCTTCGTCGGCGCGATC
>JASGFO010000283.1:0-4366 GCA_047605505.1 Gordonia sp. (in: high G+C Gram-positive bacteria) | reverse complement strand
AGCCGGCAGCGGCCCCGAAGTCACCGGCCGCACCGCAGCCCGCAGCGGCGCCGCCGAAGGCCAAGCCCGCGGCCGCCCAGCAGTCCGCGCCGGCCACCCCCGGACCCCGTCCGGGTCCCAAGCCGGGGCCGCGTGCGCCGCGCGTCGGCAACAACCCCTACTCGTCGGCTCCGCCGCCTGCACCCCGGCCGCAGGGGCCGCGTCCCGGCCCCGGCCAGGGCGGTCCACGTCCCGGCCCCGGCGGTCCCCGTCCCGGTCCCGGTCAGGGTGGTCCGCGTCCCGGCGGTCGCGCCGGCGCGTCGGGTCGGCCCGGTCAGGGCGGTCCGCGACCGGGCCCCGGTCAGGGTGGTCCCCGTCCCGGTGGCGCTCAGGGTGGTCCGCGTCCCGGCGGCACCCGTCCCAGCCCCGGCAACATGCCCCCGCGCCCCAATCCGGGTGCGATGCCATCGCGCGCCAGCCGTCCCGACGCCCGTCCCGGTCGCCCCGGCGGCGGTGCCGGTGGACGTAGCGGCGGTGGTGGCGGTGGCGGCTACCGCGGTGGTGGCGGCGGGGCCCCCGGTGGCGCTCCCGCAGGCGGCGGCTTCCGCGGCCGCCCCGGCGGTGGTGGCGGTGGCGGTCGTGGCCGCGGCGGTGCCGCCGGTGCCTTCGGCCGTCCCGGCGGTGCACCCCGCAAGGGCCGCAAGTCGAAGCGGGCGAAACGCGCCGAGTACGAGAACATGCAGGCGCCCGCCGTCGGCGGCGTCCGGCTGCCCCGCGGCAACGGCGAGACCATCCGGCTGGCCCGCGGCGCGTCGCTGTCGGACTTCGCCGAGAAGATCGGTGCCAACCCGGCCTCGCTGGTCCAGGCACTGTTCAACCTCGGCGAGATGGTCACGGCGACCGAATCGGTCAACGACGAGACGCTGGAACTGCTCGGCGGCGAGATGAACTACACCGTGCAGGTCGTCAGCCCCGAGGACGAGGACCGCGAGCTTCTCGAGAGCTTCGACCTCTCCTACGGCGAGGACGAGGGTGGCGAGGAGGACCTCGAACAGCGTCCGCCGGTGGTCACCGTCATGGGTCACGTCGATCACGGCAAGACCCGCCTGCTGGACACGATCCGCAAGGCCAACGTCCGTGAGGGCGAGGCCGGCGGCATCACCCAGCACATCGGCGCCTACCAGGTGAACACTCACCTCAACGGCGAGGACCGGCTCATCACGTTCATCGACACGCCGGGTCACGAGGCCTTCACGGCCATGCGTGCCCGCGGTGCCAAGTCGACCGACATCGCGATCCTCGTGGTCGCCGCCGACGACGGCGTCATGCCGCAGACGGTGGAGGCGATCAACCATGCGCAGGCGGCCGACGTGCCGATCGTGGTGGCGGTCAACAAGATCGACAAGGAGGGCGCGCAGCCGGAGAAGATCCGCGGCCAGCTCACCGAGTACGGTCTGATCCCCGAGGAGTACGGCGGCGACGCCATGTTCGTCGACATCTCGGCCAAGCAGGGCACCAACATCGACGAGCTGCTCGAGGCGGTGCTGCTGACCGCGGACGCGTCGCTGGACCTGCGGGCCAACCCGGACATGGACGCCCAGGGTGTCGCCATCGAGGCGCACCTGGACCGCGGCCGGGGTCCGGTGGCCACCGTGCTGGTGCAGCGCGGCACGCTGCGGGTCGGCGACTCGGTGGTCGCAGGCGACGCCTACGGTCGGGTGCGCCGCATGGTCGACGAGCACGGTGACGACGTCGAGGCGGCTCTGCCGTCCCGTCCGGTCCAGGTCATCGGCTTCACCTCGGTGCCCGGCGCAGGCGACAACCTGCTGGTCGTCGAGGAGGACCGCATCGCCCGGCAGATCGCCGACCGCCGCAATGCGCGCAAGCGCAATGCCCTGGCCGCGCGCAGCCGCAAGCGGATCAGCCTTGAGGACCTGGATTCGGCGCTGAAGGAGACCAGCCAGCTGAACCTGATCCTCAAGGGCGACAACGCCGGTACCGTCGAGGCCCTCGAGGAGGCGCTGCTCGGTATCGAGATGAGCGACGAGGTGTCGTTGCGCATCATCGACCGCGGTGTCGGTGGTGTCACCGAGACCAACGTCAACCTGGCCGCGGCGTCGGAGGCGATCATCATCGGCTTCAACGTGCGTGCCGAGGGGAAGGCGACCGAACTCGCGAACCGCGAGGGCGTCGACATCCGCTACTACTCGGTGATCTACCAGGCCATCGACGAGATCGAGAGCGCGCTCAAGGGCATGCTCAAGCCGGTCTATGAGGAGGTTGAGCTCGGCCGGACCGAGATCCGCGCGATCTTCAAGTCGTCGAAGGTCGGCAACATCGCCGGTTGTCTCGTGCAGTCGGGCATCGTTCGCCGTAATGCGAAGGCCCGTCTGCTGCGTGACAACGTGGTGGTCGCCGAGAACCTCACCATCGCCTCGCTGCGTCGTGAGAAGGACGATGTCACCGAGGTCCGCGAGGGCTACGAATGTGGTCTCACGCTCACCTACAGTGACATCAAGATCGACGACGTCATCGAGACCTATGAGCTGCAGGAGAAGCCGCGAGACTGATTTGTGAGCGCTTCACCTGCGTTCACCGGGCCGTGTGCCCGCCCGCGCGTCGCGACCGTTCCCGGTCGTCGGCGTGCGGGCGGGCGCGGTCCCGCTCCCGGTACAGGAAGGACCCCAGGTGGCTGACCCCGCCCGAGCTCAACGGCTCGCCAAACGCATCTCGTCGATCGTCGCCTCGGTGATCGCCAACGAGATCAAAGATCCCCGGCTCGCGTACGTCACGATCACCGACGCCCGCGTGACCAACGACCTGCACGATGCGACGCTCTTCTACACCGTCATGGGTGAGCGCCTCGACGTCGAACCCGACTACGAGGGTGCCCGCGCCGGCCTCGCCAAGGCTACCGGCCTGCTGCGCTCCAAGGTCGGCGCCGGCACCGGGGTACGGTTCACGCCGACCCTCACCTTCGTGCTGGACACCGTCCCCGACGCGGCCCGGCAGATGGAGGAGCTCGTCGCCCGTGCCCGGGCCGACGACGAGCTGGTGGCGCGGCGTGCTGCCGCGGCACAGCCCGCCGGTGATCCGGATCCGTACCGCACCTCCGACACCGAGGGCAGCGCCGAGTGACGAGAGCTTCGGGAGCGGCGATCGCCGCACTCATCCGTGAGGTCGCCGCAGGTGGCGGGGCGGCCACGATCCTGTGCCACGTCCGGCCCGACGCCGACACGATCGGCAGCGGCCTGGCCTTGGGTCTGGCCTTGGATCGACTGGGCATCGACGTCGAGGTCGCCCACCCGGGACCCGACGCCCTGCCCGCGGCCCTCGGCACGCTGCCCGGCGCGAAACTGCTCGTCGACGAGACCGACGTCGTCGGGCATCCGCTGGTGATCGCGGTGGATGCCGCGAGCAGCGGCCGCCTCGCGGGACTGGCGCAGGTGGTCGAATCCGCCGAGTACTCGGTCGTGATCGACCACCACGCCTCCAACCCGGGATTCGGTGACCTCGACTTCGTCGATCCGACCGCGGACTGCACGACCGTGCTCGTGCTGCGGATCCTCGACGAACTGGGGACCGCCGTCGACGAGGACATCGCCACCTGCCTGTACGCGGGGCTGACCACCGATACGGGCTCGTTTCGGTGGGCGTGTCCCGAGTCGTTCCGGATCGCCGCCCGGCTCCTGGAGTCGGGCATCGACGCCCGGGCGTGGAGCCGGCGTCTCTTCGACACCCACCCGTTCGCGTGGCTCGGCATGGTGGGCAAGGTCCTGGAGTCGGCGCAGCTGGACCCCGATGCCTGCAACGGGGAAGGCCTTGTCTACGCCGTCGTCGACCACGCCGGACTCGCCGGGATGAGCTGGGAGGAGTCCGAGAGCGTCATCGACATCGTGCGTACCGCCGCCGAGGCCGAGGTCGCCGCGGTGTTCAAGGAGGTCAACGCCGGCCAGTGGACGGTCTCGCTGCGTTCGAAGAGTTCGGTTGACCTGGTACCGATCGCCCGCGTCCACGGCGGCGGCGGCCATCGGCACGCCTCCGGATACAGTGACACCGGTACCGCTCGCGAGGTCGTCGCAAGGCTCGTCGACTCGTTGACGGTGTCCCGCGCGTAGCCGGGTGTCGGTGGGGTCGGTGGCCGGTGTGCGGCGGATCGCCGTGCTCTCGGTGTCCGCGCTCGCGGTGCTGATCGCGCCGCCGCTGTATCTGCTCCTGGATCTGGCCGTGGTCGGGCGCCTCGGTGCCACCGCCCTCGCCGCCCTCGCCGTCGGCACCCTCGTGCTGTCGATCATCAGCACACAGTTGACGTTCCTCTCGTACGGGACGACGGCGCGTTCGGCCCGACGATACGGTGCCGGTGATCGCGGCGGCGCGGTGCGTGAGG
>JASGFO010000282.1:0-4382 GCA_047605505.1 Gordonia sp. (in: high G+C Gram-positive bacteria) | reverse complement strand
AACGGCCCGCGCCCTTGGCGCGGGCCGTTCTGGTTGAGCAGGGGCAACCTCCGCCGCAGCTCTCCCCTCGCTGGTCGAGTAGGGCCGACGAAGGAGGCCCGGATCGAGACCACACCACCATCACCGGCATGTCTCGATCCCGACCAAACCCGATCCCGGCGCATACCCCCTCCACCAACGCTCCGGGCCACTCGACCAGCTGAACCGAGCCCCCGCGCCCAAAGCCTCAGCATTCTCCTAAGGAATCCGTATCCGGCGGCAAGGGAGGCGTCGTAGTGTCAAAGGCATCGGCACTTCGACCCCGCCGATGCACCAGGTTCGTCACTCCAGAGCGTTCCGGTGCCGGCCGCGTACCGTGCGTGAAACCCTCCCCCGATCCCACGCACGGTACGCGGCCTTCTCTCTCACAGGTCAATCGCGGCGTCTGACCCCCTCTCTCCGCCGCGAACATAAGGAAAGGGCGGGAACCGGAGATCCGGTTCCCGCCCTTTCACGTGGGCCGGTGCGATCAGCCGATGCTGAACGGCTTGCCGTAGAGCACGATGACACCCAGGACCGAGTCGGTCGAGACGGTCACCTCGACCTTGGCCTGGGCCTGGGCGTAGCCGGCGCAGCCGTCCACACCGAAGCGCTCCTGGCCGTAGGACACGCCGCCGCGGTTGCCGGTGAAGGTGAAGTCGTAGATGCCGTCACCGTCGCTGTCGGTGGTGTTGACCACGGTGGTGTACACGGCCTGACCGGGGCCGAGGGTGATGCCACCGCTGGCGGAACTGCTGGTCGTCGCCGAGCTGTCAACGCCGGCGGAGGTGCCCGCCGAGGCACCGAAGTTGACCTGGCAGCCGACGATGTAGCCGACCTTGATCGAGGCGCCCTCGGCGGCACCGCCGACGTTGACGCCGACCTTGCCGGAGACGAAGACCTCGCGGCTGGTGGCCACGTTGGTGACGGCCGGGTGGACGCTGGTGCGCTCACCGGTGAGGGTGACCGTCACCGGGGTGCCGTCGACAAGCTTCTTGTGGACGACGCGGTTGGGTCCGGCGGCGGCGTCACCGGCACCGAGGCCGGTGAACCCGGCCAGTGCGATGCCGGCGACCCCGGCGACCGCGAGAGCACGCTGTGTGCTGTTGTTCATGATTCCCCTTCGTGGAATGTCTATCTGCTTGTGGGAGCAGAGAAATCTCAGGTGCTTGCTGTGGTTTGTCTGCTGCCGCGTCAGTTCAGACTGAAGGGCTTGCCGTACAGGGACGACTGGATCAGGCTACCGGTGCCGGTCAGGGTGTCGTTGTCCTCGTCGACGGTGTAGCCGGCCGCGGCACGCACCAGCGCCACCGAGCGGGCCTGGGCGTAGCCGCCGCAGCCCTGGACATCGATCTGGTAGCGCGAGAGCTGGATGGCGGCGTTGCCGGCGTCATTGAGGCTCTTGTAGGTGACGATCACGCTGGCGACCGATCCCGGGGTCAGCGGAATCGACAGCCCGGCCGAAAGGCTTCCCGACGCCGCGGCGAAGTCCAGCCCCGCGCCCAGATCCAGCGTCAGACCCGAGATGTCCACCTGGCAGCCGATGAGGTAGCCGAGATAGAACTTGCCGCCCAGACCGGAGGTCTTGGTGGCCCAGATGCCGCTGACCTCGGCGGCACGGCCGGCGCCGTTGGCCGCCAGCGAACCCTGCGGCCACGCATGCTCACCCGTCCGGGCGATCTTGGCGTAGGCACCGTTGGCGCCGGTGGTGACCTTGGAGCCGCTCGGCAGCGCGAGTGCGGCTGCCTCCCCGGCGCCCGTGCTTGCCAGGCCGATGGCTGCGACGGCGGCGATGGCGCACGCCCCCGCAGCGCGACGCAGCCCAAGCTTGCTGAACTTGCTCATTCGTTCCCTCTCACAGGATTCGGCTGTTATCCCTGGGGATCTCTTAGTGCATCCTCAGGGGGACCTCAGCGGTTCGTGAGCATTGTTTCGGGTACGGATTGCCGGATCGGCTCTCTCCGGTTACCGCCATGTGAACACTCTCGACCACCGCCGCCCGGCGCATCGGTGCGCTGGGCAGGACCTTCGCCGGTGCCCACTGCGGGCCCGGTGCTTGTCTTTGCGAACGGTATCGGAGTTGTCACGACGAGAGCAAGACTTGGCGACCGGAGTGTTCGGAATAACGAATGAGTCATCACGAATATGAGAGACCCGTGAGAGCATCAGAAATGTTAACGGCAGGAAAACCCGCAGCCCGCAGACCCGACGGCCAACCCGCTAGTCGTAGTGCGGTGGCCGCTCATGTTCATAATCGCGGACAGAGAATTCACTGTGATTCTGACCACGCCGGTCATCGATCGCTTCGGCCAGGTCATCGCCGAACACCTCATCGATCGTCCGACGACGCCGGGCGGCCCGGCGGGCCCGCCCGGCGCTCGTGTCGGCGGTGACGGCGAGGTCGTCGGGGTCAGAACTCACTGATGTTGGAGATCACATATTTGGCGAGCGGCGCGACGGTCGCCATGCCGTCCCGGACCGCCGCCCGCGAATCGGCGATGTTGACCACCAGGGTCTGCCCGGAGATCCCGGCCAGGCCGCGGGAGATCCCGCCGTCGGTGGCCCCGGCCGCCAGCCCGGAGCTGCGCACCGCCTCCTCGATCCCGCGCAGCCGGCGGTCCAGCAGCGGCTCGGTGGCCTCGGGCGTCACATCGCGCGCCCCGACACCGACGCCGCCCACCGACACCACCAGGTCGACGCCGCCGATCACGGCGGTGTTGAGGGAATTGCGGATCTCCACCTCGTCCGCGGGCACCACGATCGTCGCGTCGACGTGGAAGCCCGCCTCCGCCAGCAGCTCACCCATCAGCGGTCCCAGCGGACTCCCGAGCTCGCCGTGGGCGGCCCGATCGTCGACGATGACGACGAGGGCACGGCCCACCACCTCGACCCCCTCGTCGGGAGTGAAGTTGCCCCGCCGCGCCACGAACTCGCGGGCCGCGGCATCAGCGGCGACGATATCCGCCGGATCCACCTCGGCCACCAAGAATGTCCCCTCGTTCCGCTCGAGGTACTCCGAATCGCTGCCCATCGTGGTCCTTTCGCCTCACCTATCGATCTTTGCCTGTTTGCGTCACAGTCACCACCGCCGTAACCGTTCTGTCACCTCTGTGGTCTCGATCCGGGCTCCTTCGTCGCCCTACTCGACCAGCGGGGGTGATCTCGATCCGGCGGATCCGGGATCCTTCTTCGTCGCCCTACTCGACCAGCGGGAGGGTCGTACTCGACCAGCACAGCACCCGCAAGCCTCAGTTGCTTTCCAGCCGGGCCAGTTGCACGCTCACGACCTTGGTCTGCCCACCGGCGGTGTAGGTGATCTTCACGGTGTCACCGGGCGCGTAGGAGCGGACCGCGGCGACGAGCGCGTCCCCGGAGGCAATCGTGCGGTCGTCGACCTTGGTGATGATCGCGTTGCGCGGGATGCCGGCGCCGGCGGCCGGGCCGCCCGCGGTCACCTCGGCGACCAGCGCCCCCGGGGTGTTGGGGTCGCTGCTGGGACGCACCTGGACACCCAGCCCGGGATGCGAGGCCCGACCGTTGTCGCGGAGCTCGTTGGCCACCCGGATGGCCTGATCGATCGGGATCGCGAAACCCAGTCCGATACTGCCGGCCTGCTGCTGTTGTCCGCCGCCGAGTGTCGCGATCGCGGTGTTCACCCCGATCAACGCGCCCCGCGCGTTGACCAGCGCACCACCGGAGTTGCCGGGGTTGATCGCGGCGTCGGTCTGGATGGCGTCGATCACCGAGGTCGTCGATCCCTCGCGGGCGGTCGAAACGGGCCGGTTGAGGGCGGAGATGATGCCGGTGGTGACCGTGCCCTCGAGCCCGAGGGGCGCCCCGACGGCGATCACGTCCTGGCCCACGGCGAGGTTGCTCGACGTGCCCACGGTGATGGGGGTGAGATCGTTGCGGTCGACCTTGATCACCGCGATGTCGGAGATCGAATCGGCGCCGAGCACCCGGGCCGCGGCGCGGGTGCCGTCGTTGAAGTTGACGACGACCTCGGCGGCCGCGCGCCCGTCGGTGCCGGTCACCACATGGTTGTTGGTCATGATGACGCCGTCGCGGGACAGCACAACGCCGGATCCCTCGCCCTGTTCGTCACCGGCCACCACGTCGATCGAGACCACCGACGGCAGCACCTTCGCGGCGACCTCCTGCGTCGAGCCGGCCGGCGCGGGCACCGCGGCGGTGTCCCGGGAGGCCGGGTCGCCGCCGAGCGGAACCGACGACGACGCCTCGCTCGCGGAATCGTTGTTCAGCGACGCGCCGACGAAGCCGCCGATGCCGCCCGCGATCAGGCCGACCACCAGGACCGCCACCACCAGCGCCAGGATGCGGCCCGTGCGTGGCCGGCGGGGCTC
>JASGFO010000281.1:0-4426 GCA_047605505.1 Gordonia sp. (in: high G+C Gram-positive bacteria) | reverse complement strand
TGCGGTGCATCACCAGGGGTGGGATGTGGTGATGGGGATCGACCGGCATCCCTGGTTGATCCCGCCCGCCACGGTCGACCCGCAACGGAGGCCGATCCGGTCCTATTACCGGAGGAGGCCCGATGTGGGTGAACCGGTCGCCGCCTGACGCCGGCGACACCCCGCGTGAGAGTTATCGCCAGTAGCTGAGAGTCCCTGTCCGCCAATGAGATCACGGCACCGGAACGTCTCCGGAGCCACCGGTACCTTGAGAACTTCAGAGAGATACGAGCGCACCAGGGTGTGCACCCGACGATGAGCGCGGCCACGGGGGTCACGCGGCAATCGGGCCGACACACCCGCGCTTCGGGGCGGCCCGCCGTGGTGGTGGGATCAGCTCGGCGCCCGTACCCGGCTCGGCGCCCCGCCCGGTGTTGCCGGCACCGACGTCGACCGCGGGGTGCCCCGGATCGCCGACATGCTCTTCCATGTCGACCAGTCGAACACCCAGTCGTAGATGTCCCCGTCGGCCTCGGAGAGATCGATCCGGGTGCCGGTGACCTCCACCGGATCGCCGTACATCGCGGTCTGGAAGTACTGCTCGGCGTTCGCCAACGACAGGTTGATGCAGCCGTTGGTGACGTTGGCCGCGCCCTGCACACCCACCGTCTCGGGGTTGGCGTGGATGAACTCGCCGTTGTTGGAGATGCGCACCGCCCAACGCTCACGGATGTTGAAGTACCCGGCGGCCGGATTGCTCATATAGAAGTCCTCATGCAGTTCGCTGACGACGTGGATTCCCGACCGCGTGACATTGCGGTCGAGATCACCGCCGCCGTAGCTGCACGGCAAGGTCATCAACACCGAGCCGTCACGGATGACGACGATCTGATGCGACGACGCCTCGGCCTTGACGATCTGCGACCGGCCGATGACGAAATCGCTGGTGACGTCGGCGGCACCATAGGCACCGTCGCCGTGGTCGAGTCCGTAGAGCTTGGCTGACATGTGCACCTTGGTACCGGGCCGAAAGTAGTTCCGGGGCCGCCAGTGCACGCGGGAACCGTTGTCCTCGCCGAGCCATGCCCAGCTGCCCTCGGTTGCCGGCGTGGTGGTCACCTTGAGCGCTTGCTCCACGGCCGCCTTGTCGGTGACCGTGCCGTCGAACTTCAGGATCAGGGGCGCCGCGATCCCGACCTCCTGGCCGTCGGCCACATTGACCACGACGTTGAGCTGCACGTCCGGGTTCAGCGTGGTGAAGGTGCCCTCCACCGGGACCGTCAGCCGATCCGGTCCGGTCGCGCTGCCGTGCCAGGTGTAGCTGGTCCCGTATCCAAGTGGCTCGTTGATGGTGAAGGTCGTGCGATCGTCGGACAGGGTGCCAACAACCGCCTTTCCCCGCGGGTTGAGGAGCCGCACATCGGGGTTGAGCACACCGTTGGAGACCTTGACCTCGACCTCGGCCAGCGGATTGGGTGCCTCGGCGTCGGCGAGATCCGGGGTATAGGTCACCGTGGCCACGGGGTCACGGGATTCCGGTGCGGGCACTGGATCGGCGGATCGGCCACAGGCCGTGGCGACGACTCCGACGGTGGCCAGTCCGGCCGCCGCGAGAACCGTACGGCGGTTCGGAAACGGGTGTGTACTCATTGCGTGACCAGAATACCGGCGGTCACACGATTTTCTGCATCCCAAAGTCCCCAATACCGACCAGATGAGTGACCAATCACTCCCGATGCGTCAGGCCATGTCTCGCCGTTCTACTCTGCGAACCCCGCCAGCACCGATCGGGTGCCCGACAGCCCCAGCCGGGTGGCACCCGCCGCGATCAGCTCGGCGGCGAACTCGGCAGTGCGGATGCCGCCGCTCGCCTTGACACCCACCGATGCGGGTACCGCCGCCCGCATCACCTCGACGGCACGGACACTCGCCCCGCCGGCCGGATGAAATCCGGTGGAGGTTTTCACGAGCGACGCCCCGGCCACCGCGGCCCGGCCACAGACCTCGGCGAGTGCGTCCACCCCGGCCACCTCCAGCAGGACCGCCGACTCGACGATCACCTTCAGGACCACGTCCGGGCCAACGGCCTCCCGCACGGTCAGGACGTCGACGAACACCTCGTCGTAGGCGCCGGCCAGCGCGGCGCCCACGTCGATCACCATGTCGATCTCATCGGCCCCGGACTCCACGGCCAGCCGCGCCTCGGACGCCTTGACCAGCGAATGGTGTTTGCCCGACGGGAAACCGACCACGACGCACAGTTTCTGCGCACCGGTCGCGATCGGAACCATCGACGGTGACAGGCACACCGCGTACGTGCCCAGTTCGGCGGCCTCCGCGACCGTCGCGAGGGCATCGGCGCGGGTGGCCTCGGGTTTGAGCAGGGTGTGGTCGACGCGGGCGGCGACGTCGGCCCGGCAGAAGAGGTCGGTGGTGCTCACACCGTCGAGCTTGGCACACTGGGTAACCGTGACCGATCGCCGCTACGTCCTGACACTGGGCTGCCCCGACCAAACCGGGATCGTGGCCCGCATCTCCACCTTCCTCACCGAGATCGGCGGCTGGATCACCGAGGCCGCCTACCACTCCGACGACGACTCCGGCTGGTTCTTCACCCGCCAGGCCATCCGGGCCGACTCCGTCACACATTCCGTCGACGAGATCCGTGAGCGCTTTGCGGAGGTCGCCTCCGCGTGGGGGGCGCAGACCGAGTGGCGGCTCACCGACACCGGGGTCCGGAAGTCGGTGGTCCTGCTGGTCAGCAAGGAAAGCCACTGTCTGATCGACCTGCTCGGCCGCGTCGACCGCGGTGAGCTGCCCGCACAGGTCGCGGCGGTGATCGGCAATCACCGCGATCTGGAGGCCCTGACCACACGTTTCGGGATCCCGTTTCACCACGTGCCGTTCCCGAGCGGCCCGGCCAGCGCCCGTGCGCGCCGCGTGGCCTTCGACGAGGTCGAGGCGATCGCCGACGGCTATCACCCCGATGCCGTCGTCCTCGCCCGTTTCATGCAGATCCTGCCGCCGGAGCTCTGCGAGGCGTGGGCCGGGCGGGCGATCAACATCCACCACAGCTTCCTGCCCAGCTTTGTCGGTGCCCGGCCCTACCATCAGGCCTTCGCGCGGGGGGTGAAGCTCATTGGCGCGACCTGCCACTATGTGACCGCCGATCTCGACGCCGGTCCGATCATCGAGCAGGACGTCACCCGGATCGACCACGGCGACTCGGTGCGCGACATGGTTCGGCAGGGCCGCGACATCGAGACCCTCGTCCTCGCCCGTGGTCTGCGCTGGCACCTGGAGGACCGGGTGCTCGTGCACGGCCGCAAGACGGTGGTGTTCAGTTAACCTCGATGTTTCGCGGGATGGCGCCCGCCGTGTGAGTTGGTCCGGTGGGGTGGTCTGAGGACGGGATTTCGGACCGGGGCCTCGGGTCCTCCAGGCGTGGCGGGTCAGTCGGGCGGCGATCGAAAAGAGTTGTAGTCGTAGCCGTTTGGGTTCCCACCGCCGCGCCGGGGTGTCGGGGAAGGCCAACATCTGGGTCCAGGCGATCAACTCGCACGCGATCTCGACGATGGCGCACCAGATGCGGTTCTGATCGAATCCATGCAACCGCAGGTTGGTCAATCCACAGTCTTTGGCGGCGCGATCGCGGTCAACACTGACGCAGCGTCGGCGGCCAGCGTGGCGATCAGCCGGGACACCATCGGGTCCGAGGCCACCGGACCGAACACCGCCGGATCGGCACGAACCTGGTGGATGTCGGCCAAACAGTCCCCGCCGAGAGCGACCGCGATGGCGAGATCGAGCAGGGTCTTACCGGGATCGTGCGTCGCCAAAGGCTTGCGCCACGGCACCAACGCCACCGACAATCCGCTGCTCAAACCAGTCTTCTCAGCCGCCCGCAGCAGCACCCGTCGCCCCGGCCTGCGACACCACCCCGGTCCCGGAGCCATCTACAGACAACGACGTAGACTTACTCACCTGAATGGTGCTCCTCGACCTGGACCGATTGATACCTTCGCAAGTTCAATCATCCCAGCTCAGGGCACCATTCTTCATTCACGACACGAAAACAGCGTGAAAGCCCGAGGTTAGTAAAGGAGCACGGCAACAGTGCCGATAGCTCGTAGCGAGTCTGTTCCTACAGCCGTTTCCCAGCCATCCTCGCCCAGGATTGGGGTACCAGGTGCAATGTCAACGCTCGATCTCATCTCGATCCGAGTAAAGGACGTGTGTCGAGGAGCCGCTAGGACCTTGTCGTGAAGCGGATTCCCTAGAAACGTCAGCACCTCACTTCGGTCGACCTCCACGAATGGGGAATTCATGGCGTAGCTTCCATCGCCGGTCGAAATTGATCTAAGGTCGACGGCTCCCGCAACGAATCTCGACTCAGACCTAAATCCGCGAGTAGTGGCTGGTGGTTTGTTCGTGACTGTATTGTGTT
>JASGFO010000280.1:0-4463 GCA_047605505.1 Gordonia sp. (in: high G+C Gram-positive bacteria) | reverse complement strand
GGTGGCTGAGCACGATGATCGACTCGGTCCGGTCGACGGCACCGGCGCGCCGGATACGTTCGAGCGCTTGCTCCAGGTGATGCACATCGCGGGCCATCAACCGCAGGATCGCGTCGGCCTGGCCGGTGATGGTCGCCGCGGACACCACCTCCTGGATGGGCTCCCACGCCGTCTTCAGCTCGGTGGGTGAGATGTTGCCGCGACAGAAGACCTGCACATATGCCTCGGTGGTCCACTGCATCGCGGCCGGATCAATGACCGTCGTGAAGCCTTTGATCACACCGTCATCGAGGAGCCGGTCGACGCGGCGTTTGACCGCGGGCGCCGACAGTCCCACCTCGTCACCGATCTGCGCGTATGTCGCGCGGGCGTCGCGCGTCAGGCAGGCGAGGACCTTTTCATCCAGATCGTCGAACTCACGCAACAGATCCACCATACTTCCGTGATAGACGACTATTCATTCAGCAAATGCGCAATGTTCGGCGATTGATTGCGTCAATCGATCACCCTACGCTCGATCTATGACGCTGACGACCCCTGGATACACCGCGCCCATCACGCGTTCTGCCCGCGTACGCACCTACGCGATGACCCCGCCCGCCCACTACACGGTCACCTACGCGATCAATCCGTGGATGGACCCAGCGGTGCCCGTCGACACCGCGCGCGCCCTCGCCCAGTGGGAGAACCTGCGCCGGGTCTACGAGTCGCTCGGGCACACCGTGCACGTCATCGATCCGCAGCCCGGTCTGCCGGACATGGTCTACGCCGCCAACGGCGGCCTCGTCATCGGTGGTCAGGCAGTCACCGCACGCTTCACCTTCCCCGAGCGGGCCGGCGAGGCCGAGCACTACGACGCCTGGTTCCGCACCGCCGGACTCGACGCGGTCCACCGCACCACCGGCACACATGAGGGCGAGGGCGACTTCCTCGTCGTCGGCGAGGTGATCCTGGCCGGGACCGGTTTTCGTACCCATCCCGACACTCACACCGAGGTCGCCGCGCTCACCGGCAAGCCGGTGATCACCCTCGATCTGGTCGATCCGCGCTACTACCACCTCGACACCGCGCTCGGTGTCCTCGACGACCACACGATCGCCTACTACCCGCAGGCCTTCTCCACGGCATCACGCCGAGTGCTGAGCGAGCTCTACCCGGACGCGATCATCGCCACCGACGCCGACGCCGCGGTCCTGGGTCTCAATCTCGTCTCCGACGGCCACCATGTGGTGATGACCGACGCCGCGCCGGCGCTGGCCGAGCAGATCCGCCAGGCCGGCTTCACGCCGATCACCGTCGACCTCTCCGAGCTGCTGAAAGGTGGCGGCAGCGTGAAGTGCTGCACACTCGAGGTCAGGCTCGCCGACACCGACGCCCGCACACCCCGGGAACCGGAGGAGAATATGCAACCCGTCGTCGAACCTCATGTGGCCCACAACTATTCACCGCTGCCGGTAACCGCGGCGACCGCCGACGGCGCGTGGGTCACCGACGTCGACGGGCGCCGGTATCTCGATGCGCTCGGCGCGTACTCGGCGGTCAACTTCGGACACCGCAATCCGGCGATCGTCGCCGCCGCCAAGGCCCAGCTCGACCGGGTCACGCTGACCAGCCGCGCGTTCTGCTCCGATCAGCTCGAACCGTTCTGCGCGGCACTGGCCACCCTGTGCGGCAAGGACATGGTGCTGCCGATGAACACCGGCGCCGAGGCCGTCGAGTCGGCACTCAAGGTGGCCCGCAAGTGGGGCTACGAGGTCAAGGGCGTCCCGGACGGCGCTGCCGAGATCATCGTCGCGGGCAGCAACTTCCACGGCCGCACCATCAGCATCATCAGCTTCAGCGACGACGAGTCCGCCCGCAGCGGTTTCGGGCCGTTCACGCCCGGCTTCGTGCGGGTCGCCTACGGCGATGTGTCCGCACTCGCCGATGCGATCGGTCCCACCACGGTGGCGGTTCTCGTGGAGCCGATCCAGGGCGAAGCCGGCATCATCGTGCCGCCCGACGACTACCTTCCCGCTGTTCGACGCCTGTGCACCGACGCGAACGTGCTCATGATCGCCGACGAGATCCAGTCCGGATTGGGCCGCACGGGAGCGACCTTCGCGTGCGATCACTGGGGTGTTGTCCCGGACGTCTACACGCTGGGCAAGGCGCTGGGTGGTGGTGTCCTGCCGGTGTCGGCGGTGGTCGCCAACGCCGACATCCTGGGCGTCCTGCAGCCCGGCCAGCATGGCTCGACGTTCGGCGGCAACCCACTGGCCGCTGCCGTCGGACACACCGTGGTGACCATGCTCGCCGACGGCACCTGGCAGGCGCGGGCCGCCGAGCTCGGTGAGTATCTGCATGCGCGGCTGCGTGAGTTCGTCGGGCGCGGCGTCTTCGCGGTGCGCGGCAAGGGCCTGTGGGCCGGCGTCGACATCGATCCCCGCCTGGGCACCGGCAAAGAGGTGTGCCTGCGGCTGGCCACGCTCGGTGTCCTGGCCAAGGACACCCATGGCTCGACGATCCGGTTTGCTCCGCCGCTGGTGATCACGCAGGACGAGATCGACTGGATGATCGAACGATTCGCGCAGGTGCTCGAGGGGTAGTCGGCGAATTCGGCATCCGCGCCGGCGTCTCGCCCTACTCTGGTCGCATGGCTGTCACGGATCGTCCACGTCGTCGCGTTCTGCTGTTGCGCCACGGTCAGACGGAGTGGTCGTTGTCGAATCAGCACACCGGGCGCACCGACATCGACCTGACCGCCACGGGCGAGCAGGATGCGACGGCGTTGCGCGGCATCGCCGAACGGATCGGCCTGGACGGCCCCTACGTCATCGCCTCGCCCCGGCGGCGCGCCCAGCGCACCGCCGAGCTGGCCGGCCTGCACGTCGACGAGACGAGCGAGCTGTTCGCCGAGTGGGACTACGGCGACTATGAAGGGTTGACCCGCAAGGAGATTCAGGCCACGCTCGAGCCGGGTTGGATGATCTGGACGCACGGGGCGCGCGGTGGTGAATCGGTGGCTGCGATGACTGCGCGCGTCGACAAGGCGGTGCATCACGTGGAGGAACGGCTGCGTGAGTCCGACGTCGTGATCGTCTCGCACGGGCATTTCTCGCGGTCATTCGTGTGCCGCTTTCTCGGCTGGCCGATCGCCAACGGCACCAGCATCGACCTGCGGCCCGCGGGTTCGGCGTTGCTGATCGATACCGACGCCGACCGTCGGCTCGCCGAACTGCGCGGGCCACTCGGGCAGTGGGCGTCGGCGGCATCGATCTGAGCGTGGCCCGGGGCCGTCAGTGCGCTTGTGGGGTGAGCGCGGCACGCAGCGCGTCCGAGCTGGTGACCGGCAGATCGCACACGGTGCCGCGGCACACGTAAGCGGCGTCGGCGCCGTCGACCGGTTCGCGCCCGTCCAGGAGTGTCGCCGAGCCCGGCGCTCCGGCGACGACGACGGTCCCACCTGGTGCCAGTCGGCGCGCGGTGTCCGCCAGTTCACCTGTGGTCCCGGCTGTTTCGGATACCGCGATCTGCAGCGGACCGGCCACCCGCGCCTGCGCGACGGTCAGCCAGTGGCCGGCCGAGCGTGCAACCTTCGCCAGCAGGATCGCGCCGCGCGCGAGCGTCGCGTCGGCGAGCTCGGCGTAGCGCGTGGCCCGGTCCGGCACGGCCACCGTCGAGGCCAGCAACAGCGCCTCGGCGAGCATCGACGCCCCGGCCGGCGTCGCACCGTCGACGGGATCACGTGGCCGGGCGATCAGTCCGGTGCCCGCGGCGTCGAACCAGCTCCCGGGCGCGCCCGGGTCGGCGAAGGTGCTGATGGTGGTGTCCAGCAGGTCCAATCCGCTGTGCAGCCAACGACTTTCGCCGTCGGCGGTGTGCAGTGTCAGCAAGGCCACCACGAGCGCGGCGTGATCGTCGAGGGCGGCACGCGGCTCACCGACCACTCCGCCCAGCGATGATCGGCGTAGCTTGCCGTCAACGATGTGTCGGTCGACGAGTTTCCCGGCGACGCCCCCGGCGAGCTCGATCCACTCCGGATGCCCCAGTCCCACACCGGATTCCACCAATCCAGTGATGGCGAGTGCGTTCCAGGCGGTGACCACTTTCTCGTCGCGGGCGGGTTGCGGGCGGCGATCGCGGGCCGCGAGCAGCCGTCGGCGAACGTCGGCGTGACGTGCCGCGTCCGCGGGGTCGGCGAGCAGTTGCAGGGTGGAGGCGCCATGTTCGAAGGTCCCGGTCTCGGTGACGGTGAAAACCGCTGCGGCCCAAGCGCCGTCCTCGTCACCGAGCTCGTGGGCGAGTTGCGCCGGGGTCCACACATAGGTCGCGCCTTCGACACCTCCGGTATCGGCGTCGAGGGCCGAGGCGAAACCGCCGTCGACGAGCAGGTCGCGACGCAGGAAGTCGACGATCTCCTCGGTCACCCGAAGCGCGAGCCGATCGCCGGTGCGCCGCGCCAGATGCCCATAGACCCGGAG
>JASGFO010000279.1:0-4547 GCA_047605505.1 Gordonia sp. (in: high G+C Gram-positive bacteria) | reverse complement strand
CGGGTGCTCGGTCTCGTCTCCGGCGGGGTCCGGGTGCCCGCCGCGATTCCCGGCCAGGAACTGACGGTGGTCCTCGACCGCAGCCCGCTCTACGCCGAGTCCGGTGGGCAGATCGCCGACACCGGCACCATCACCACCGGCGACGGCGTCCGGCTCGCCGTGCGTGACGTGCTGAAACTCGGCAAGTCGGTGTGGCTGCACAAGGTGATCGTCGAATCCGGTGAGATCGCCGAGGGCGACGAGGTGCTGGCCGCGGTCGACCAGACCTGGCGGCACGGCGCCACCCAGGGCCACTCCGGCACGCACCTCGTGCACGCGGCACTGCGGCAGGTGCTCGGCCCGGGCGCCACCCAGGCGGGATCGTTGAACCGGCCCGGCTACCTGCGCTTCGACTTCCATTCCGGCAAGCCGCTCACCGAGGAGCAGCGCCGCGAGATCGAGGAGATCAGCAACGCCGCGGTCGAGGCCAACTATCCGGTCAACACCTTCGAGACCGGACTGGCGCAGGCCAAGGCAATGGGCGCGCTGGCGCTGTTCGGCGAGAACTACGGGGACGAGGTGCGGGTCGTCGAGATCGGCGGTCCGTTCTCGATGGAGCTGTGCGGCGGCACACACGTCGGCTCATCGGCCCAGATCGGTCCGGTCACGCTGATCGGGGAGGCCTCGATCGGCTCCGGGGTGCGGCGCGTCGAGGCCTACGTCGGCATGGATTCCTTCCGGTATCTGTCGAAGGAGCGGGCGCTGCTCGCCGGTCTCGCGTCGTCGCTCAAGGTGCCCTCCGACGAGGTGCCCGCGCGCGTGGAGACCCTGGTCACCCGGCTGCGCGACGCCGAAAAGCAGCTGGCCAAGGTGCGTGCCACCGCGGCCCGGGCCGCGGTGTCCGGTCTCATCGACTCCGCGTCGACGGTCGGTGGAACGCTGCTGGTGGCCGGGGTTCTCCCCGATCTCGATGCCGGTGAGCTGCGGTCGGTGGCCACCGATCTGCGCGGTCGGGTGGCCGATCGCGCCGCCGTCGTCACCCTCTTCGCGCAGACCGGCACCGGCGCGAAGACCAAGGTGCCGTTCGTGATTGCCACCACTGACACCGCCCGCGCGGCCGGGGTCCGGGCCGGTGACCTCGTCAAGGCGGTCGCGCCACTCGTCGGTGGACGCGGCGGCGGCAAGCCGGATCTCGCGCAGGGCGCGGGGACCGACCCGGACGGAATCGCCGCTGCGCAGACTCGGATCCGGGAGCTGCTCGGCTGATGGGCGATGAACGCGGCCGTCGGCTGGGCATCGATGTCGGCAGTGTGCGCATCGGGGTCGCGGTGTGCGATCCCGACGGCATCCTGGCGACGCCGGTCGAGACGGTGCGGCGCGATGTCGGCGGCGGCGGTGACATCGCCCGGGTCGCGGAGCTCGTCGCCGAGTACGATGCGGTCGGCGTGGTCGTGGGTCTGCCCAAGACGCTCCGCAACACCGAAGGGGTGGCCGTCGCGGCCGCACGCGGCTTCGGTGAGGCGTTGACCTCGGCGATCGCCCCCGTGCCGGTGGTCTACAGCGACGAACGACTCACGACGGTGACCGCATCGCAGGCGTTGCGCGCCAGCGGCCGATCCGCACGTTCGGCGCGTGGCGTCATCGACCAGGCGGCTGCGGTCGCTATCCTGCAGGGATGGTTGGACGCGCGACGATGACGGTGCGCGTGGCGGACATGCGGCGACCGGGGTCGACTCCGGTCCCGATGAGCACAGCGGTGTGCGGAGCGGATGGGGGCATCGCCGGGACCGGGACGGGCCCGGACACGGCAGACCGTGAACACGGAAGGGATCATCCACGATGACCGAGGAACGGCATCGGAGTCGGCATCGCAGCCACTCCGGTACACCCGGCGCGGGCATGGATCCGGACCGGCTGCGGTATTTCACGCAGCCGGTGGACGGTCGGCCGACCACCCGGCATCGTCGGCGGCGCGGTGAGTCCGGCGCCCCGATCCCGATGATGACCAGGCCCACCGATACCGCGACGGATCCGACGACGTCGGATCGCCCGGGGCAAGAGCTCGCGATCCACCCGTCGCTGCGGGACCGCACGACCGGCCAGGGGCGGGATATGCCGCCGCCGCCGACACACCGGGCGCCGTCGCATTCCCGACCACATCCGACCCGGCCGGTCGCCGACGCCCCCGCACCGGTGGTCAACGGCACCGCACCCACCGTGAACGGGGCGCCGGGCGCCGGGCGCCGCGCGCGGTGGCGGTCGGCACCGTCGGTTCTGGACCCGGCCGGCACGCCGCTCGCCGATGTCCCTGCCGCCCCGGCCGCCGATGAGGCACCCACCCCGACGGCCCCACCCACCCCGACGGTGCCGCCGGCTCCGGCGCCGGTGTCCCCACCGGTCGCCGCAGCGCCGGTGGTGCCGCCCACCCCGCCCGCCGAGGTGGTGCCGCCCACCCCGCCCGTTCCGGTGGCGCCGATTTCGGCCGAATCGGCCGAGGCGGAGCCGACCCCCACCGAGCCGATCGAGATCGGGCCGGAGCGCACCACGATCGAGCGGACGGACTCCGGGCGCACCCGGTCCCGCCGGAGCGGGCCCAGCCATGCCGCCCCGTCGGACGCCGACCCCGGCACCGGTCACCTGGTGTCGTCGGAGCGGTTGACCGACTCCGGCCGGCACCACCTGCGGGTCGGTGAGGCCACCACGGTGAGCTCCACGGGCATCCGACGGGGCCACGCCGGTGCGCTGGCGGCGCTGGCCGATCCCACCGCCCCGTCGGTGGACGAGCCGACCACCCGCGGCCCGGTCGCGCTCGGCCCGGCCGATGTCGCCCCCGATGTTCTCGGCGTCGACACCTCGACGGTCCGCCCGCGCATCGACGAGCAGCCCGGTGACGTCGACGACCACGAGGGCGAGACAGCGCCCGATGCCGGTGCGATGCCGGTGCGAGCCGACCGGTCACCGGCCGCGCGGCGCCGCCGCCGGCGCCGGCGGATCGGGATGGCGATCGCGCTGGCGGTGATGCTGGTGATCCTCGCGGGCGGCGGTGGCTATGGCGCGTGGAAGGCCGGACTGTTCGATTCGCGCAAGGACTACTCCAACACGGCCGGGGTGGCCGATGCCCTCGTGCACATCCCCGATGACTCGTCGCTCAAACAGATCGGGGAGATCCTCGCCGACGCCGATGTGGTCGGCAGCATCCGGGCGTTCGTCGACGCCGCGGATGGTGCGGCATTGCCCGGCGGATACTACAAGCTGCGTACCGAGATCCCGGCGCGGACCGCGGTGGAGATGATCAGCGATTCCGAGTCGACGCATCGGGTGGGCCGGGTCGTCGTTCCGCCTGGCGGTCAGCTCGCCACCCGCCACGACGCGCAGGGCACCGTCACCGACGGCATCTTCGCGTTGATCGCCGAGCAGACCGGTGTGCAGATCAATGGCGAGCGGTTGGGGGTGACCGTCGAGCAGCTGGAGAAGGCGGCAGCGAATGACAGCATCGCCGATCTCGGGGTGCCGAGCTGGGCGCAGAACGCGGTCACCGAACTGGACGGCGACTATCGCCGCATCGAGGGGCTGATCGCACCGGGGACCTGGGAGTCGGTTGATCCCCACCAGTCGGCGACGCAGATCCTGCATGCGTTGATCACCTCCAGCGCTCGCCAGTACGAGGAGCGGGGGTTGTTGTCGCGCAACAGCTCCGGTCTGTCACCGTATGAGACGCTGGTGGCTTCGTCGCTGGTGCAGGCCGAGGTCAACCAGTCCGCGGACTACCCGAAGGTGGCCCGGGTCATCCTGAATCGGCTCGCGAAGAACCAGCGCCTGCAGTTCGACTCGACGGCGAACTACACCGCCGAGGTGGTCGAGCTCGATGTCCACCACGATGTGCTGAACGCCGACACCCCGTGGAATACCTACGTGCACAAGGGATTGCCGCCCACCCCGATCGGCTCGGTTGCCGAAGACGCCCTCCACGGCATGGAGCAGCCGGCCGCGGGCACCTGGTTGTACTTCGTGACTGTCGACTCGGACGGCACCACGCTGTTCACCGCCGACTTCAACCAGCACCGCCGCAACATCAGCCGGGCCTGCGCCAACCGCTACATCTCGTGTCGGTGAGCGTGCCGCATCTGGACCGCCCCGCACTTGCCGCGCCGCCGGGCGGACGGGCTGCCCGGCGCGCTGCGGTCCTGGGTTGTCCGGTATCGCATTCGCGCTCGCCGGACCTGCACCTGGCGGCGTATCGGGCCCTCGGCCTCGCCGACTGGTCCTACGGCCGCACCGAATGCACCGCCGAGCAACTGCCGTCGGTGGTCGGCGGTGCCGGCAGCGACCATGTCGGCTTCTCGGTGACGATGCCCGGCAAGCAGGCCGCACTCGCCTACGCCGACGAACGCACCGAGCGCGCGGCGCTCGTCGGTTCCGCGAACACCCTGGTGCGCACACCCGCGGGGTGGCGCGCCGACTGCACCGACATCGACGGCATGATCGGCGCCCTCGCCGATGTCGGGGCGGGACCGGGCAGCGCCGTCCTCGTCGGCGCCGGCGGCACCGCAGCGCCGACGGTCGCCGCA
>JASGFO010000278.1:0-4576 GCA_047605505.1 Gordonia sp. (in: high G+C Gram-positive bacteria) | reverse complement strand
CATCGGTCGATGCGACCCATGGCGAGATCGGCCCCGCGGGCCGGTCGGTGCGATCGGCGCTTCGCGATGCCCGCGCCCGCCGCGCCGCGGCCGGGCAGGCCGGGCCCGCACCCCGGACCGCGCCCGCGGCATCGTATGACCCCTACCGGATCACGCTGCCGGTGGTCGAGCTCGATCGCGATGAATGGCATGCCTGCGCCGCCCGCCACGAGGGCACGTCGAACACCCTGTTCACCGCGCTCGTCTGCGGGATCGTGCGACGTTCGGGCTACCCGGTCGACGGGCAGTTGCGGGTCAGCGTCGCGGTCAGCAAACGCGGCGGCGCCGACGACCGGCGGGCCAATGCCTCCGGTGGGGTGTGGCTGCGCATCGAGGACACCTGGACCTGGCCGGGGAGCCTCACCCAGCTCCGCGCCCACACCCGGAAGATCCTCGGCGACTATGCCCGGACCGGAACCGACATCCCCGACGATGTCACCGCCATCGCCCGGCTGTTGCCGCGGCGGGCCTTGCGCACGGCGCTCGACGCGGTGCCCTCCCCCGACGTCAGCGTCTCGAACCTGGGCGTGCTGCCGGAGAAGATCCGAACCCTCTTCGGCACGGAACCGTCACGGTTTCTCCTCCGGCTGATCGTGGTGGACTCCGACGGTGCCGGCGGGCCGATGCCCGGTCCGGCGCTGTCGGCGTGGGTCGTCGAGTACGGCGATCGCGTCATGCTGTCGTTCGCGGGCTTCAACCCCGAGCACTTCGGTGACGACGCGGTCTTCCGGGAGATCATCGCGGCCGAGCTGACCGCCTGGGGACTCGGCCACCGGTTTGCCTGACACCTCGCCGCGGGCGCTGATCGATCAGCGCAGCGCACCCCACGGCGCCGACGGCAGATCCCACCGGCCCAATTCGTCGACGACGAGGGCCGACAGTGCGGCGTCACCGGTGACCCGGTCGGGGTCGAGGCCGGACACGCACAGCGTCACCACTCCCGCGCTGGTCGACGCCCAGGCACTGATGCCGCCGGCCATCGCGCGGATGGTCTCCGAGGACGCCCCCGCCGTGACCGATCGCACGGCCACCGGCCCGGGCGCTCCGGTGCCCAGGGCGGCGAACCCGAGGGGCAGTTCGCCGAGGTTGGAGGCCAGGCACAGCGGCGCCGTCGCGTCGCCGGCGAGCATGCGCACCAGCCGGTCGCCGAGTGGGTGCGCCAGTGTCCCGAGCAGCGCGAGGGCACCCGGACCGTCGGCGAGGCTGCCGAAGGCCTGCCTTCCCGCGGCACGCAGGGGACGCAGATCACGGTAGCGGTCACCGCTCACCACCACCCGCGCGGTGACCCCGGTGCTGGCATTGGCACGGCGGTCGCCGGGCGTCCGCGTGGACATCGGCAGGTTCACCGGGACCTCGTCGCCGTCGGCGACGCGACCCGTGGCGGCGAGGATACCGACGACGATCGCCATGAAGAGCGTGTTCGGAGTGCCCCCGGCCGCGGCGGCAGCGTCGGCGAAGGCGCGGACCGGGATCATGCGGATCGCCGTGGGGCTGATCCCGGTCCAACCGGCCTCGTCGGCGCGGGCCACCGGTGTGGCCGGGGGCCGCGGCACGGGCGTCGAGCGGTGACGCACGAGCCGATATGCGGCCGCCGCCGATGCCCCGAGCGCATCGACGATCTCGGCCACCGTGCCGAGCGGTCCCGGCTCGGTGGTGCCGGTGTCGAAGGGACGCCCGTCGATGGCCTCCGAGATCGCGGTGATGACCGCACCGCCGTCGCCGATGACGTGGGATCCCACCCAGGACACGAAGGTGCCCCCGGCCTGTGCGTCGGCTGCGGTCAACCGCCACGCGGGTCCGCTCACGCTGTTCAGGCCGTACCGGGCCTGCTCGCCCGCCCAGGCCGCGGCCTCGTCCGGACCGACTGTGGTGGTGGCGTATTCGGCGGATCCCGCGTCCGGGGTGTAGTGCCAACGATCACGCACCGGCCATCGGCTGCGGATCAGGAGCCGGCTCAGCCGCCCCTGTCGGAGCTGGTGCGCCAACGCATCGAATGCGGCGCGGTCCCACCGTTGCGGGAGATGCCAGACGCCCTGGTTGACCACCGGCAGGCCCAGCGCGTGTTCCATGCGGACGAACAGATCGTCGTCCGGTGTCGTTCGTTCGGTGGCGATCGCGGGAATCTCGTGGTGCGACATGCCGGGTTCACGCCCGCCGAAGGTAGGCACGGACCGCGATGGGGGCGATGACCGCGATGATGAGGGCCGACCCGATCAACGAGACGCCCACATGAGCGGTGATCTCGCCGTCGTTGGCGAGTGCGCGCAACGCCGACACCAGATGGCTGATCGGGTTGGCCTCGGCGATCGCGCGCATCCATCCGGGCATCGTCTCGACCGGCACGAAGATGTTCGAGGTGAACGTCAATGGCATCAGGACCAGCATCGAGATCCCCTGGACCGCCGAGGCCTTCGACATGATGACGCCGAGCAGCGCGAAGATCCAGCTGATCGCGAAGGCGGCGAACATGGTGAGCAGGACGCCGCCGACGGTCCCGAGGACACTCGCCGGGCGGTACCCCAGCACCACCCCGACGCCGATCGACATCACCGCTGCGATCGCATACCGCACGACGTCGGCGAGCAGTGCGCCGGCCAGTGGTGCGATCCGGCTGATCGGCAGCGAGATGAAGCGGTCGAAGACACCTCGGTTCATGTCCTCGCGGAGCGAGACCCCGGTGACGACCGAACTGCTGATGGCCACCGACACCAGCACACCGGGGACGAGCTGCGGCAGATACGCCGAGACGCTGCCGGCGATCGCCCCGCCGAAGATGTTCGCGAACATGATCGTGAAGACGATCGGGATGACGATGACGTCGAAGAGCTGCTGTGGGGTGTGCCGCAGCCGTAACAGCCCGCGCCTGGCCATGGTCAGGGTGTCGGTGAGTGTTTGTCGGGCCGTGACGTGCTCGACGATCGGACCGAACATCGCCGGGCTGTCGGTGGTTGCGGGGCGTTCGACGGTCATGCGACGGCGTCCTCGGTCTTCTCGGCGGGTGCGGTCTCGGTCTCGGTCTCGTCGGTCTCGTCGCCGATGTTCTCGGTCTCCTCGGTGTCCTCGGCGGATTCGGGAGATCCAGCGGATTCGGCGGGCTGGTCGGTGGCGGGCTCGGTGGTCTCGGTGGTCTCGGTGGTGGTGGGCTCGGCGGTGGCGGGATCACCGTCGACCTCGGGAGAGGTGGCCGGCGCCGGACTCTGTGGGGTGTCCTCGCCGTCGGTCCGGCCGGTGATGGTGAAGAAGACGTCGTCGAGGCTGGGGCGTCGGACCGCGATCTCGCCGACGGTGATCCCGGCCTCGTCGAGGGCGACGACGGCACGTGCCGACGCGGCCGGGTCGGCGACCGACGCTCGCAGCACACCGTTTTCCGGGGTTGTGGTGACCGTGACGTCGAGGGTGCGGTGCAGGACGGCCGCGGCCTCGTCGAGGCGGGTGTGATCGGCGAGGCTCACCTCGAGCGAGCGGGTTCCGACCCGGTCTTTGAGGGCGTCGGCGTCGCCGGCGGCGACGACGCGTCCGGAGTCGATGACGACCAAGGAATCGGAGAGCTGGTCGGCTTCCTCGAGGTACTGCGTGGTGAGCAGCACGGTGGTCCCCTGGGCGACAAGATCGCGGACCGCGGACCACACCTCGGCACGGGTGGCCGGATCGAGTCCGGTGGTCGGCTCGTCGAGGAACAGCAGGGCGGGTTGCCGGATCATCGACGCGGCCAGATCGACGCGGCGGCGCATGCCACCGGAGAAACCGGCGACCGCGCGGTTGGCGGCGGCACCCAGATCGAACTGCTCGAGCAGTTCACCGGCGCGTCGGCGGGCGGTACGGCCGCCGAGCCCGAGCAGCCGCCCGAACAGCTCCAGGTTCTCCGCGGCGGTCAGATCCTCGTCGACGGACGCATATTGCCCGGTCAGGGAGATCATGGACCGGACGGCCGTGGCGTCGGCGACGATGTCGCGGCCGAAGATGCTCGCGTGTCCGGAGTCAGGCCGCAGGAGTGTCGCGAGCATGCGGACCGTCGTCGTCTTGCCTGCCCCGTTGGGGCCGAGCACCCCGAGAACCGTCCCCGTGGGCACGGTCAGGCTGACGTCGTCGACGGCGACGACGCCGCGAAACGTCTTGCGTAGGTTCTCCGCGTGGATCGCGGTGTCTGGCAGCACGCTCTCCAGCGTGCCAGGTTGGGCTTTCATCTGCCTTTCACGGGGGGCGTTCACCCGCGGAGTACCCCGAGCAGGGCAGTTCGGCGGGTACTCGGGCCCTCGCCGAGATCGATGATCGGGAAGTCGCGCCGATACCGGGCGCCGCGCGCGGCGGCGGCGAGGCGGCCGTCGGCGGGCAGGTCGAGGGCCAGCGAGACGGCGGCCGCGGCGGCGCCGACAGCGGGCAGGTTCACCGTCGGCCCGCGGACCAGCCAGGACAGCGCCACCCGCAACTGTTCGGCCGCCAGCCGTGCCGGCACGGTGGCGCCGGTCCGATGCAGGATCACGATGTACAGGCCGTGCAGGTACGCCGCATACTCATCCAGCGGCGGACCGATGATCTC
>JASGFO010000277.1:0-4621 GCA_047605505.1 Gordonia sp. (in: high G+C Gram-positive bacteria) | reverse complement strand
CGGCATCCCGTTCACCACCTGGGACGGCTGGTACCGCCTCGACGAGCACGAGCGCAAGCTCGGCGCCGCCGAGGGCCGGGAGCGGATCAAGGTCGTCGAACGTGCGGACATGCTCGCCGCGGCCGAGCCGGACAAGGTGAACAAGGTCTGAGCGGCCCGCCTTCGGGCGGGGGGGGCATCAACCACAGGACCCACAAGCGACGAGGGGCGACCGGTGACCCGGTCGCCCCTCGTCGTGTGTGAGAGGGAAAAACAATCAGCCGTGTTCGGCCGCGAATTCGGCGACGGCCTGCTCGGCCGCGGCCTTGGTCGCGACGTTGCCGCCGCCGGCCAGGTGGGGGGTGGCATCCGCAGCGGCGGCGAAGCGCGACGCCGTGGCATTGATCTGGCGCAGGTTCCACCAGTAGCCGTAGTTGTTGGCCAGGTTGTCGGCGTTGCTGGAGACGGTGTAGCCGGCGATCGACGACGGGAAGCAGGCGCGCCAGTCGGTCGAGATCACCAGGGACTTGTTCTTCTTCAGCAGCGGCGTGAACTTCTTGCCTGCGTTGATCTCCTGCAGCGTGACGTTCGGGATGTCGGAGTTGCGGGCGGTGACCTTCAGCCAGCGCTTCATGTGCCAGATCCCTCGGGTCCACGGCTTGCCCAGCTCGAAACCGAACGAGCAGTTGACACCGCCGGTCAGTACCAGGTCACCCGGAGCGGCCTGGGCCTGCGGTGTCGCGACGAACGACCCTCCGGCGACACCCGCGGCGACGGCCACACCGGCGACCGCACGCTTCATCGTCATCTTCATCTCGACTCCTTCTTCTCCTGCATCACAGACTGGTCGGGCCAACCGGCCCCGGCACCCGCGAGGCGCCTGAACTCATACATGGTGGTCTATCGCAACCTCACAGCTCCCCGTTACGGGAATCTCAGAAATATCTCCGACACCGCGCGCCAGGTCAACTCCGGCCGGGCCGGTAAGGTAACCCTTTGTGCGCCGTCTGACCGGGCTGGTCCTCACGCTGGCCCTCCTCATCCTCGCATCCTGTGCCTCGGTGCTGATCGGTACCAACCCGATCCCCGTGTCGGCGGCCTGGGACTCGTTCACCGCCGGGACGAGTGAGATCGGCCATGCCGTGACCGGCCTGCGAATGCCCCACATCGACACGACCAGCGAGGTCGCGGGCATCGTCTGGGATCTCCGGGTGCCGCGAACCCTGCTGGGGCTGTTCGTGGGACTGGCGATCGGCGCGGCCGGCGCGCTGACCCAGGGACACACGCGTAATCCGATCGCCGATCCCGGCATGCTCGGCGTCAACGCGGGTGCCGCGTGTGCCGTGGTCACCGGCGTCTACGTGGCGGGGATCACCTCGCCGCTCGCGTACATGGCGTTCGGTCTGCTCGGCGCGATCATCGCCTCGGCGACGGTGTTCGGCATCGCGGCGTTGACCGGCACGAGCCCGATCACCCTGGTCCTCGCCGGGACCGGCCTCACCGCGGTGCTCACCGCGATCACCTCGGCGATCGTCCTGAGCGACACCGCGTCGCTCGACGCCTGGCGATTCTGGAGTGTCGGCTCGACCGAGGGGCGCGGCCTGGACGTGTTCTGGGCGGCACTGCCGTTTCTGCTCGTGGGCCTCGTCGTGGCGCTGGCCAGCGGATTCTTCCTCAACATCCTGTCCCTCGGCGACGACATGACCCAGGCCCTCGGCTCCCGGGTGCTGGTGATCCGGGCGGTCGGTGTCCTCGGCATCACGCTGCTCGTCGGCGCCGCCACCGCGGCCTGCGGGCCGATCGTGTTCCTCGGCCTGGTGGTCCCCCACCTCGCCCGCGCGATCACCGGCCCCGACTACCGCTGGATCATCCCCTACGCCGCGCTCATCGGCGCGACGCTGCTGCTGATCTGCGACGTGATCGGCCGCGTCGTCGGCCGTCCCGGCGAGGTCCAGGTGGGTGTGATGCTCGCCTTCGTCGGCGCACCCTTCCTGATCGCCATGGTCCGCACGACGACGATGAGCACCGTATGACCGACACCGACACCAGGCCCCGCACCGCCACCGCGCCCGTGCTGCGCCGACTCCGCCGCCGACTGCGCGCGGCCGGCCCGCCGACGATCGTCCGGATCGGCCCGACGTCGTGGGTGGTCCGCCCCCGCATGGTCGCCACGGTCACGTCGTCGGCGGTGGTGGCGTTCGTCCTGTTCCTGCTCAGCATCACCATCAGCGAGTATCCGGTGAACGCCCTCGACGTGCTGCGCATCATCGTCGGCGGCGGCACCCGGGTGGAGAACGTCGTCATCCTCGACGACGCGGTCCCCCGCGCCACCGTCGCGGTCCTGGTCGGTTTCGCGCTCGCGATGTCGGGGTCGCTGACGCAGCTCATCGCCCAGAATCCACTCGCCACCCCCGACCTGCTCGGCGTCACCGCGGGCGCGGGCACCGCAGCGGTCGCGACGATCGCGTTCAGCACCACCAGCTGGGGCTCCTGGCTGGCCGGTCTCGGCATCCCGACCGCCGCCCTGATCGGTGGCCTCGGCACCGCGGCCGTGATGTATGTGCTGGCCTGGCCCGGCCGCAAGGCCAACAGCGCCATCAACCCGATGCGGCTGGTGCTGATCGGCGTCGGCGTCACGTGGGTGCTGCAGGCGGCCACCTCGTTTCTGCTGACGCGCGCCGAGGTGCGTGACGTCGCCCGCGCGCAGGTGTGGCTGGTCGGTTCGGTGACCAACGCCTCGTGGTCGCAGGTGTGGCCGGTCGCCCTCGCGGTCGGCGCGGGCGTCGTCGGGGTGGCCGTGCTGGCCCGCCAGATCGACGCGTTGGGCCTGGGCAACGACATCGCCCGCGGCCTCGGGGTGCGGACCTTCGCGGTGTCGTCGGCGATACTGCTGATCGCGGTCGTGGTGGCTGCCCTCGCGGTCTCGGCGGCCGGACCCATCGCGTTCGTCGCGCTGCTCGCCCCGCAGATCGCGATGCGGATGTCGCACAGCGCGATTCCGACGCCCCTCGCGTCGGGGATGGTGGGGTCGATCCTCGTGGTCGGCGGCGATATCCTGTGCCGCACCGTCCTGCCGTCGGGCCTGCCGGTGGGCATCGTCACCGCCGCGCTCGGCGGACCGTTCCTGATCTACCTGATGGTCACGATCTCCCGAAAGGCCACCGTATGAGAAAGGCCACCGGATGACCCGGCTGTGCGCACGCGATCTCGTCGTCGGCTACGACGAGCGCATCATCATCGACGGCCTCGACATCGACGTCCCGGATGCGTCGATCACCACGATCATCGGCCCCAACGGCTGCGGTAAGTCGACGCTGCTGCGCTGCCTGGCCCGGCTGCTCCCGGCCACGGCGGGCACCGTGTTCCTCGACGGCTCGGACATCACCACGGTCAAACCTCGGCGCGTCGCCCAGACGTTGGGGATTCTGCCGCAGAATCCGGTGGCGCCGGAAGGACTCACCGTTGCCGATCTGGTGGCCCGTGGGCGCCACCCGTACCAGAAGTGGTATCAGCAGGCCTCGGCCGAGGACGAGCGCGCGGTGGCCGAGGCACTCGAGCTCACCGCAACCACCGACCTCGCCGACCGCACTCTCGACGCTCTGTCCGGCGGCCAGCGCCAGCGGGTCTGGATCGCACTCGCGTTGGCGCAGGGGACCGATCTCCTGCTGCTCGACGAGCCGACGACCTATCTCGATCTGGCGCATTCGCTGGAGGTCCTCGACCTCATCCATCACCTCAAGACCGACCTCGGCAAGACCGTGATGATGGTTCTCCATGACCTGAATCTGGCTGTGCGATATAGCGATTCACTGTTCGTGATGCGCGACGGGGCGCTCGTCGCGCAGGGCGCGCCGGCCCAGATCATCACCGCCGAACTGCTCGCCGACGCGTTTGGGCTCACCGCCCAGATCGTCACCGACCCGGTCTTCGGAGGTCCGCTGATCGTGCCGATCGGCACCCGGGGTGCCCGCGCCGACCAGGGCTCGACTCCCGGTCGCGCCACGGCGTTGCGGTAGGCCTGCCGCACACCAGACCGCCACTCACCACACCAGGGCGCCGCCCAGCCAGATTCCGGCGGCGAGAAGGGCCGCGAGGAGTTCGATGCCCATGGTGATCGCCGACGCCTTCACCGCGGCCACGGTCCCGCGCCAGGCCTGCTGGGTGCTCTGCGTGCGGGCGTACTCCGCGCCCATGGCGCCGAGCACGAAGCCGACGAACAATCCGACGACGGGGATGACGAAGAAGCCGACGATGCCGGCGATCCCGCCGACCACGATCGTCCGGTTGGGGATCTCCTCGGCACGCAGGACACGGCCCGCAGCAAGGTATTTGATGACGCCGCCGACCACGATGACCGTCAGCGCGAGACCGAGAAATCCCCATGCCCAGCCCCCGACGATCGCCGCCCACACGAGGATGGATGCGGCCACCACGATGGTGCCCGGCAACATCGGGACGACGATCCCGAGGAGTCCGATGACGATTCCGGCGGCAACGAGCAGTTCACCGTAGAAGGGCATGGACCCGGCGGGCTACTGCGCGGGATTCGGCGACGGCGACGAGATGATCTCGGTCTTGCCGTTCGCGTCGGCCGGTGACAGATGCGGGCGCGGGCCGGGGCCCGGCGCGGGACCGCCGGGAC
>JASGFO010000276.1:0-4674 GCA_047605505.1 Gordonia sp. (in: high G+C Gram-positive bacteria) | reverse complement strand
TGCCCGTGCCCGTTCCGCTCCCGGTGCCTGTCCCAGTGCCCGTGCCTGTCCCGGTGCCCGTCCCGGTCCCCGACCCGGTGTTGCCCGACCCGGTGTTGCCACCGGACCCGTCATGGTCACCGGTGGACCCGTGACCTGACCCTGATTGCCCGGAGCTGGATCCCGAACCGGAATCGCAATGGGCGATGGCCGCGCCGGCACCCGGACTGACGGTGAACAGGAGCAGCAGACCCATCACCGCCAAGAGGGCGCGTCGGCGGGCCGGGCGTCGGGGGCGGTGGGTCGTCACGTCTTCTCCGCATTCGTGGGCTGGGGGGAGCGGGGTGGGGATCCGGACTGCTCGTCGGCGGGTCACCTCGGGTTCATCGGCAAGGGTGTTCCTCGACAGGGGCGTGCGCCAGTGCGAGCCGATTTATGGTATAAATCACATCACCAGAGGGGGCGGGGTGTCGGCGCGCCGCCGTAACTGGCCCCGTCTGGCATTTTGCCACTATAGTCGTCTTTGCCAAACCTATGATGTCGGGGCTTTAATGTTAAATACTGCAAGTGTGTCACTGGTCGGAGAAGATATGACGTCACGAGGTGATAGCGGGACGGGCAGGCGTGCGGGAGGCGACGGCAAGGACAAGCCGATCGACACCGAACCCGGCCTGTTCGCGCGCCGGCTCGAGGAGTTGTTCCGAACCGTCCCCGGGCCCAATGGTCGTGCCTACAGCGCCAAGGCGATCGCACACCGATCGACCGAGCGCGGCTTTCGCCTGGGTGAGTCCTACCTGAGCCAGCTGCGCTCCGGGAAGGCGAAGTCGCCGTCGTTCCGGACGGTCGAAGGTATCGCCGCCGCGTTCGGGGTCGACGTGCACTACTTCCTCGAGGACCGGGCCGCCCAGCGAACCCGGGACGAGATCGACCTCATGCGTCTGCAGGCGGACTCGAACGTCCAGCTTGCCGCCTTCCGGCTGGCCGGACTGTCCAGTGACTCGGTGACCGTCGTGAACGAGCTCATCAAGGTGCTGCGCGAGCAGCAGGGACTGCCCAAGGATCCGCCTGACGTTGTGGCCGCCGGCCTGACCGGGGACGGGTCCGAGGAGAAGGATTCCGATTCGCGCCTGCGTATCGTCGGCGGCAACCAGCGCAAGGACTGAACCGCGGTCGGCCTGCTCGTCGCGCCGCGCGGATATGATGGGCGGGGTGAGTGGGCTGGTGATGTGCGATGCGCACTGAACGTAAGTTGTGGTCGTTGTGCCGGGAGGTATTGTCCGACCTCGACCTGGACCTGCCGCTGGATGTGGATCAACTGTGCACCCGGTACGGGGAGCGCCGCGGTCGGCCGATCACGCTGATCGCGCATCCCCTGCCGGTTGGGATGCCCAACGGGGTGTGGTTGTCGGCGGAGGACGCCGACTACTTCTTCTACCAGGCCAACACCACCAAATGGCATCGTGACCAGATCGTGATCCACGAGTTCGCGCATCTGATCGCCGGGCACCAGATGTTCGGTGACTCGCCGTTGGCGGCGCTGAGCGGACTGGGCAACTCCGAGTCCTCGTTGCAACGGACCTGCTACGCCGACGACCGGGAGAAGGAAGCCGAGAGCCTGGCGTCGATGATCCTGACGTGGGCCGCCCGGGCCGAGTCGCAGGTCGGTCACACCGCCACCGACTCGCACATGCGCGGCCTGCAACGGCTCCTCGGTGGACATCAGGGGTGGATGTGAGCACCGTGATTGTCGCGGTGAGCTGGTCGGGGGTCGCGGCATCGGCCAACATCATCGCCCTGGTGATCTTCGCGGTCGCGCTGTGCTGGCGTCTCGACGAGATCCGTCGCCGGGGCGGCGGCCTGCAGGCGTTGGCCATGACCGTCTCGATCGCCGCACTCACCCTCGCGTTCGTCGTCTTCAACGGGTCGGTGAACCGGACCATCGATGACGCGCTCTTCGCGGGGCTGGGTCGTCTGCTGTTTTACGGGCTCCTCGCGGTCGGTGTGGCCGCGCTCATCATCGTGCTCTTCTTCCCCGGGGGCGGGGTCACCCGGGAACGCCGCGCCGGTACCGAGGCCATCCCGCTCGTCGTCGCGCTGATCGGGCTGCAGGTCTGCTTGCTCGTCGTACCGTCGGACATCCGTTCTGCGTCGGTGAGTGGGTGGTCGCTGCAGAACTGGGGCTTCGCCCTGTTCTTCCTCATCGCCAGTGCCTACCTCGCCTACGGCTTCGGGTCATGCGTGAACAACGTCCGCAAGTATCTGCTGCTCGCCGACGGCTACCTCAAGATCGCGCTGTCGCTGATGGTCACCGGCCTGGCGCTGCTCGCGGCCGGATCGGTGGTACAGATCCTCTACGTGGTGGGCAGCGCGACGAAGGTCGCCGACCTGCCCGTGGCCCTGACGGCCAGCCGGGTGCTGGCAATCATCGGTGTCGTCGTGTTCCTGTTCGGGATCTGCTTTCCGCTGGTGCATTCGCAGTGGCAGGCATGGAAGTGGCGGAGCCGCTGCCGTCGTGATGCCGCCACGATCCTGCCGCTGTGGCGTCTGGTCACCGGCGTGGTCCCCGAGGTGGTGCTGCCGACGAGGCGGCTGTCGGCGACGGCCATGCTGCATCGGCGGGTGATCGAGATCCGTGACGCCCTGACGCAGTTGAGCCCGTTGCTGCCCGCGCACTTCGCCGAGGTCGGTTCCGTCGAGCAGGCGCAGAGTCTGCTCGATGCGGTGGCCCGGGCCCACTCCGACGGGCGCGGTTCCGGTGCCGTGCGACCGATCCTGCCCGAGTCGGGGGACGGCCTGATTGGCGATGCGGCACCGCTCATCGAACTTGCGGAGACGCTCCGCGCCCTGCCTCGGGATTCCCACCCGCCCGATTCACACCCGGCCACTGTCGCCGTCGACGACGCCAACCGAGAGGCCGCCGATCCGCGCTGATCAACGGCCCGCTGATCGGTGCGAGTGCAGTGGCGGCGGATTGCCGACCGCAGGATCGGCGGCGGCCGGCAGCGCGTGGTCGGCGCGGTGCGCGACGCGGTGCCGATGGGCGCGCCGGATGAGGGCCGACCCGACGCCGATCAGGATCACGACCAGTACCCCGGTGAGGACGATCGTGACCGGATCGGCCGCCGAGAGCCCCTGGTAGAGCAGCGCGGCAGCGAAACCGAAGAACAGTACCGCCGCGCCCAGGGCGATCGTGCGCTCGGGCAGATGCCGGCCGAGGACCGCGCCGACGGCGATCGCGAGGGCATCGGCGGCCACCATGCCCACCGTCGAACCGATCCACACGCCGAGCCAGTTGTTGTCGGTGGACAGCGTGATGGTCGCGAGCATCGTCTTGTCGCCGAGCTCGGCGAGGAAGAACGAGGACATCACCGCCAGGAACACCGAGGTGCCGACGTTGCCGGCGCGGGACTGTTCCTCGTCGTCGAGATCGTCACCGCGCAATGTCCACAGCCCGAAGACCAGCATGGCCAGGCCGCCGACGATCGCGATGAGATCGGCGGGGATGGACAGGCCGAGGAAGTGGCCGAAGAACACCGACACCGCGTGCACGGCGGTGGTGGCCACCGTGATCGCGGCCAGGACAACCCACCAGCGATGGCGCAGCGCGTAGGTCATGGCCATCAGCTGTGACTTGTCGCCGAGTTCGGCAACAAAAATCACGCCAAAACTCAGGAGAAGTGCAGCGGTCATGACGGCCAGGCTAGGGCTGCCTTACCACTGCGCGCAACTCCTCGTATTGACCGCAAAATCGCAGGTCGGAGGGGCAAAATTGAAAATTCGGCGGCCCTGAATCGGGCGCTGAGGGTGGCCGGTAGGACGTGCTCGGGCCGTCCCTCACGCAGCGAGCAGCATCGCCAGCACCGCGGTGTCCGGGTCGGCGCTGGGGTCGATGCCGACCTGGTTGCGCAGGTTGACGACGGTGCCGTCGGCCTCCGCCTCGGCCCACCCCGCCCGGTGCTCGAGACCCAGCTCGGGCAGCCCCGGCAGCAGCACGCAGCCCGACGCGACCTGTGAGCATTCGGGCAGCGACGGCCGTGTCCGCGACGGCGGATGCAGCATGAACAACGCGGGCGGGTTGGTGAGGAAGCGCCCGGCCTCCAGGAAACTGTCGTCGACGACATTGCCCACGGCGACCATCATCCCGATCGCGTCCTCATCGGGGATCTCGTTGGGCTTGTCCTCGACCACCCCGAAGATCGTGGTGGTGGGCAGAAAGCCGGGCCGGCACGCGATGCGGACCGACGCCACCAGCGTCTGCGTCCACTCGAGCGTCGAGGCGGGCCACCGCCCGGAGATCAAGATGCCGCCCAGCGCGCCGTCCGAATGGACGGGGGTCAGGCCGATCGGGGTCGACGAAGCCATGATGTCCTCCCTGAGAAAAACAGCCGGTGAACACAGGATCTACCCCAGAGGTATCGAGTACAACTCGAACGGGCGGTGTGAACGTGTGAACGTTCCGAGATCGTTTCCGAGATGGAGCCCCCCGCTGGTCGAGTAGCTCGGAGCGCTAGCGGAAGGGGGCGGCGCCGGCCCCGCGATGCAGGAGGAGGGTCGCACGTGTCCCACCAAGCGCGTACACATCGCATGAGAGGTGCGAGGGCGCGTGCGAACCGACGACGAAGAGCGGGGTGTCAAGGCGGAGCCCCCGCGTCGCCGGAGGCGGCGCAGACAAGCGGGGCGGCGCCGGCCCCGCGA
>JASGFO010000275.1:0-4695 GCA_047605505.1 Gordonia sp. (in: high G+C Gram-positive bacteria) | reverse complement strand
GAAACCGTCGCGGTCAACCAGTGGCTGTTCCCCGAACTCACCGACATCGACTGCGGACACGAAAACACTGCCGACGAAACACCACCCGACATCGGTGAACCACCACCCACCTACGCACCCACCCGCGCCAAACACGCGCGCCGACGTGCCGAACGCGCTCGCAACCGGGCACGCCGCCGCGCGCAACGCGAACAGTTCGACCACGACCTCGGACCACCACCTTTCTAGAGGTCTCTCGGACGATCGGTGGTCGGGCGTCCGACGCCTGCGTGCGGGGTCTCGATGCGTTCGGCAGAAAGGGCACGACACACGGGAGGAGTTTCGCCGCCCTACGGGGGCCGCCACGACCCGCAACAGGAGTGAGGAGACACGGCCTACAGGATCACACCCGGATTGAGCAGTCCGTCGGGATCGAGTGCGGCCTTGATGGTGCGGGTCAGTTCCATCACGTCCTCACCGAGTTGATTCGGCAGCCAGGCCTTCTTCAACCGGCCCACACCGTGTTCGCCGGTGATGGTGCCGCCCAACGAGATCGCCAAATCCATCACGTCACCGAAGGCGCGGTGCGCACGCTGCCGCTCGTCGTCGTCACGCGGGTCGAACACGATCAGCGGATGGGTGTTGCCGTCGCCGGCATGGGCGATCACCGAGATCATCACGCGATTCGCGGCGGCGATCGCGGCGATCCCGTCGACGAGGGTGGGGAGCTGCGGCAGCGGCACCCCGACGTCTTCGAGGAGCAGCGACCCCAGCTTCTCGACGGCCGGGATCGCGGCTCGCCGCGCAGCCGTGAACATCTCCCCCTCGTCGGGGTCACTGGTGTCGAACACCGCACCGGCGCCGTTGGCCTCGAAGGCCGTCCGAATGATCTCGACCTCCGCGATCCCGGCCGGGCCGGGGGCATCGGATTGCGCCACCAGCAACGCGCCCGCCGCCCGGTCGAGGTCCATGTGCATCAGGTCCTCGACCGCGTTGATCGACACGTTGTCCATGAATTCCAGCATCGCGGGACGGATCTGCGCCGTGATCGCCAGCACCGCCTGCGACGCCGCGTGCACCGTCGGGAAGGTACCGACGACCGTGCAGGCAGGTGCCTGCGGCGGGAGCAACCGCAGCGTCACCTCGGTGATGATGCCGAGCAGGCCTTCACTGCCGACGAACAGTTTGGTCAGCGGCAGCCCCGCGGAGTCCTTGAGCTGTTTGCCGCCGAGCCGGATCGCCCGGCCGTCGGCCAGCACCACCTGCAGGCCCAGCACGTAATCGGTGGTGACGCCGTACTTCACGCAACACAGCCCACCCGCGTTGGTGGCGACGTTGCCGCCGATCGAACAGATCTCGAACGACGACGGATCCGGCGGATACCAGAGCCCCTCCCGCGCTGCCGCGGCCTTGACCTCCGCGTTGAGCAGACCCGGTTGGGCGACGGCTGTCCGGGTGGTCGTGTCGATGGTGATCGCCCGCATCTTCTCCGTCGTGAGCATGATCGCGCCGTCGACGGCAGTCGCCCCACCCGACAGACTCGTCCCCATGCCCCGGGTGATGATCGGAACCCGATGGGCAGCCGCCCAGGCGACGACGGTCTGCACCTCGGCGGTCGTCGTCGGCCGGATCAGGGCCGCCGGCGTCCCCGCATCCGGGTCCTCGGCGCGGTCCTGGCGGTATGCCGCCAGGATGTCCGGATCGGTCACGACCATCTGTTCGGGCAATCGAGCGATCAGCTCGCTCAGGTCCACGCTCGCTGGGGCACTCACCAGGCCAGCGTAGATCCTCCGAACCACCCACCCCACGCACCGGCCGCCGGCCGCGCCGGGGCGGACAATCCTCGCTACCCTGGTCTGGGTGTGCAGCGGGGCCACCACGACCCACACAGAGAATTGGGAGACACCCCTCACGATGTTTCGGGCAGGCGATGTGGTGGCGGGCTTCACCGTCGACGATGTGGTGGGTCACGGTGCGAGCTCGGACGTCTATCGCGTCCATCGCGACGGCGAGACGACACCCCTCGCACTCAAGGTGCTGCACGCCGACGAGTCCGACTCCACCCGGACCCGGGAACGGTTCAACCGCGAGTTCGCCATCGCCTCGCTCCTGCATCATGAGCACATCGTGTCGATGATCGACAGCGGGGAGGCGCCGCCACCGGCCGACGAGGCCCATCTCTATCCGGGCACCCAGCCTCCCACGTCTCTGCTGTGGCTGGCCATGCAGTACGTCGGCGGCCCGTCGGCGATCTCGCTGATCCCCTCCGACCGCGAACAGCCCCGGGTCGCGACCATCGTCCGGGTGGCACAGCAGATCGCTGCGGCCCTCGACTACGCGCACTCCCAGGACGTCCTGCACCGCGACGTCAAACCGGCCAACATCCTGCTGACCTCGTCGATCGTCGCCGACGCCGACGGTCTGCTCAGCGACTTCGGCATCGCCCAGTTGCTCGACGACACCCGGCCGCTCTCCCGCAACGGCCGGGTGCAGGGATCAATCGCCTACGCCGCACCCGAACTGCTCCAGGCACAGCAGCTGTCGCCGGCGACCGACCTCTACGCGCTGGCGTGCTCGCTGATGGAACTGCTCACCGGGGCACCGCCCTATCCGCGCGCCACGGCCTTCGCCATCACCTACGCCCACATCCGCGACGAGCCACCGAAACCGACCCGACGGCGCCCCTGGCTGCCTTCGGCGCTCGATTCGGTCTTCGCGCGCGCCCTCGCCAAGGATCCGGCTGCCCGCTATCCATCGGCGGCGGAGTTCGTCGACATCATCGTCCGCGCCCTGCGCGATGTGCCCGTGCCGCCGCCGCGCCGCCGCCGCAGCTGGCTGCATCCCCTCCCGTGACCGCGCCCACATTCTGCCGAATGTAAATTCTCCCGACATTGTTAATTCGGACACCAGAGCCGAAAATCGCTGTGGTGCAATGGATTACTTTCGAATCCCAGTCCCGCTGACAGTGCCGCGTGACGAACTGTTAACGCGCTCCGGTTTCGGGTACCCGCCACCACGCTTAGGATCGCTTTCTATCCCGATCGTCCACATCCGCGACGGGCTCGCCTACGTCCAGACCACCTCACAACGACCGTCCGCACCCATCTGACTGTCCGGACACAACAACCGACTAGGGGAAGCATGACCGCCGAACCCACCACCGATTCCGTCAACTCCGCCCTCGCCGACGAGGACGAGGGCTACCACAAGAGTCTCAAACCGCGGCAGATCCAGATGATCGCGATCGGCGGCGCCATCGGCACCGGCCTGTTCATGGGGGCGGGCAGCCGACTCCACGACGCCGGTCCCGGACTGTTCATCGTGTACGCCTTCTGCGGCGTCTTCGTCTTCTTCATCCTGCGCGCCCTCGGCGAGCTCGTGCTGCACCGTCCGTCGTCGGGCGCATTCGTCTCCTACGCCCGCGAGTTCTTCGGCGAGAAGACGGCTTTCGTCACCGGCTGGCTGTACTTCTTCAACTGGGCGGCCACCGCGATCGTCGACGTGACCGCCGTCGCCCTGTACGTCCACTACTGGGGCATGTTCAAGGCGATTCCGCAATGGCTGATCGCGGCCATCGCCCTGGCCATCGTTCTCACCATGAACATGATCTCGGTGAAGCTCTTCGGCGAGATGGAGTTCTGGGCGTCGATCATCAAGGTCACGGCCCTTGTCACCTTTCTCGTCGTCGGCATCGTTTTCCTCGCGGGCCGCTTCGATATCGAGGGCGAGTCCACCGGGTTCGGCGTGATCGCCGACAACGGTGGCCTGATCCCCGAAGGCTCGTTCGCGCTGGTGATCGTCACCTCGGGCGTGATCTTCGCCTACGCCGCCGTCGAATTGGTGGGCACCGCGGCCGGTGAGACCGCCGAGCCGGCCAAGGTGATGCCACGGGCGATCAACTCGGTCATCCTGCGTATCGCCGTCTTCTACGTCGGCTCGCTCATCATCCTGGCGCTGCTGCTGCCCTACACCGAGTTCCACAAGGGGGAGAGCCCGTTCGTCACGTTCTTCTCCAAGATCGGGGTGCCGGCGGCGGGCGGCATCATGAACCTCGTGGTGCTCACCGCGGCGATGTCGAGCCTCAACGCGGGTCTCTACTCGACCGGCCGCACGCTGCGGTCGATGGCGATGAACGGCTCCGGTCCGGCGTTCACCGCCAAGATGAATCGCAACGGCGTCCCGTTCGGCGGCATCGCCCTCACCGGCGGCCTCACCGCCCTCGGCATCGTGCTGAACCTCTTCGTCCCGGAGGACGCCTTCAACATCGCACTGGATCTGTCGGCGCTGGGCATCATCTCCACCTGGGTGATGATCGTGGCCTGCCAGCTCCAGATGTGGCGGTGGGAGCGCAAGGGGCTCATCCAGCGTCCCGCGTTCCGGCTGTGGGGCACCCCGTACACCAGCATCGCGACCCTGATCTTCCTCGGCGCCGTCACCGCGCTCATGTGCTACGACAGCAAGTGGAACCTCTACGCGATCATCGTCAGCATCCCGCTCCTGATGCTCGGCTGGTACGGCGTGCGCGGCAAGGTGATGGCCATCGCCGCCGAGCGTATCGGCTACACCGGCGAGTTCCCGGTCAAGCCGCAGCCGCCGGTGCCCACCGGCCCCGAGCCGATCGCGGAACTCGGCGACAAGGGCATCGACGACCAGCCGCACGGAAAGGACTGAGCACCCCCTCGACGATGGGTGTGGCGGCGGGCCGGTCCCGCCGCC
>JASGFO010000274.1:0-4746 GCA_047605505.1 Gordonia sp. (in: high G+C Gram-positive bacteria) | reverse complement strand
ATCCTCTACCTGGTGGCCCCGTCGGGCTACCCGAACTACGGCGACGAGCTCATCGCCGACACCTGGCTGCGGTATCTGGCCCGGGTGCGCCCGCGGGCCCGGGTGATCCTGGACTGTCACAGTCCGGGTCAAGCGGCGTTGCTGCTGCGCGGCGCGCACCCCCGTGTCGAGTTCACCGACACCCTGTGGCAGTTGAGTCTGCACGCGCCGGAGGAGAACGCGGACGCCCCCTGGGAGTGGGTGTGCCGGGCGGTCACCGACCTCGGGGTGGCACCCCGGCTGGGGTTCGGCGTCGAGGTCCTTCACCAGGCCTCGACCATCCACTTCCTCGGCGGCGGATACGTGAACTCGGTGTGGCCGCAGCATGTGTCGCTGTTCGCGGCGGGCGCAGCGGTGGGCCGGCGGACCGGCGCGCGCGTCGTGGCCACCGGTCAGGGCCTCATCCCGCTTCCCGACGGGCCGGCCGGCGACGTCGTGCGCCGGGCCGCCCAGGAGTTCACGGTGTTCGACGTCCGGGACGAGGCGTCGGCGCGGGCGGTCCCCGGTCGGGTCCGGCACTCCGGCGACGACGCCTGGCTCGCGCTGCACCGGGGCGCCGCGCAGCGCTATCGGCCCGCCGGGCAGCCGGACCCCGACGGGGTGGTGCTCTGCCTGCAATCCGACCTCACCGAATCGTTTCGCGGCCCGGCCGCCGCCGGGGTGGCCGCACTGGCCGACCTCGTCCGCGACACCCTCGACGCCTGGGCGGTTCCCGGTGATCGGGTGACTGTCGTCGAGGGCATCCCCGGCCACGACTACGAGGTGCCCCACCGGCTCGGTGATCGGCTCGACGGTGCCACGGTCCTCCCGTTCGTCGACGTCTGGCGCCGCGGCCTGCCCGCGGGCGCCGGGCAGACCTGGATCTCGACACGCTTCCATCCGCATCTGATGGCCGCCGCGGCCGGCGATCCCGGGATCGCGATCGCGGCCATGCCGGGCTACTACTCGACCAAGCACCGCTCGCTGGCCGACGCGGGGTCGGCGTGGACCCTTGTCGACGACGGCCGCGAGATACCCGACCGTCCGGTCGCGGGCGGTTTCGCCCCCGGTTCGGTCGACCGTGCGGTCGCGGCTAAACGGGCGATCGCCGGCGAGATCTATCCGTTCACGCCGAGCCGGTCGCTGCGACGGCCGTGAGGTGATGGGCGCCGGCTACCCCGCCGCGCCCGGAAAGGCCACCGTCGCGGGACGCTGCCCGAGCACGACCCGCCACTGCGCGGCCCGGCGTGCCGACGCGGTGAGGCCGTTCACGCCGATCGTGCGGCCCGCACCGGAATCGGCCTGTTCGAGCAGCGCGCGGTAGGCGCGGGTGCAGTCGACTTCGGAGGTCAGCGCTGCCTTGGCTGCACTGACCGGATCGGTCACGGGCTGTGGCAGCGTGTAGCCCGCGGCCGCGACCGGTGGTGTGCCGCCGCCCGCGGTGATCGCAGCGTTGACGGTGTCGCGGGCGCCGCGGTGGTCGGCGATGAACTCCACCAGCATGTCGCGCCGGGCCGCGGCGACGAATGCCGTGATCACTCCGTAGGTGAACACCGCGGCGTTCTCGGCGTCGGCGGCCGCGGCCAGTGCGTCGTTGGTGCTCATGCCAGCTGTACCTCCACGAGGGTCGTCACGGATGCGGCCACCGCGCCGGCCAGCCCGGCCGAGTAGCCGCTGAGCGCGATCGCCGCCGCCCGCGCCGCCTTCGCGGCACTGGTCAGGGAACTGCGCACCTGGTCCAGCGACGCCGTGCCGGCCGGCGCCGAGGTCCACGGCGCCGTCGAGGTCCACGGTGCCGTCGAGGTATCGGTGCCGTCGATCTGGGCGGCCACCTCCTGATCCAGGCGGGTGATCTCCTCCCGCAACGCCAGCGCATGCGCGGCGCGCTGGTCGGCGGCGACGACGAGCGCGGCGCTGTACTCGGTGATCTGCGGGCTCAGCGTGCGCGCCTGACGTTCGTCGCGCACCGCGGCCTGCGCCAACGGCAGGAGCGCATATGCCGTCGTCGTCGCGGGGTCGGGGCCCCGGTCGCACGCCGCGAGGGCGCCGACCGCGAGCCCGCCCACCCCGATCGCCACGCCGCCGCGCAGGACGGCACGTCGGGAGGGGCCAGGCGGGTGGGGACGCTCGGTCGGGTTCACCCGACACATGATGCCAGTCCGGCGGTGGTCATCGATTACCATGGGGAGCCTCAGCAGGCGCCGACGCGACAACTGAAGACGAGGAGGGTGCGCGATGACGATCGCCACAGACCGGATCCGCGACCTCGTCGAGCCCATCGTCGCCGGCCACGGTCTCGACCTCGAGGATGTCGTCGTGACGTCGACGGCAGGTCGGCGGGATGTGGTGCTCACCGTCGACCGTGACGCCGGCCTGACCCTCGATCTCCTGGGCGAGCTCACCCGGGAGATCTCCGGTGAACTCGACGAGCACCCGGACCTCGGCGACGAGGCGTACACCCTCGAGATCACGTCACCGGGGGTCGGACGGCCCCTCACCCTGCCCCGGCACTGGCGCCGGGCACGAGGGCGCAAGGTGCGCATCGACGCCACCGCCGAGGGCGGCCTGCGCCGGTTGACCGGGCGGGTCGGGCAGCTGTCCGACGACGCCGGTCGGGTCGAGATCGTCGTCAACACCAAGGGCCGGATCGGCGTGGAGTCACTCGATCTGGCGCAGATCACCCGGGCCGCCGTCGACGTCGACTTCTCCCGGCCGAGTGTCGCCGAGCTGAGCCGGTGTGGTCTCGCCGCCGACGAGATCGCCCGCCGCCGGGACACCGGCACAACAGACCTGTGAGAGACCGAGATTCGGTGAGACGACAAGTGAATAGGAGTACCGAGGAATGAACATCGACATCAGCGCGCTGCGCATGATCGAGACCGACAAGGGCATCTCGATCGACACCGTGATCACCGCCATCGAGACCGCGCTGCTCACCGCCTACCGGCACACCGACGGCTACGCACCGCACGCGCGGATCGACGTCAACCGCAAGACCGGCCTGGTCCGGGTCATGGCGCAGGAGGTCGACGACGACGGTCAGGTGATCGGCGAATACGACGACACGCCCGAGGGATTCGGCCGCATCGCCGCCACCACCGCCCGGCAGGTGATCCTGCAACGGCTGCGTGACGCCGAGAACGAGAAGAACTTCGGTGACCTCGTGACCCACGAGGGCGAGATCGTCGGCGGCGTGGTCCAGCAGGACACCCGCGCCAACGCACGCGACATGGTCGTGGTGCAGATCGGCAGTGAGACCAACGCCACCGAGGGCATCATCCCGCCGCCGGAGAAGGTGCCGGGCGAGACCTACACCCACGGCGACCGCATCAAGTGCTACGTCGTGGGCGTCAGCCGTGGTCAGCGCGGCCCGCAGATCACGCTGTCGCGGACCCATCCGAATCTGGTGCGCAAGCTCTTCGCCCTCGAGGTGCCCGAGATCGAGGACGGCTCGGTCAAGATCGTCGCCGTCGCCCGCGAGGCCGGGCATCGGTCCAAGATCGCGGTGCACACCGCGGTTCCCGGGCTCAACGCCAAGGGCGCCTGCATCGGCCCGATGGGGCAGCGGGTGCGCAACGTGATGAGCGAGCTGGCCGGCGAGAAGATCGACATCATCGACTTCGACCCGGACCCGGCGGTCTTCGTCGGCAACGCGCTCTCACCGGCGAAGGTCGTCTCGGTGGAGGTGGTCGACGAGGCCGCCCGGGCCGCGCGGGTCGTCGTCCCGGACTACCAGCTCTCGCTCGCCATCGGCAAGGAGGGGCAGAACGCACGGTTGGCCGCCCGGCTCACCGGTTGGCGGATCGACATCCGGTCCGACGCCGATCCGGCGCCCGGTGCCCGGCCGTCCGCCCCCAGCGCCCGGCCGTCCACCTCCCGTCCCGGCCGATTGTCCTCGTAGCCGGTGTGCGCGCTAGACTGATCGATGGTTCAGCGAAAGTCGTCGACCGGGTCCTCCGACCCGGGTCGGCGTGATCGAGACGATCACCCTCGCGGTGACCGACACCACACCGCTCGGCAGGCGCCGGTGCGTCTGTGCATCGGCTGCCGGAGACGTGACGCCCGCGCGGTCCTGGTCCGGGTTGTCGTCTCCGACGTCGGCGATGGTCCACGGATCGTCGTCGATCTCGCCAAGACCAGGCCGGGCAGAGGGGCGTGGCTGCATGCCGACGCGGACTGTGTGTCCGCGGCGGTGCGGCGGCGGGCAGTTGCCCGGGCGCTGAGGGCGCCGAGTCTGACGGTCACGTCAGACGACCTCGCCGAGGTGATCGGGGTGGACCCCGCACCGATCACGAACAACAGACTCCGTACGGAGTCGGAACAGGTAGCAGAAGACATGAGCACACCGTGAAGTCCCCACGATGAGCACGTATCGGACTTAATCCGAGGCCGTAGCGGGCAGCCCCGCCGGCCTCCAAGTGAGGAGAGCAGTGGCAGGCAAAGCCCGCGTCCATGAACTGGCCAAGGAACTTGGCGTGACGAGCAAACAGGTGCTCGAGCGTCTCAAGGAACAGGGCGAGTTCGTCAAATCCGCGTCGTCGACGGTCGAGGCCCCCGTGGCCCGTCGGCTCCGCGAGTCCTTCCCGAAGAAGGACGCCGCCGGCAAGGACGGCGGCACCCCCGCACCCCGACCCGGAGCCGGCGGCGCCCCCCGCCCCGGTGGCCCCAAGCCGTCGGCCGGTCCGCGGCCGGGGCCAGGCCCATGCTGTGCAGCGTGCCGCTCGTCGT
>JASGFO010000273.1:0-4750 GCA_047605505.1 Gordonia sp. (in: high G+C Gram-positive bacteria) | reverse complement strand
TCGGAGAAGTCGGCGAACCGGACCGTGCCGCTGACGGTGCCGATGGCAGCGGTCTTGCCGCTCGGCGTGACGGTGACCGCGCCGGAGTAGACCTCACCCGGGGCGGGGAGGAGGTCGGGTCCGGCCTGGCGCATCGTGCCGGGCCCCAGCTCCCACTGGGTGATCCGCCCATCGGTGCCGGTGTCGGCGGCCAGCAGACGGCGGCCGGCGGCATCGACCGGGATCTGCCAGACGCTGCCGGTACCGATCGCGGTCCCGCCGTCGTCGGCCGGCCAGTCCTGGATTCGGCCGTCGTCACCGGCCTCGATGACGCGGTCACCGGCGAAGACCACCGACACCGGGTTCGACGCACCGGTGATCACCCGGGGCGGCAGGGAGGGATCGGCGAGGTCGAAGACCCGGGCGGTGTTGTCGGCGGCGGCGGCGGCGACCATGGTGCCGTCGGCATCGAGCGCGACTGCGGTGACGTAGCTGTCGAAACCGCCGAACGTACCGACCCTGCGGGCCGCGCCGGGGTCGGTGACGTCGTAGACGGCCAGGACGTGGCTGCGCAGCGCCGCGATGAGCCTGCCGTCGCGGGTGAACACCAGGCCCTGCGCCAGCTCATTGTCCCGCCACTCGGGCAGCCCGATCTCCCCGGCCGGTGCCAGGCCGCCGGCGGTGACCCGCCACAGGTCGATCCGCCGGTTGACGCTGGCCGTCGCCAGCAGGCGCCCGTCTGGGCTGAAGGCGGCCCCGCCCGCGACGCCCGCGACCGTCGGCGGCACGGTCACCGGCCGCGGCCCCGCGGGCGTGATCGACCACGCCTGGACACCGGTGTCGGGGAGCGAGGCCACCACCATCGTCCCGTCCGGGCTCAGGGTCAGGCCGTTGGCGTCGCCGACGACCCCGGGGAGGTCGGCGCCCCGGACCGGGTGTGCCGGATCGGTGACGTTCCAGATGCTGATCCGGTTGTGACCGCCGACGTAGAGGGTGCGCCCGTCCGGGGTGAGCACCGCGCCGCCGGCGCGTTCGTGGAGGTCGACATCGGACAGTTGCGCGGTGATGCCCTGTTCGTCGGAGACGCGGAACAGCCGGAGCTGCCCGGCCGCGCCGACGGCCGCGAGCAGCGAACCGGCCCGGGTCAACGCGACGCCGCCGGCCCGTCCGAGGAAGCGGTTCGGAACGCCGTGCGCGGTGGCGTCGATGAGCTGCGAGCGGGCCTCGACCGTCGGTGCGGTCGCGAAGGCGGCCATCGCGAGCTGGGCCGAGAGAAACCGGTCCCGGTCGAGGAGATCCCGGGACTGGATCGCGAGCTGCCGGCTCAGTGCCCGGTTGGTCGCGTCCTCGGCGGCCCGGCGCTGGCGGACCGCGTTGGTACCGGCCACGACCGCGGCGACCGCGGCGAGCACCGCCACGATGCCGAAGACGCCTGCGATGAGCGCGAACCGGCGCAGTTGCCTGCGGCGGCGTTCCTCCTGCGCATCGGCGGCGCGGTCGCGGTCGGCGGCGGCGGCCAGGAAGTCGCGGCCGGACGCGTCCAGACGCAGCTCCCAGTCACCGTCGGCGCGGGTCTGTTCGGCCTCCTCGAGAACGCCGAACATCTGCAACCGGGCCCGGGACGGGAGGAGATCGTCGGATCGTCCGCTCGCCTCCCACGGCTCGCTGAGTGCCCGCAGCCTGCGGTGCAGCAGCAGCCGCTCCCGGTCGGCGTCGATCCATTCGGTGAGCCGGGGCCACGCCGTCAGCAGTGCCTCATGGGTCACCTGCGCCTGGCTTTCGGTCAAGGTCACCAGCCGTGCCGCGGCGAACGTCTCAAGCACGCGCCCGACGACGCCGGGGCCCGTCGCGCCGGTCCCCAGTTCGGCGAGCGGGACGGTGCGGCGCGTGATCCCGTCCTCGTCGACGTTGGTCATGGACAGCAACACGCGGCGGGCGGCGATCTGCTCGGCCGGATCGAGCGAACCGTAGACTTCCTCGGCGGACTGCTCCACCGCACCCGAGATGCGACCGGTCGCGACGTAATCGCGGACCGTCAGGCGTCGGCCGTCGGACTGCTCCCAGGTGGCGCGCAGGGCATGCGACAACAGCGGCAGCACCCCGGTGCCCGCGGTGCCGTGCGGCGACGACGCGGGGACGACGTCGGCGAGAAGCATCGTCACAAGGTCATCGTCGACCTGCGCACCGACCGACGCGGCGGGCGCGACGATCACCTCCCGCAACTGAGTGGTGGTCATCGGCGCCACCAGGATCTGCCGTTCGGCCAGCGCCTCCGCGACGTCCGGCACTGCGGCGGCGCGACCGTAGAAGTCGGCGCGCAGCACCACGACGACGGCGATACGTCGTCCGATCAGCGTCGCCGTCAATGCCTCCCGGAAGGCGCTGCGGGCCGCGCGGGTGTTCTGGGTCCACAGTTCCTCGGCCTGGTCGATGACGAGCACCCCCGGCGCATCGGCGACCCTCCCAAGGTCTGCGGTGGCCGCGGCGAGCGCGGCCGGCGGGTCGGTGCCCGGGGAGAGGTAGGCCCACTGGCACTCGGCGAGCGGGCCGGTCGCGGCCCGCGACCGCAGCCCGGCCCGCACCAGTGACGACTTCCCGACCCCCGATGCCCCGACCACGACGACACTGCGGGCGCCGAGATCGGCCGCGGCGGCCGGCAGCGTCTGCCCGATGAGATCGACGAGCTGTGTCACGAGGTCGTCACGGCCGAAGTACCGGGCACCGTCGGCGGTCCCGTAGCGGGCGAAACCGCGGTAGGGGGATTCGGCGCGTTTGCGGGCGCCGCGGCGGGCGGCCCGTTCGGCGGCCGCACACCAGTCGTCGACGGCGGTCGGATCGGTCACCCCGCAGGCGCGCACGACGCGCCGGAACATCTCGAAGCTCGCCCGATTGGGCGCATGCTGGCCCGCGAACCAGCCCGCGACCGTCCCCTGGAGCGCGTCGGCCGCGGCGGCCACGTCACGCACGCTGAGCCCCGCCGCGACCCGGAGTTCGGTGAGTGCGCGACCCAGCTCCTCGCGGGTGGATACGGCGTCGGGTCGCATGGACGATGTGCCTGCTTTCGTACAGTGTCTGCGCTGGTCAATGTATCGAGAAGTGTATCGACTTGCCGAAGACAAACGTTGTGGCGCCCCTCGGTCGGCGGCGTCGCCCACTATGTGGTCGGGGCGGATGTCAAGCGATCGTCCGACCCGTCCACCCACACCGGACATCGCCGATGTTCCGATCGCACCCGAGGAGACCGTCATCGCCGATGCCGCCAGAACCGCCCGACCACAGCCGCATCGGCCGGCCCCCCGCCATCTGCATGTCGCGCCGCCGGTGTCCGCGACACCGCTGCTGTCGAGCCGCGAGATCGAGGTCCTCGTCGCCTGGCTGCGTGCGGAGTCCAAGAAGGAGGCGGCCGAGGCACTGTTCATCAGTACATCGACAGTCAGCACGCACGTCGCACGCATCCGGGCCAAGTACGAGTCGGCCGGCCGGCGCGCGGGCAGCAAATCCGCGCTCTTCGCCCGCGCCGTCCAGGACGGCATCGTAGCGCTCGACGACTGGTGACGCCGGCGGGGCCGATGCCGCTAGGGTGCCTCGGAAATGCGTGTGGTGATGCGATCGGCGAGGACGCCTGCCGTGTCTCCCCGCAGGTAGGCGCGGCGCTGCGTGAGCAGCGTGCCAAGCCAGTTCTGACCGGGCACCCCATCGTGCCGGGCGCACACGCACGTGCCCCAGAACTGGTCGTGCCAGTCATTCCCCTCGACCAGCACGTGGTCCCCGGTCGCCAGCAGGCGCTCGGCGAGCGGTGTGTCCGGGCGGAACTTGCGCCCGACGACAAGCGCCATGAAGCCGAGCCGGTCGAGGTCCCAGGACTCGGTCAGCACCACGCGGCGGCCGATGGCCTTCGCCTCGCCGGGGGTCTCGGCCGCGGCGAGCCGGTGGACGTCGGACACAGACACGCACTTGCCCGCCTGGAAGGCGGCCTCGGCCGAGCCGAAGGTGATCGGTCCACGCGTGGTGAACCCGCCCGGCCACGACATCGGCGGCACCGCGACCTCGGCCGGGTAGAAGTTGCTCAGGAACCGGTAGCTGCCTCGGAACTCACCGATCACCGGCGCACCTCGGACCTGGACCGGTCGCGTCGGCCGGGGGCGCCTCGCCGAGGTAACTCGCCAACGGGTCCAGCGGCGGCTGGGACTGCGGTGCCTGCACCGCCGCCGCCCCGACCGCGCACGCGAGCCGGAGCGACCGGGCATCGTCGTATCCGGTCAGCAGGGCGAGGACCAGCGCCGCGCAGAAGGCGTCACCGGCGCCGACGCTGTTGACCACCGACACCCGCGGTGCCGTGGCCACCGCCACCTGGCTGCCGTGGCGGCGCAGCTCGGCGCCGTCACCGCCATAGGTGATCGCGACCGCCCGTGCCGTCCGCAGCTCGGGCAGGGCCGCGTACTCGGATTCGTTGACCACGATCAGATCGGCACGATCGCGGAGCTCGGCGGGCAGCTCATGCGCCGGTGCGGCATTCAGCGCGAAGAAGCCGCGGGCCCGTCGGGCGGCCGCGACGACCAGCGCGATGTCCACCTCCAGTTGGCACAGCACCGCCTCGTCGGCGGCCGGGGTGACGTCGTCGGCCCGGAGCCGGGCGTTGGCACCCGGACACACGGCGATCTGGTTCTCCCCGGCCGCATCGACGACGATCAGCGCCGTCCCCGTCGGGCCGGGCACCGACCGGATGCCGTCGACGCCGACGCCGGCCGCGCGCAGGCCGTCGACCAGCGTC
>JASGFO010000272.1:0-4774 GCA_047605505.1 Gordonia sp. (in: high G+C Gram-positive bacteria) | reverse complement strand
CGTGGCACGCTTCGGGAATGTCATGAGGCTATCGGTCGAGGCGGGATTCGGCGACACCGGGTGCACCGATGACCCGGCCCCCGAGGGGATCACCACTCGGGGGCCGGGTCTGCCGCAGGCGTTTGGCGGCGTGTTCAGAGGGCCTTGAGCTCCTCGATCACCGACTCCACCGACTTCTTCGCGTCGCCGAAGAGCATCGACGTGCCGTCGGCGTAGAAGAGCGGGTTGTCGATGCCGGCGTAGCCCGAGCTCATCGACCGCTTGAGGACGATCGTGGAGCGCGCCTCGTCGACGTTGAGGATCGGCATTCCGTGGATCGGGCTCGACGGATCATTGCGTGCGGCCGGGTTGGTCACGTCGTTGGCGCCGATGACGACGGCGACGTCGGTCCGGCCGAACTCGCCATTGATGTCGTCCATCTCCTTCATCGCGTCATAGGCGACATCGGCCTCGGCCAGCAGGACGTTCATGTGGCCGGGCATCCGGCCGGCCACCGGGTGGATCGCGTACTTGACCTCGACACCCTTCTCCTCGAGGAGGCTGGCGAGCTCCTTGACCGCGTGCTGGGCCTGCGCGACCGCCAAACCGTACCCCGGCACCACGATGACTTGGTTGGCGTAGGCCATCTGGATCGCGGCATCGGCCGCCGACGTCGCCTTCACCGTGCCCCCGGCTCCGCCGCCGCCCGCGGCACCGGCGTCATCGCCGCCGCCGAAGGCACCGAACACGATCGCCGGGATGGACCGGTTCATCGCCTTCGCCATGAGGTTGGTCAGGATCGAGCCCGACGCACCGACGATCATGCCGGCCACGATGAGCGCGGTGTTGTTGAGCGCAATACCGGCGGCCGCGGCCGAGAGCCCGGTCATCGCGTTGAGCAGCGAGATGACGACGGGCATGTCGGCGCCACCGATGGGCAGCACCACGAACAGACCCATCACACCGGCCGCGATCAGCAGCCCCACGATCAGCCAGATATTCGATTCATCGCCGTTGATCGCGTTGACACCCATCCAGATCGCGAGGGCCAGCGACACGACCAGCAGCACGATGTTGGCCAGCTGGAACAGCTTGGCGTTGCCCGTCGCAAACTTCTCGAGCCCCTTGGGCATGATCTCCTGGAGCTTGGTGAAGGCCACCAGTGAACCCCAGAACGAGATGGACCCGATAATCGCGGCGATCAGCGATCCGACGACCATCGGCGAGGACGGCACCACGCCGTGGAACTCCATGAAACCGTCGGTCTCGATGAACTCGGCCCAGGCGATGAGCGCGACGGTGCCACCGCCCACGCCGTTGAACAGTGCCACGAGCTGCGGCATCGCGGTCATCTTGGTGCGCAGGGCGGGCGGGATGCCCAAGGCCACACCGATGATCAGGCCCGCGGCGATGAGGATCCAGTTGATCGCCGGGACGCCGACGTGCGCGCCGGCCTCGAGATCGGAGCTCAGGATGTTCTTGCGGTCGTCGGCCGAAGGCACCGCGCCGGTGTTGTAGACCGAGAGCAGGGTCGCGATCACGGCCAGGCCCATGCCGACCGCGGCGATCCAGTTGCCGCGCACCGCGGTCTTGGGGCCGGTCAGCCCCATCAGACCGTAGATGAACAGCGCGAAGGCGACGATGTAGAGGCCGAGAACGGTGTAGGTCAGTCCCTCGTGCGGGACATGGACGATGTCGAGATTCACCGACCCGCCTCCTTCTTCCCCTTGAACATGCCGAGCATGCGGTCGGTGACGGCGAAGCCGCCGATCACGTTGAGCGTGCCGAAGACCAGTGCGACGAATGCGATCACCCGCACGCCCCAGCCGGCGTCGGCGGGCAGCTGGCCGAGCACCACCAGCGCGCCGAGCACGACGATGCCGTGGATGGCATTGGTGCCCGACATCAGCGGGGTGTGCAGGGTGTTGGGAACCTTGGAGATCACGGCGAAGCCGACGAACCCGGCCAAGACCAGGATCGCGATGTTCGCCAGCAGTCCGGTGTACATCAGGCGTCCCCTTCCTTCACGGTGGGCGCGTTTGCCACGCACGCTGCGGCGATGACCTCGTCGTCGAAGTCGGGCACGAGCGCGCCGTTCTCGTCGAGCATGAGATCGAGCAGGGCAAACAGATTCTTCGAATACAGCTCGCTGGAGTGCTCGGGCATGGTGGCCGGCAGGTTCAGCGGCGAGGTGATGGTGACACCGCGTTTGACGACGGTCTGGCCGGGCTCGGTCAGCTCACAGTTGCCGCCGGTCTCCCCGGCCAGATCGACGACGACGCTGCCCGGCTTCATGCCCTCGACAGCGGCGGCGGTGACCAGGCGCGGCGCCGGCCGACCGGGCACCAGCGCGGTCGTGATGACCACGTCGAAACCCTTGATCGCATCCTCGAGCGCCTGCTGCTGGCGGGCCCGCTCCGCCTCGGTGAGCTCGCGCGCATAGCCACCCTCACCGGCGGCGTCGATGCCCAGGTCCAGCCATTGCGCACCGACCGACCGCACCTGCTCGGCGACCTCGGGTCGCACGTCGTAGCCGGTGGTCCGACCGCCGAGGCGTTTGGCGGTCGCCAGCGCCTGCAGGCCGGCCACGCCGACCCCCAGGACCAGCACCGTGGCCGGCTTGACGGTGCCCGCGGCGGTGGTCAGCATCGGAAAGAACCGCGTCGAGAGATCGGCGGCGACGACCACCGACTTGTAGCCCGACACATTGGCCTGGGAACTGAGCGCGTCCATGACCTGTGCCCGCGAGATACGCGGGATGGCCTCGACGGCGTAGGCCTCGACGCCCGCCGCGGTCAGCGCGGCGATCGTGTTGTCGGCGCTGCGCGGCGCCAGGAAACCGATCAGCTTCTGGCCGCGGCGCAGCCGGGCGACCTCGGCATCCGACGGCGGCGACACCCGCAGCACTGCGTCGGCGGTATAGGGATCCCCGATCGTCGCCCCCGCATCCACATACGCCTCATCCGGGATCAGGGCCTCGAGCCCGGCCCCCTCCTCGACGATGACGGGGACCTTCTTGCCCACCAGCGACGCGACCACTTTCGGGACGAGCGCAACCCGCCGCTCGCCCGCGGCCGTCTCGCGTACGACACCCACACTCATATTGTCTTGTTGTCTTTCACTGTTGTCGGTACTGTCCCGGCCCGCTCCTGGCGCCGGTTGTGGTGGCGGCGGCGATTGACCCGATCCGGGTCGAGCATCGGCCACGCCACGGTGACACCTGGCGAACCAGCGATTTGTCAACCGCTGTCACCATTTCGGTAGAAACGTGCGACGAACATAGCACGCCCTACCTTCACCGAGATCACGCCGTTGGCCGGATCGCGATCGGTCGACCGGACGAACCCGGCCACCGACATTGTCCGGCCGATGGCCGGCGGCCGGCGCACCGATGGCGACCCGGGCACGCCCGGCCCGGGACGTCGTGTCACCCGTTCGGGTGAATCTCACCGCCGCAAGACATTTGGCCTGATGTCCGACGATAGTTCAGGTGGCCGACACCACTGGTGGACCGCGCGCTGCGAGGGTTTACTCGATGACAGGAGACCGGCCGTACGGGCGCCGGGAGCAGCAACCGGACCCAACGCCGCCGGAATCGGCGTCGGACGAAAGGGACAGACGATGACCACCGAGACCGCCACCGACCTGGTGGCCCGTATCCTCGCCGGCTTCTTCGGCGCCCCCGCCGTCACCGAGGCCGACGATTACGCCGCGGCCTGCGCCGTGCTCTTCGACGGGAACCGCGACGGCACCGTCGACACCGCCGCGTAGCCCGGTCCGACCGCGTAGCCCGATCCGGCTGCGTAGCCCGATCCGAACGGCGTCACCCGATGGTGTAGCTCCGCGTATGCAGTCCGGTGGCACCGTTGGGGACCGGATCGGCGATCGCCTCGGTCTGCACGACCCCGTCCTTGCTCGTCGCCCGGCAGGCCACCCGATGCGTTCCGGCCGTCGCGTGCCAGGCGAACTTCCACTGCCGCCACGTGTCGTCGGAGTAGTCATCGGCCAGTGTCGCGGGCTCCCAACCGCCGTCATCGACGCGGATCTCCACCGTCGCGATCCCCGTGTGCTGCGCCCAGGCCGTGCCGGCGAGCACCACCTCACCGACGTCGAACGTCGCCCCCGAGATCGGCCGGTCGATTCGGGAGGCGATCTTGATGGGCCCGGTCGCCGACCAGCCCCGCTCGGTCCAGTAGGCCTGCGCCCGGGAAAAGGTCGTCAGCTCCCAGTCCACCACCCACTTGGTCGCCGACACGTAGCCGTAGAGTCCCGGGATCACCTGCCGCACCGGATACCCGTGTTCGACGGGCAACGGCTCACCGTTCATCCCGATCGCCAGCAGCGCGTCGCGGTTGTCGGTGATCGCCGAGACCGGGGTCCCCGCGGTCCAGCCGTCCGAGCTCGTCGACAGCAGCATGTTCGCGCCCGGGGTCACCCCGGCCCGGTCCAGGATGTCGGCCATCCGCACCCCGAGCCACCGCGCATTCCCGACCAGATCGCCGCCCACCTCGTTGGATACGCAGGTCAGCGTGACCAGCCGCTCGGTCATCGGCATCGCCAGCAACTCCTCCCACGAGAGCGTGAACTCCTCGTCGACCATCCCGTGCACCCGCAGCTGCCAGTCCGCGGCGGTCAGGCTCGGCACCTGCAATGCGGTGTCGATCCGGTAGAAGGAGTCATTGTCGGTGAGGAACGAGGTCGCCCCGTCGACGCCGATGTCGGCGCCCGGCGGCACCGGGGGCGCGGGGTCGGCGGCACGGGGCAGCAGCAGCCGGCCGCGGTCGGCGACCGTGCG
>JASGFO010000271.1:0-4775 GCA_047605505.1 Gordonia sp. (in: high G+C Gram-positive bacteria) | reverse complement strand
CACCGAACTACCTCATCCACTCCCCTTAACTGAACGGTATTGGGTCTAGCCCTGCCCCGGCAGCAGCAGGACTTTCCCCACCGAATCCGCCGATTCCAGCAGCGCCTGTCCCCGCTCGGCGGCGGCGAGCGGGAGTCTCGCCGAGATCACCGGCGCGATCAGTCCCCGCTCGACCAGCGGCCATTCGTTCGCGGCGACGGCGGCGACGATCTCCGCCTTCGATCCGCGCCCGGTGGGCGGGCGGTTGCGGACGTTGAGTCCGATGATCCGCGCACGCTTGCCGATGAGCGCGCCGACATTCGCCTCCCCGGTCAGCCCGCCCTGCATGCCGATGATCACCAGGCGTCCGCCGACGGCAAGGGCGTCGATGTTGCGCGAGAGGTAGCTGCCGCCCATGATGTCGAGGATCACGTCGGCCCGGCCCGCCAGCTCGGCGGCGAAATCCTGTTCGCGGTAGTTGATCACGATCTCGGCGCCCAGTTCGCGGCAGCGCTGCCCTTTCGCCTCGGAACCGACCGTGACCGCAACGCGGGCTCCGAGCGCCGTGGCCACCTGGATCGCGTGGGTGCCGATTCCGCTGCCGCCGCCGTGGATGAGCACGAGTTCTCCGGGCGCCAGGCCCGCATCCATGACGATCGTGGACCAAACGGTGCTCGCAACCTCGGGCAGGGCGGCCGCGTCGACGAGGGAGATACCGGACGGCACCGGAAGCACCTGGGTCGCGGGCACCACGGCGTACTCGGCGTATCCGCCGCCCGCGATGAGTGCGCACACGTCCTGGCCGACAGCGGGACCATCGACATCGGGTCCATCGACATCGGGGCCGCGGGCGACGACGGTGCCGGAGATCTCCATGCCCAGGACGTCGGTGATACCGGGCGGCGGCGGGTAGCGGCCCTGACGTTGCAGGAGGTCGGCGCGGTTGATGCCGCCTGCCGCGACGCGGACCAGGACCTCACCGAATGCCGCTGTCGGCGTGGGGATCTCGCCGACGAGGAGGTTCTTCTCGGCGTCGACGACGATCGCGTGCATGGTGGACGGGATGCTGGTCAATTCAGTGCCTTTCCGGCGATGGCGGTCGCGATCGCACGCGGTGCGAGCTGGGCGGCGACGGCGTTGAGGGCGTTGAGCCGGCCCGAGACGAGGCCGGCGCGGGGACGGCGGCGGTCGAGTTCGGTGAGCACGTTCGCGACGACCTCGGCGGCGGTCTGGAAACCGCCGACCGCGGCGTCCTCGGTCCCGACGACGTCGAAGAACTCGGTTCGCGTGGGGCCGGGACTCAGTGCGAGCACCTTGAGCCCGGAGTGCCGTGTCTCGTGGGCGATGGCCTCCGTGAGTGACAGCACATAGGCCTTCGACGCGCCGTAGACGGCCATTCCCGGCGTGGGTTGATAGGCGGCGGTGCTCGCGATGTTGATCAGCACACCGCGGCCGGCGGCGATCAACTCCGGAAGGAACTGCCGCGTCAGATTCGTGAGTGTTGCCACGTTCACGGCCACGAGATCGGCGACGCGGGCGGGGTCGGCCTCGGCGAAGGGACCCTTGAGCCCGAACCCGGCATTGTTGATCAGTGAGTCGACGGCGATGGCACGGTCGGTGAGCTGCGCGTGCAGGGCCGACGGCGCATCCGGCTGCGCGAGGTCCATCGCGAGCACCGTCGCCGTGATCCGGTGGTCGTGTTCGAGCCGCGTGGCGAGTTCGCGCAGCCGGTCCTCACGGCGGGCGACGAGAACGAGATGCGAGCCGCGGGCGGCGAGCTGCCGGGCGAACTCGGCGCCCAGACCGGAACTCGCGCCGGTGATGAGCGTCGTCGTGCCCGAGTAGTCGGCGGGGGTGGGGCGAAGGAATCGGTCGATCACAGCGGTGTCCAATCGTCTACGTGCGAACCGAGAACGGGACCGGCATGTGCAGCGCGGCCTGTGCTCGAGTGTTCACGTCCAACCGGATGGTGCGCACGGGTTTGAGGGCCCGCAGGTCGTCGGCCATCCGCCCCTGCCCCAGCGTCAGATCGAATCCTCTTGGCAGCAGCGCGGTTCCGCTCGCGAGAACATTCGTCTGGTTGAGGGTGGCGTGCCAGGTACCCGCACGCCGGGTGTAGGAGGTCAGCGTGGAGACCTTGTCGCCACTCGCGAACCTCGTCTGCTTCGGGGTCGGCGCCGAGAAGGCGAGGTCGACGCCGCCGTCGGCGTTGGCGATCCGCGCCGAGGTGCGCGCATCGTCGATATCGACGTCGAGGCCGGTGACCCACTTGGGGAAACCGTAGCCGTCGTGGCCGCGGACCTGCGCGATCTCGGTGTTGACGGGCAGCGAGAGCACGTAGGAGTGCAGATGATCGTCGCCGAGGGCCGCGACGAGGTCGGCGACTCCCGGCCCGCCGTGGCGTGCCGGGCGCACGGCGACGCCGACGGCCGCCTCGGTGTAGAAGTCGATGTCGCAGACGTCGTAGCGGAAGAACATGACCGAGACGAGTCCCAGACCGGGCGCAATTTCCAGGGGCGCGAGCTCGGCCGGGATTCGGGCGCGGATCGCGCTGCTCCGAGCGAGCATGGTCAACCGTGCCGAGGACATCGCGTAGTAGAAGTTCGGTGTGCAGGTGGTGCCGATCGGCGATTCGACCCGGGTCTTGGGCAGTGTGCGAAAGAAGTCGACGCCGAGCACGCGCGGGTCGGCGGCGACCTCGTCGAGCGGTGCTTTCATGCGGAAGCGGTCGAACATGCCGCCCTTGGGGACCGCGACGGTGCGGCCGCCCAGGTCGACGTCGACCGTATCCGTTGCTGTCTCGGTCATCTCCGATACTCCTCACCGTCGCATGTATGCGTTGCTTACACGAGCATAGGCCGCCCATGTAAGCACCGTCCACACCTGGGTCGAGAGGATCGTTTCGTGGCGCGTTCAGGACCTCGCGCCGGCGCTCGGACATGACGGTATTCGGCGTGATCTCGACGTCGGCTCGCCGACCACACGATCAGCGGACGGGTGCCTCAGCGAGCGAGCGTGGCGAGGACGATGGAGCGCACCGACGTGGCGACGCCGTCGGGCGACGACGCATCGAGCTTGCCGTCGAGGAACAGGAAGGCGAGGCCGTGGACCAGCGCCCAGGCGCCGGTGGCCACGGTCTCCGGGTCGTCGGACGGAAGTCGGCGTTTCACGAGATCCAACAGGTAAGCGTTGATCGCCGCGACCGCCTCGACGCGGTCGGCGTTGTCGGTGTCGCACACCCCGCCGAACATGACCCGGAACAGCCCGGGACGCTCAATTGCGAACTGTACGTAGGCAACTGCGATGTCGGCGAGGTCGGCCTCGGACTCCGAATCCGGGTGCGCGGCCCGCAAGGTCACGGCGAGTTCCCGATAGCCGACGGCAGCGACCGCGGACAGCAGGGCGTTGCGGTCGGAGAAGTGGCGATAGGGTGCCGCGGTCGAGACCCCGGCCCGGCGTGCCACGGCCCGTAACGACAGATCGGCGTCGGCGCCCTCGGCGTCGAGGAGTTCGATCGCGGCACGGACCAGCGCGGCGGGTAGATCGCCGTGATGGTAGGCGGGACGCGAGTGCATGTTCTGCAATTTATCAAGAGTGGGCTGTTGACGTCGTGGTCGACGCCACCTAATGTAAGCAGCGCGCACATTGCATTCGCGGATATCCGCCGGTGGTGCGCGTGAGCTCGCGGATGCGGGTTCATCCGATCATGAACGCACACTCTCCGCCGGAGGCACCCCATGGCGAAACGCATCCTCGATGTCGTGACGAATGTCGGCCACTACGACGATCCGTCCCATCCGACGGGACTCTGGTTGTCGGAGCTCACGCACGCCTGGCAGGTCTTCGCCGACCACGGCTTCGAGCAGGTGATCGTGAGCCCGCAGGGCGGCCGGTCACCATTGGAACCGCGGTCGCTGAAGTTCCCCAACTACGACAAGACCGCCAAGGCCTGGCACGCCGATCCGGACCGGATGGCGTTGCTGGAGAACACCGCGAGCCCGGACCAGATCGACTCGGCCGACTTCGACGCGATCTACTTCACCGGCGGCCACGCCGTCATGTACGACTTCCGTGACAGCGAAGGCCTGCAACGGATCACCCGCGAGATCTACGAACGCGGCGGCATCGTCTCATCGGTCTGCCACGGATACTGCGGCCTGCTCAATACGACACTGTCCGATGGCTCCTACCTCGTCGAGGGCCGCGCACTCACCGGATTCTCCTGGCGGGAAGAGGTCCTCGCGCGGGTGGACACACTGGTCCCCTACAACGTCGAAGACGAAATGAAGAAGCGCGGCGCACGGTACGAAAAGGCCAGGCTGCCGTTCGTCTCCTACGCCGTCGTCGACGGCAATCTCGTGACCGGTCAGAATCCCGGGTCCGCCAAGGAGACCGCGATGAAGGTCGCGGCGCTGCTGTGACCTTCACCGCGGACAGACGTCGGGGATTCCCCCCACAAAAGAACCGTCGCCGAGATCAGCCCCGGCGAGCCGCCGTCCGCAGCGCCGCGACGGCTCCGCCATCCACCAACAGGTCAACGCCGTTGAGGAAACCGGCGGCATCGCTCAACGAGTAGACAGCGACGTCGGCCACCTCCTCGGGACGTCCCATCCGGGCCAGTGGGGTCGCGGCCACCAACCTGGCCATCGACGGATGCGCCTGCGCTTCCTGCCGTCCCTGCGGAGTATCGATCACGCCCGGCGCCACCGAACAGATCCGCGCACCGATGCCGCCCAGCCGGACGGCCTCCTGCTGCACGAAGACCTTCACACCTCGCTTGGCGACCGGGTATGCCT